>NZ_NFOE01000110.1 GCF_002179635.1 Campylobacter jejuni | reverse complement strand
CTTGATGCAGCTAGAGCATTACATCAATACAAATACGATGATGAACATAGAATGAAATTATATTTAAGTGGTGGGGTGTATTTTTAACTACACCGCTTTTATAATTAAACACCAAAGAAAATTTCAGGTTTTAATCTAAGCATTAAACAATATGCAGCCAAACTAGCTTGCTCTCTTGTGTAGTTTCTATTGCCTTGTATGTGAATGCATTCTTGTAAAAAGGTTCCATCTTTATACATAGCTCCTATGTAGATGGTGCCTGCTTTGGTGTTTTTATCATTTTCTTCTCCAGCCACTCCACTAAGTGCTAAAGCAAAATCACAATTTGTAGTTTTAAAAATCCCTTTTAGCATAAAATAAATACAACGATCAGAGTATTCTCCAACACTTTCTAAGGTATCATTACTTACCCCAAGCCAAGAATTTTTCAAACGATTAGAATAAGTGATCAAAGAACCCTCAAATACACTAGAAATTCCTGAATTTTCAGCAAACTTTGAAGCACAAAGTCCAGCCGTGCAACTTTCTGCAAAGGAAATTTTTAAGTTTTTTTCCAAAAGTTTTTTAGCTATAAATTTAATAGGATCATTTCCTAAAAATACTTTGCCTGTAAAAAGTTTAAAAACTCCTTTTAAAAAGCCTTCTAGTTTTCCATACTGACTAGCGCTTGCTCTAATGCAAATGAGATTATCTAATAATGCACTTGAGCTAGTTTGAATTTCAAAAGAAGTAGTAAGTGTACTAAGTAAGATATTTGCACTCGTTTCATCTATATCTAAAAGACAAAAATAGGCATAGTCAAGTTCAGGATTTTGTAAAATTAAAGGCAATTTTTGCTCTATATTTATGTTTAATAAATTAATATGACATTGCTCAAAAGAACTTAAAAAGGAATTTTTTTCACGCAAAGCTTTTGAAGGCACTAAGGTGTCATTTTCTAATATTAAAACATCATCATTTAAGGTTGCTATGATTTTAGCTATGGTTGTATAGTATTCGCTAATGCTAAAAATGGTTATATAGTTATATTCTTTAGAAAGTTTTTCAAGTAAAAAAGGAAGCTCTTTATCGGGTTTGTTTATAAATTTTAGCTCATGAAGTTCTAAAAACTGCTTTTTGTATTCTTCTTGTATATAATGCATATAATTTTCATTGATAATAATTTCACTACCTATAATGATGATAAGATGTTTCATGGTTTTCCTTTTTTTTCTTGCGATTATAACAAAAAAATAAGTGCAAATTAAAAGTATTTTAAGTAGAATTTACTATTTTTAAATTTTTCAAGGTGGGTTATATGGATTATAAAGATACGCTATTGCTTCCAAATACGACTTTTGCAATGCGTGCAAATTTAGCAGAGCTTGAGCCTAAGCGTTTTAGCAAGTGGTTTGAAAACAACTATGCTTATGAGAAAATGAAACAAAAAAGACAAGGGGTAAGTGAGAGTTTTACTCTGCATGATGGCCCTCCTTATGCTAATGGACATTTGCATATTGGCCATGCTTTAAATAAAATTTTAAAAGATATCATCATCAAAATGCATTATTTTCAAGGTAAAAAAGTGCGTTTTACTCCGGGTTGGGATTGTCATGGTTTGCCGATAGAGCAGCAAGTAGAAGTTAAGCTTAAAGATAAAAAGCAAAGTTTAAGCAAAAAAGAAATTCGTGAGTTTTGTAGAGAGCATGCGAGAGAATTTGTAAATATCCAAAGAGATGAATTTAAGTCTTTGGGTGTGATTGCTGATTGGGATGAGCCATACTTGACTATGAAAAATGCTTTTGAAGCCGATATTTACAAAGCTTTATGTAAAATTGCTAAAAAAGGACTTTTGCTAGAAAGAAGTAAGCCTGTTTTTTGGAGCTGGGCTGCTAAGAGTGCGTTAGCAGAAGCTGAAGTAGAGTATGAAGATAAAGAAGATTATTCTATTTTTGTAGCATTTGAGCTTGATAAAACTTCCCTTGAAAAATTAGGAGTTGAAAAAGCAAAAGCAGTGATTTGGACTACCACACCTTGGACTTTACCGGCAAATCAAGCTATATCTTTAAATCCAAATGAAAAATATGTTATCACTGAAGAAGGTTATATTTTTGCTAAAGCCTTGCTTGAAAATATGATCAATAAAAACTTCACTCAAGGAAAAATTCAAAAAGAACTTTTAGGTTTTGAATTTGAAAATTTAAGTGCTATTAATCCACTCAATCAAAGAAAATCCACTCTTATTTTAGGCGATCATGTTTTAATGGAAGGTGGTACAGGGCTTGTGCATACTGCGCCAGGACATGGTGAGGATGATTATTATGTGTGCTTAAAATATGGCATTGAAGTGATTATGCCTGTAGATGATGGTGGCTGTTATGATGAAACACTAAGGGCTAAAGGACTTTTACCAGAGCATTTATTAAGCGAGTTTATAGGACTTCATATTTTTAAAGCAAATGAGCGTATTTTAGAATTACTTGGCGAAGCTTTGCTTGAAAGTTCTAAATTTACACATTCTTATCCATTTTGCTGGAGAACGCATAAACCGGTTATTTATAGAGCTACAAAACAATGGTTTATCTTAATGGATGAGAAAAAGTTAGATGGAAAATCTTTAAGAGAGCTAGCGCTAGAGCAGTTAAATAATGTGAAATTTTACCCAGAAAGTGGGGTGAAAAGACTTAGTTCCATGATAGAAAATCGTCCTGATTGGTGTATATCAAGACAAAGAGACTGGGGTGTGCCTATTGCATTTTTTAGAGATAAAAGCACCAAAGAAGTGATTTTTGATGATGATGTTTTAGATCATTTGGTGGGAATTTTTGAAGCAAATGGAGCTGATGCGTGGTGGGATTTGGAAATAAAAGATTTATTACCGCCAAATAGCAAATATGATCCAAATAATTTAGAAAAAGTTTATGATATTTTAGATGTTTGGTTTGATAGTGGTAGTACTTGGGAAGCAGTATTAAACTCAGCAAGATATGATGCAGGAGAATATCAAGCTTCAATGTATCTTGAAGGAAGTGACCAGCACCGTGGGTGGTTTCAAAGCTCACTTTTAATTTCCACTGCGATCAATCATAAAACTCCATATAAAAACATACTTACTCATGGTTTTACCGTAGATGAAAAGGGTCAAAAAATGAGTAAATCTAAGGGTAATGTGATTTTACCTCAAAATGTAGCTAAAAATTATGGGGTAGAAATTTTAAGACTTTGGATAATGCTTAGTGATTATTCAACGGATTTAAAAATTTCAGACAAGATCTTAAAACAAGTAAGTGAGCAGTATAGAAAGATAAGAAATACTATAAGATTTTTACTTGCAAATACTAATGATATGGAATTTTTAGAAACAAAAAATTTTACACTTTTAGATAAGTGGATTTTAATGCGTGCAAAAGTTGCTTTTGAAGCATGTGAAGCTGCTTTTGAAAAATATGAATTTGCAAAAGGTTTTAGTGTACTTTTAAATTTTTTAAGTGCGGATTTAAGTGGAATTTACTTAGATGTGTGCAAAGATAGATTATATTGTAATGCAAAAGATGATGCAAAAAGAGTAAGTGCACAAAGTGCTATGGTGTTAATAGCTAGAAAACTTTTCACGCTTTTAGCTCCAAGTTTAACTTATACCATAGATGAAGCATTAGAGCATGCAAATGTGGCTATTAAAGAAAATGCTAAAGATGTGTTTGATTTGGTGTTGAAAAATGGGTTTGATTATGAGTATAAAATAGAAGATGAATTATTTATAAAATCAAGAGAAAAATTCTTTGAGCTTGTTGATGTGTTAAAAAAAGATAAAATCATCAAATCAACTTTAGAGTTAAGTTTGCAAACAAGCGCAAATGAGCTTTTGAGTGAAGATATTGAAGAAGTAGCTGATTGGTTTATGGTAAGCTCGGTAGAAAGCTTAGATGAAAAAGAAGCTTTGAGTGAGTTTAAAATAGATGATCATAGTTTTAAAATCGTGCGTTCTTCGTTACACAAGTGTCCAAGATGTTGGAAATTTTTAGCAAAAGAAGAAGAATGCTTATGTCCAAGATGTAATAGCGTGGAAAAAGCAAAAAATGTTTGAGCAAGCTTTACCTTTTAGCGTGGTAGTGATTACTTTATTAGGCTTTTTATTTATCACGCTTTTTTTGTTTTATTTGGTTAAAAAATTTAAGGATAAATAATGGTAACTTTAAAAGAAGCTTTGAAATTTTCAAATGAAGAATTAGAAAATTTAAAAAAAGAATTAAATGAAAAAGCACATCAGCAAAAGCATTTGGGTGCTTATGTAGAGCAGTTTTTAAATAAAGACTTAAGCACTTCAGGTGCAGGTGTACCAGTAGCTATAAAAGATAATATTAGTGTAAAGGATTGGGAATTAACTTGTGGTTCTAAAATTTTACAAGGCTATGTGGCTCCTTATGATGCAAGTGCTATTATAAATTTACGTAAAAATAATTTTGCTCCATTTGGAAGATGTAATATGGATGAGTTTGCTATGGGAAGTACGAGTGCGACTTCTTTTTATGGTAAGACTTTAAACCCACTTGATAATGCTAAAGTCCCAGGTGGAAGTAGTGGGGGGAGTGCTGCCGCAGTTGCTGCGGGGATAGCTTTGGCAAGTTTGGGTTCGGATACAGGTGGTTCGGTAAGACAGCCTGCTGCATTTTGTGGTTGTGTTGGGTTTAAGCCAAGTTATGGAAGAGTTAGTAGGTATGGTTTAGCAGCGTATTCTTCAAGTCTTGATCAAATCGGAGTTTTAACGCAAAATGTTGAAGATGCTGCGATTTTATATGATGCTATTGCAGGTTATGATGAAAAAGATAGCACAAGCGCAAACATAGCTTTTGAACCAACCGCGCCAAAACTAAATGCAAATAAAAAGCTAAAAATAGCTGTGATTAAAAACTATGTAGAGCAAACTAATGATGATGTAAAACAAGCCTTATTAAAAACCATAGATATGTTAAAAGCAAATGGCCATGAGATTGTTTATAAAGACTTAATGGATTCTACATTTGATGTTGCGGCTTATTATATCATAGCAGCAGCTGAGGCAAGTGCAAATTTAAGCCGTTATGATGGTGTAAGATATGGTAGAAGAAGTGAAAAATGTGACAATCTTAGCCAAATGTATGTAAATAGTAGAAGTGAGGGCTTTGGAGAGGAAGTAAAAAGAAGAATTTTACTAGGAACCTTTGTTTTAAGTAGTGGCTATTATGATGCATACTATATCAAAGCACAAAAGGCTAGAAGATTTATCAAGCAAAAATATGAAGAAATTTTAAATGATTGTGATTTGATTTTTATGCCAGTTGCTCCAAGTGTTGCTTTTGGCCTTAATGATATCAAAACTCCGGTGCAAATGTATTTAGAAGATGTATTTACTATTTCAGTGAATTTAGCAGGACTTGGTGGCATTAGCGTGCCTGTAGGAAAAAATGAAAATGGACTTAATATTTCTGCTCAACTTATATGTAAAGCTTATGATGAGCAAACTTTATTAGATGGTGCTTTGAGCTTGGAAGAAATTATCAAAAACAAATAAAGGAAAAATTATGAAAATCATAAAACGCGCTTTGACTTTTGAAGATGTTTTACTAGTTCCTCAATATTCTGAGGTTTTACCTAAAGAAGTAGATATTAAAACAAGGCTTACAAAAAATATCACCTTAAATATGCCTTTAATTTCAGCTGCTATGGATACGGTTACTGAACATAGAGCCGCTATCATGATGGCAAGGCTTGGTGGTATAGGGGTAATCCATAAAAATATGGATATAGCTTCACAAGTTAGAGAGATAAAAAGAGTTAAAAAAAGTGAAAGTGGCGTGATTATGGATCCTATTTATATAGGGCCTAAAGCAAGTGTTAAGGAAGCACTAGAACTCATGGCTGAATATAGAATTTCAGGCGTTCCTGTGGTAGATGAGAATAAAACTCTAATAGGAATTTTAACGAATCGTGATTTAAGATTTGAAACTAATTTTGATAATTTAGTAGAAAATGTAATGACAAAAATGCCTTTAATCACTGCTAAAAAAGGCTCTACTTTAGATGATGCAGAAAGAATTTTTTCTACTAATAAAGTAGAAAAACTTCCTATTGTAGATGAAAATAACCACTTAGAAGGCTTAATCACTATAAAAGATTTAAAAAAACGCAAGGAATATCCAAATTCAAATAAAGACGCTTATGGAAGATTAAGAGTGGCTGCAGCTGTGGGTGTGGGTCAGCTTGATCGCGTAAAGGCTTTAGTGGAAGCTGAAGTTGATGTTATAGTAATGGATAGTGCGCATGGACATTCTAAAGGTATTATTGATACACTAAAAGCAATTAAGGCTGAATTTAATGTAGATGTAATAGTAGGAAATGTTGCTAGTGCAAAAGCAGTTAAAGATCTATGTGAAGCAGGTGCAGACGCTGTTAAGATAGGTATAGGACCTGGTAGTATTTGTACTACACGCATTGTTTCAGGTGTAGGTGTGCCTCAAATTTCAGCTATAGATGAATGTGCAATAGAAGCAAGTAAATACGGTGTGCCAGTAATTGCCGATGGGGGTATAAAATACTCAGGCGATATAGCAAAAGCAATTGCAGCAGGTGCAAGTAGTGTGATGATAGGTTCGCTTTTAGCAGGAACAGATGAGAGCCCAGGTGAGTTATTTACTTATCAAGGAAGACAATATAAGAGTTATCGTGGTATGGGAAGCTTAGGTGCTATGCAAAAAGGAAGTTCAGATAGATATTTCCAAGAAGGTACGGCTCAAGATAAGCTTGTGCCTGAGGGTATTGAAGGTAGGGTGCCCTATGTAGGAAGTATAAAAAGTGTAGTGCATCAACTTTTAGGTGGGCTTAGATCTTCTATGGGTTATGTAGGTGCAGCAGATATCAAAGCTTTCCAAGAAAGAGCTGAATTTGTAGAAATCACCGCAGCAGGATTAAAAGAAAGCCATGTGCATGATGTAACTATCACTGCTGAAGCACCAAATTATAAGGTAAGTAATTAATGGAATTTGAAGATCACATCAAACAAGCTGAGCTTTCTTTAGAAAAACTTAATGATAAAGATTTAGACCTTAAAACTTGTGTAGAAATTTACAAAGAAGGTCTAAAAAGTATCAAACAGGCAAGAGCTATGCTTGAAAATGCTAAATTAGAAATCGAGCAAGTAGATGAGTAGTATTGTAGCTTTACAATTTCCCACTTTGGCTTTGAGTGAATCAAGGCTTGATTATTATCTAAAAGCTGCTAAGGAAAGTGGCGCGAATTTGGTGGTTTTAGGTGAGTACGTTTTAAATAGCTTTTTTAGTGAGCTTAAAACTATGCCAAAAAGTATGATCAAAGAACAAAGTCAAAGCAAAAAAGCAAGCTTGATAAAACTTGCTAAAAAATATGAGTTAAATATCATTGCACCTTTCATAAGTGTAGAAAATGATGGTTTAAAAAAACTATGCTTAAAAGTAGGCCCACAGAATGTAAAAGTTTATGAGCAACAAATTTTAATGCCTTATGCACACTGGAATGAAGAAAAATTTTTTAACAATAAAAAAACTGATAAACTTAAACTTTTTACTTTCACACATGAGGGCTTAAAATGTGCTTTACTTTTTGGTTTTGAAGCACATTTTGATATCTTTTGGCAAATGATCATGAAAAAAAAGATAGATTTAGTCATCATTCCCACAGCTAGTACTTTTGAAAGCAATCAAAGATGGTTAGAACTTTTAAAAACAAGAGCCTTTTTAAACTCAACAAGCATTTTAAGGGTTAATCGCATTGGTAATTTAAAGCAAGAAAATGAGTGGAAATTTTATGGAGATAGCTTTTTTATCAATGCTTTTGGAGAAGTGCAAGAACAACTTGGCGATCAAGAAGAAATGCTTGTAGTAGAAGTTAGCAAAGCAAATGAAGCTAGAAATTTATGGGGTTTTGATAAGCTTATAAAAAATTACGAAGAATAATCTTTTTAGCAAGAAAATATTATTTAAAGGAGTATAATGAGAAAAATTTTATTACAAATTTTTTCTTTTAGTTTTATTTTTATGGGAATTTTTGCTTTAGTTAGGTTTTTGATGATAAAAAATTTAACTAATGAAAGTGAAAATACCTTAATGGTATATGTATATGGACTAGGTCATGATATGAGAACCTTTAGTGCTATTTTTTTACCTCTATTTTTGTGTGGTTTGTTTTCTTATATAAGCTTGATTTTCAAAGATAGTAAATATCACACTATGGGGGGGGGTAATCGCTAAATTTTATATTTATCTTTCTAGTTTTTATATAGCTTTTATAGCTTTTGTTATTTTAATTTCTGCGTTTATACATTATTATTATTTTCAACTTTATGCAAGCAAAATTGATATTTTTATTTTTGGTTTAAAAGATGATAATACTAAGGCGATATTATCTATAGTCTTTTCTGATTATCCTATTATAAAAGCATTGTTATTAGCTGTAATTTTTAGTATATTTTGTTTTTATCTTAATATTAAAATTCTTAACTTAAAATTAGAGACTATTAAAGTAAAACTAGTATTTTTTATTTTATTAAACATTTTGCTAATTTATGCTTATATTGTAGCGCTAAGAGGACATTTTACTTATAATGCGCTAAGAGCTTCAAGTTATGAATTTAGCACCATAAAAGCTTTTAATGAAATTTCTACAAATCCTTTGATGGCTTTTTCATGGGCATATAAAGAGTATAAAAATCAACAAGAATTTAAAAGCGTAGATATAAAACAGCTTAATCAACTAGAAGAAAAACTTTTTCCTATGTTTGATACTACTTTGACACATCAAAATCATGCTAAAAATCATATTTATATTAACATCATGGAAAGTTTTGGTTTAAATTTAGCTGAGTTTGGCACTGAAAACATTAATCTTTTGGGAAATTTAAAAAAGCATTTTGAGCAAGATATTATTTTTACTAGATTTTTATCTAGTGCAAACAATACCATAGAAAGTTTTAATCGTTTGGTTTTTTTAAGTCCAAATATTATTTCAAATGGATTATATCAAAAAGAAAAATTAGCCTTTACTCCTTTGCAAATTTACAAGAATGCAGGGTATAAAATAGTTTTTGTTTATAGTGGTAATGCTTCTTGGTATAATCTTGGCAATTATTTTAAAAATCAAGGTGTAGATGAAATCATAGATGAAAATACACTGATGCAAGATTTTCCACAAGCTAGAAAAACAAAACATAAATACGGTATAGCTGATGAGTTTATGTATAAAAAAATATATTCTATTTTTGAAAATGCTACAAATCCTACGCTTGTTATTTCTCTTAGTATTTCCACTCATAGACCTTATATACATAAAAGCAGAACACAACTTATCGATGAGAACGCTTTAGATGAAAAAATATTAAGTCAATTTATTATCAGTGATTCTATAGGTGCTTTAAATGCTTATGCGTATGCAAATGATGAATTTGGAAAATTTTTAGATCGCATAAAAGAAAGTAGTTTGAGAGAAAATATTATTATTGCTGCCACAGGTGATCATAGATTTAGAGATATTAAGATGGATATAAAATCCCAAAAAGCTTTTGCATATAGTGTGCCTTTTTATTTATATCTTCCAAAGTATTTAAAAAATGATATTTATTATGATAAAAATCGTGTGGGTTCGCATAAAGATATTTTTCCAACACTTTATAGTCTTACTCTTAGTGATACAAAATATTTAAGTTTAGGAGGAAGAAATATGTTAGCACCTATAAAAAATGAAAAGTTAGAATTTGGTTTTAATGAGCTTGTTTGGATTGATCAAAATGGAGTCTATGATGGAAATAATGGTTATTATTTTGAAAATAATACTAGCATAAAAGATACAAATAAGGCTTTTGAGTTAGATTTATATCATAAAAATTTTTCAAAAAATTATAAAGAGTTATTTCAAAAGCAATTAAATTATAGACTAGTCAATCTCAAAACATCAAATAATAGTGAGTAGATTTTATCTCTAAGGGCTTTTTATATTTTATTTTTAGTAAACAAATGATAGAATTTTGCCTTAAATTTTCAAAAAATTTGAGGCAAGAATGCAAAAAATTCATTTTATAGGTATAGGCGGTATTGGAATTTCAGCTTTGGCGAGATTTTTAAAAGAGCAAGACTTTAAGATTAGTGGTTCTGATATCAAAGAAAGTAAAATCACAAAAGAATTAGAAAAAGAAGGCATAGATATAAAAATTCCTCATCATAAAGACAATGTCAAAGATGTGGATTTAGTGGTGTATTCAGCTGCTATTAAAGAAGACAATGAAGAATTAATTAGTGCAAAAAAGCAAAACATCACAACACTTTCAAGAAAAGAAGCCTTACCTATGATTTTAAAAGACAAAAGAGTTTTTGCGGTTGCGGGAGCTCATGGTAAAAGTACTACTTCAAGCATTTTAGCAAGCTTGATAGAAGCTTCTGTGATTATTGGTGCAGTGTTAAAAGAAAGCGGTACTAATATGCTTTATAAAGAAAGTGAAAATCTCATCTTTGAAGCTGATGAGAGCGATAGTTCTTTTTTAAATTCAAATCCTTATTTAGCTATAGTGACTAATGTTGAAGCAGAACATTTAGATCATTATGGAAACGATCTTGCAAGATTACATAAAGCTTATGAAGACTTTTTGCATTTGTCTAAAATTCAAGTGATTAATGCTGAAGATGAGTTTTTATCAAGTTTAAATTTAAATAATGCAAAAAAGCTTTACCCAAGTAAAGATATCACTAATATTTACATGAAAGTAGAAAATTTTAAGCCAAAAACCTATTTTACACTTAAAGATTTAGGTGAATTTAGCGTTTTTGGTATGGGTGAGCATGTGGCGATGGATGCTACTATGGCTATTTTGGCTGCGAGTGAATTTATAAATATAGAAGAGCTAAAAACTAAGCTTTTAAAATATCAAGGCATTAAAAAAAGATTTGATATTTTATTTGCAAATGAAAATATGGCTTTGATTGATGATTATGGACACCATCCAACAGAAATCAAAACAACACTTAAAGCAGCAAGTGAGTATGCAAGGCTAGCTGGATATAAAAAAATCATAGCTATTTTTGAACCTCACCGCTATACGCGTTTAAGTGCAAATATAGAGTATTTTAGTGAAGTTTTAGCAAATGTTGATGAGCTTTATATTTTACCTGTGTATGCAGCAGGGGAAGCTAAAATAGAAATTAATATGCAAAAATACTTTCCAAAAGCTAAATTTATAAAAGAAATCAAAAGAGAAGAAAGTGCTATTTATCTTGGTGATGAGTTGATTGAAAATGGTTTGGTAATTGGCTTTGGTGCAGGAGATATAAGCACAAAGCTTAGGGGCAAGTATGTTTAAGATTTTTTTATATATCTTAGCTTTTTTTGCGATTTTATTTTTTTTCATTTTTTTGCGTAAAAAAATAGGCAAGATTAGTAATTATCTTTTGATTTTAGTATTGATTTTAATGATTGCTTTTGCGATTAAATTTGAGTTAAGTGCCACAAGAAGTGGGGTTTTAAAAAAAGAAACACTCAATGCATTTTTACAAGGACAAAGTCTAATTTGCAAAGATATTAATGTCACTAAAGAGTATTTTAACTTTGAACATGGAACGCAAAGTTTTATTTCAAATGGCAAAAATAAACAATATAAAGCCTATGTGTTTGATATAAAAGATTGCAAGGTAGATAAATAATGCAAGAGCAATTTTTTAAAAAGCTAGATTTAGATGGCTATATAGAAGACTTTAGGGGACTTTTTGCAAGAGATAAAGAAATTTTTTTACAAGGTGATAGCAAGCTTCATTATAAAAGAATCAATGAGCTTTCGCTGATTGATTTTAATCCTCCACCTATGATAGAAGAGCTAAATAGTGCTTTAACTCATCTTAGTAAGCAAGGAATTTTACATTTAAGTCAAAGCTTTGAATTTATTAAAATCTGTATGTATTTTAGATACTTAAAGGGTTTAAAATTTGAAGAAAGCTTAAAAGAATGGCTTTTAAAAATAGAAATTCCACAAGCTATTTTAGAACTTTTTGAGTATTTTGATGAAAAGGGTGAGATTAAAGAAAGTGTTGATGAAAGACTTGTTAATCTAAATTTAGCTCTAAAGATGAAAAAAGAAAGCTTGGTGGCTGAGTTTAAAAAACTTACCTATACTAAAAGTCTTAGTACTTATTTAATCGATACGCAAATTCATCTTATCAATGGTATGGAGGCCTTGCTTTTACGCGGTGGGTTTAATCATGTCTTAAAAGCAAAAATCATAGGTAGAAGTAGCGGCGGTGGATTTTATGTGATGCCTTTGAGTGTAGAAAAAATCCAAAGTCAAATAGATGAAATCAAAGATGCTAAAGAAGAAATTTTTTATGAATATGCTAAAAAAATCAGCTTAATTTTTTACAAAAATTTGATGTTTCTGAAATTTATCAACAATGCTTTTGATTTATTTGATCATTATAGTGCTAGAGTTTTGATGGCTAAAAAACATGATTATGAGTTTGTTTTAGCTGATAGTTCTAATAATTTAAGTTTATATAACTTCGCACATCCGGCTTTAAAAAATGCAAAAAGTGTTAATATAGAGTTTAATAAAAAAGTTTTAATCATCACAGGTGTAAATGCAGGTGGTAAGTCTATGCTTTTAAAAGGAATTTTAAGTGCAGCTTTGCTTGCAAAGCATTTGCTTCCTATGAGAATTAATGCACAAAAAAGCCAAATAGGAAATTTCAAAGAATTTGATGCGATTTTAGAAGATCCACAAAATGTAAAAAATGATATTTCTACTTTTGCGGGAAGAATGTTACATTTTTCTAAGCTTTTGGGTAAGAAAAATGTTTTATTAGGGGTTGATGAGATAGAGCTTGGGACAGATTTTGAAGAAGCTGCGTGTTTATTTACTGAGCTTATTTCTAAGCTTTTAGAACAAGATAATAAAATCATCATTACAACTCACCATAAACGCCTTGCTATGCTTTTGGCTAAAAATTCACAAGTTGAACTCATCGCTGCTTTGTATGATGAGGAATTATCGCGCCCAAAATATGAGTTTTTAAAAGGTACTATAGGTAAATCTTATGCATTTGAAACAGCTTTAAGATATGGCATAAGTGCAAATTTAGTGCAAAATGCTAAAAAACTTTATGGTGAAGATAAAGAAAATTTAGAAGAAATGGTAAGTAAAAATATCAATCTTGAACTTTCTTTACGCAAAAAAAATGAAGAGATTGAGAAAAAAGAAGCTAAGGTAGATGAAATTTTGCTTTCACTCAAAGATCAAAAAGAAAAAAATGAGCAAGAATTTAAAAAGCTTGTATCTAATTTAGAATTTAAATACCACAAAGCCATAGAAGAAGCTAAAAAAACAATAAATCTAAAAGATATTAAAGAAAAACAAAGAAGTTTAAACAAAGCCAATGAACTTAAAAAAAGTATTGTTTTACCAAGTATGGAGCAAAATGAAGAACTTAGAGTTGGAGATTTTGTTAAATATGAAAAAATCAAAGGCAAAATCACTGCAATTTCAAAAAATGATGCGATGATTCAAAGTGATGGTTTAAGTTTGCGTGTACCATTAAAGTTGCTTAAAAAAAGCAATCAAACCCCTACACAAAAGGTAAAATCAAGTGTTAATGTAACCCGTCCAAGTGCTTTAAATATGACTTTAGATTTACACGGCTTAAGAAGTGATGAGGCACTTGAAAGATTAGATAAATTTATCTCTGATGCTTTGATAGTAGGTTTTGATGAGGTGATAGTTTATCATGGTATAGGCACAGGAAAACTAGCTTTTGCGGTAAAAGAGTTTTTAAAAGCTCACAAAAGTGTAAAAAGCTTTAATGATGCTCCGATTAATCAAGGTGGTTTTGGCGCTAAGGTGGTTAAGCTTTAAGTAAAATTATAGTAAAACCTTTAAAACAATAATGAGGTTTAATAATGAAACAAGTGATGATTTTAAGTGGAGCGGGTTTATCCGCTCCAAGTGGTATAAAAACTTTTAGAGCTAATGGTGGGCTTTGGGAAGAGCATGATGTGATGGAAGTTTGCTCTGCAACTGGCTTTAGAAAAAATCCTAAAAAAGTTTTAGAATTTTATAATAAAAGAAGAAAAGAACTAGCTAGTGTCAAGCCAAATTATGCGCATAAAATCATCGCTTTATTAAAACAAAAATTTCCAAAACAAATTAGCGTTTTAACACAAAATGTAGATGATTTATTAGAGCGAGCAGGTTGTGAAGAAGTAGTGCATTTGCACGGTTTCTTACCTGAACTTAGGTGTTTAGAGTGTGAAAATATTTTTAACATAGACTATGAAAGTAGTGATGATAAAATTTGTCCTAAATGTCAAAGCAAAAGTGTAAGGCACAATATCGTGATGTTTGAAGAAATGGCACCAAATTATAAAATTTTATATGAAAAATTACAAAATTGCGATTTATTTGTATGTATAGGCACAAGTGGGCAGGTTTTACCCGTGGGAGAGTATGCAAGAGTATGCAAGCAAAGTATATTAAACAATCTTGATGAAGACAAATATTTAGAAAGTAATTTTACTAAAGTTTATATAGAAGATGTTTGCACGGCTATTGATAAAATCAAAATCGATATAGAAAATTTCTTGGAAGAAAAATGCTAGAAGTAATCTTACAAGGCATAGTTTTAGGTATGGGTGTGTCTGTGCCTTTTGGACCTGTGAATATTTTGATCTTAAATACTGCTTTGTCTTCTTTTAAAAATGCTTTTTGCGTTGGGCTCGGTGCTTTAAGTGCTGATATACTTTTTTTGATTTTGATTAATCTTGGGCTTTTAAGCTTTGCAAATAATGAATTTTTTTATAAAATACTAGCGGTTTTTGGCTTTTTCTTTTTGAGTTTTATGGTATTTTTAATGCTAAGAAAAACAAGAAAAGTCGATCTTAACAAGGTAAATAAAACACATCCTTTAAAAGGTTTTAGTAAAGGATTTTTTTTAAATGTTACAAATCCTTATGTTATAGGTTTTTGGGTGAGTGTAGCAGGGCTTAGCATGCAGAGTAAAAACTCTTTTGCTTTACTTTTTGGTTTGGTGGGTTTTATTGTGTTTTGGATTTTTACTTTATCGTTTTTTGTGTCTAAATTCAAAGCCCTTGTGAAAAACAAACATATATTTTACATTAATCTTTTTTCAGCATTTATTTTAGAGTATTTTGCTCTTTCTATGCTGTATAAAGCTTTTATAGGATAAAACATGCAAGTAGTTGAAATTTTTAAAGAATTGAGCAAATTTAAATCCATCACCCCAGATGATGATGGAGCGTTAAATTATATCGCAGTGGAGTTAAGTGATTTTGAAGCTTTTTTTATAGAAAAAGAAGGTGTGAAAAATCTTTTGCTGACTAAAAAATTTAGTGATGATGGTGAGCATTTAGCTTTTGGCGGACATGTAGATGTAGTGCCTGCAGGAGAGGGTTGGAGCAGTGATCCTTTTGAGCCTTTAGAAAAAGATGGGTTTATTTATGCAAGAGGTGCGCAAGATATGAAAAGTGGCGTGGCTGCTTTTATGTGTGCGGTTAAAGAAGTAGAAAATTTCAAAGGAAGAATTTCATTGATTTTAACAAGCGATGAAGAAGGTGAGGCTAAATTTGGCACGCTTGAAGTGCTTAAATTTATGCAAGAAAAAGATATGCTACCTGATTTTGCTGTGGTTGCTGAGCCAACTTGTGATAAAAAATTTGGAGATAGCATTAAAATAGGGCGTCGTGGCTCTATTAATGCAAAATTACTTATCAAAGGTAAGCAAGGTCATGTAGCATACCCGCAAAAATGTATAAATCCTGTGCATAATTTTGCTTCTGCTTTGAAATTTTTAGCAGGATTTGATCTTGATCCAGGTGATGAGGTATTTGCACCATCTAAAATTGTCATTACTGATATACGCGGTGGTATGGAAGTGTGCAATGTAACCCCAAATGATTTAAAATTGATGTTTAATGTAAGAAATTCTCCACAAACTAGCTTAGAAGATGTAAAAGCTTATGTAGAAAAGACTTGTGAAGGACTTGATTATGAATTAAGCATAAATCAAAGTTCAAAACCTTTTTTAACACAAAGTGACTCTAAAATCGTACAAAAACTAAATGAAAGTGTGCAAAAAATCACTCAAGTAGTGCCAGAACTTAACACTAAAGGTGGCACAAGCGATGCAAGATATTTTGCTGAGTTTGGTGTGAAAGTAGTAGAATTTGGCGTGTGCAATGATAGAATTCATGCAATTGATGAAAGAGTGAATATAGAAGAGCTTGAAAAATTGTATTTAGTTTTTAAAGACTTGATAGAAAATTTTTAAAGGTTTAGAATGATTGAGGAAATTTTAAAAGATAGTGATTACAAACTAGATCTATTTAGTAAAAAAGCTATTGTTGAATTGGAAACTAAAATTATAGTTAAAACAAACAAAAATAATCAAATTATATACTATACTAATTGCCTTATCCGCGATAAAGAAATTAAACTCACGCCAGAAGAAATTGTGCGTCAACTTTATATCGATAAGATTTTAAATGAATATAACTATCCTAAGGATATGATAAAAATTGAATTTGGTGTGCATTTTGGACGCGAAGTAAAAAGAGCTGATATTGTGATAATGGATAAAATCCAAATTACAACCCCATATATCATTATAGAAGTAAAAAAGCCGAAGTTGAAAGATGGCAAAGAGCAGTTAAAAAGTTACTGTAATGCTACAGGTGCAACTATGGCTGTGTGGTGTAATGGTAAAGAAATTAGTTATTATCATAGAAAAGATCCAAATTATTTTGAATCTATTCCAAATATTCCTGCATTAAACCAGACATTACCAGATCTGTTGAAAGTAAAATTTACCTTTGATGATTTGATTAAAGAAGATATTTTAAAAAGTCAAAAGCGAAGTTTAAAGAATTTGGTTACAGAAATGGAAGATGAGGTGTTGGCAAATGCCGGAGTTGATGTATTTGAAGAATGTTTTAAACTTATATTTATAAAACTTTTTGATGAATTAGATGGCGCAAGAGACAGAACAAAGAGTTTAGAGTTTAGAAATTATGGAGAATCTGATTCTGAACTTAAGCAAAAAATAGAAAATCTCTTTGATAAAGCAAAGAAAAAATGGGAAGGTGTATTTAATAATGATGAGAAAATTAAACTTTCTCCTTCACACCTAAGTGTGTGCGTGTCATCATTGCAAAATACAAAGTTATTCAACTCAAATTTAGAAGTGATTGATGATGCTTTTGAATATCTAGTGAATAAATCCTCAAAAGGTGAAAAAGGGCAATATTTTACTCCGCGTTATGTAATAGATATGTGCGTAAAAATGCTAAATCCCAAAAAAGATGAAAGTATGATAGATACTGCAAGTGGAAGTTGCGGATTTCCGATACATACTTGTTTTTATGTATGGCGTTCAATTTATAAAGAAAGAGGTATAGAAGCAAGTCATCTCTTTACAGCTGAAGAAAAGATTTCTGAGTGTCAAGACTATGTAAAAGAAAAAGTGTTTGGTATAGATTTTGATGAAAAAAGCGTGCGCGTATCAAAAATGCTTAATCTAATCGCAGGCGATGGGCATACAAATGTTTTGTATTTAAATTCCATTGACTTTGATAGATGGGATGAATGGGTAAAAGATGATGAAGATTGGCAAAATGTGTATTTTGAAGGTTTTAAACGCTTAAAAAATTTAAGAACTACTAAAAATCAAAATAGGGATTTTAATTTTGATATTTTAATGGCAAATCCACCTTTTGCCGGAGATATAAAAGAAAATAGAATTTTAGCTAGATATGAGTTAGGCAAGAAAGAAAATGGCAAACCTCAAAGTAAAGTAGGAAGGGATATTTTATTTATTGAACGAAATTTAGATATGTTAAAGCCTGGTGGTAGAATGGCTATTGTATTGCCACAAGGGCGTTTTAATAATTCAAGTGATAAATATATAAGAGAATTTATCGCACAAAAAGCTAGAATCTTAGCGGTTGTAGGACTTCATGGAAATGTCTTTAAGCCACATACTGGGACAAAAACAAGTGTATTGTTTTTGCAAAAATGGGATGATAAATTATGTCCAAAGTGCGAGGACTATAATATCTTCTTCGCTACTATGAGTGAGCCTAGCAAGGATAATTCAGGTGAAAAGATTTATTACCCACTTTTAGATTCTCATGATCATTTAGTGGTAAAACATGATTTATTTCATCCGCATTTAGAAGGAGATGAGCCTATAAAACAAAAAGATGAAAGCCAAGAAGATTTTGATAAAAGAATGCAAGAATATAGGTTAAATGTAGAAAAATACAAAGACTTGCAAAAAGATGGCATAGCGGAAGCTTTTATTGAATTTGCAAAGAGTGAAAATTTGAGTTTTTGGAAAGAATAAATATGACAGAGCAAAAATTTTTAGAATTAATTGCAACTGATGAAAGCACAAAGAGACTTAAACATAGAGAAAATTCACAACTTGAATTTAAGGCAAATTTTAATAAGGCAGATTTTGCACTATATGCTAAAACATTAGCAGCTTTTTCAAATAATCAAGGTGGCATTATTGTATTTGGCGTTAAAGATAAACCAAGGGAGGCAATAGGCATGACAAATAATAATCTTGAAAATTTGGATAACAAGGATTTCTCAAATTTTTTAAATGAAAGTTTTGCGCCAGAAATTATTTTCAATATACAAACTTTTAATGTAGATAATAAAACTTTTGGAATAATAGAGGTTAAAGAAGGATTGAACAAGCCATTTATTTGCATTAAAAACAATGGAAAAAAACAAGAAATTTTAGAAGGAGAAATATATTATAGATATAGTGGAAGAAGCGAAAAAAATTAAATATCCCGAACTAAGAAATATTTTAGATAAAAATTTAGAAATAGAGCGCCAAAAGTGGATGGAACATATAGAGAACATAGCCCCAAGATAGGTCCAAAGAATGTTAAAATGCTAGATTTGCTTCGTGGAGAAATAGATAGTGGCAATGGAAAAAAAATAGTCATAGATAAAAAGTTATTGGAGAATCTAAATTTAGTTGTTGAAGGCAAGTTTGTAGAAAAAGAAGGCGCTCCAGCGCTTAAACTTATAGGAACTATAGAGAATGGAGAAATTATGGCGCCAAATTTAAATCTTGAAAAAGATTTTTATACCACGAAAGAATTGCTAGAAAGATTAGGTTTAAACATAACTCATCATTATTTTAGAGGTATTCTAGCTGAATATCCTATCATACAGCAAGATGCTAAATATTTTCAACAAAAGAAAAATCAAAAATATTATAGTAAATTTTGTTTCGATTTCTTGAATCAAAAAAAATTATCAGATGATGATATAAAAGAACTTTGTAAAAAACACAATATTTGGAAAAAAAATGGAAAATAATCTTAGTCAAGCTTTGCAGGAAAAATACCCACATTTAGAAGTGAGTGTATTACGCCTGAGTGAAGTTCAAAAGGATAATGAGAAAGATAGAATAGACGCTGAATTTTTTAGTAAGAATTTTATTGTTGCATATCAAAAAATTAAAAATATGAATTACTTGCCATTGTATGAATGTTTAGAATTATTAACAGATTATCACGCTAATGGAAATTATGAACTGCTAAGTAGTAATGTAACATTACAAGATACAAAAGATTATGCTTATATGATTAGAACTACCGATTTGGAAAAAATGGATTTTGAAAATGAAGTTAAGTATATTTCAAAACATGCTTATAACTTTTTATCAAAAACAAAAGTTTTTGGCGGAGAAGTCGTAATTAACAAAATAGGTAATCCAGGTGCTTCATATTTTATTCCATTTTTAAATAAGCCTATAAGTTTAGGCATGAATTTATTTTTATTAAGAACAAATGATAAGTTAAATTCTGCATTTTTGTATATTTTTCTAAATACTAATTTAGGAAAGATAATTATTGAGAGAAAAGTTAATGGGGCTGTCCCTCAAACAATAGACAAGGAAGCAATAAAATCTTTACCAATTCCCATTCTTCCTATAGAATTTCAGCTAGAAATTGAAAAAATGGTAAAAGATTCTCATAAAGCATTAGAAGAAAGCAAGGAATTATATAAAAAAGCAGAGGAAACTCTATACCTTGAGTTAGGGCTTGATCCGAAAAATCCATTACAAAGTTTGCTAGATTCTAAAATAGATCATTCTACAAAATCACTCAATATCTCTATACGCACATTAAAAAAATCTTTTTTAAAAACAGGGCGATTGGATAGTGAGTATTATCAAAAGAAATATGAAATAAATGAGAAAATTATAATGAATAAGAAATATACTATATTAGATAATTTGGTAAGCATCACAAAGTCAATAGAGCCGGGTTCGAATTTATATAAAAATAAAGGAATACCTTTTATAAGAGTTGCAAATTTGACACAATATGGGTTAAGTGAAGGTGATGTTTTTTTAGATGAAAAAGATTTTTTTTCACAATATTTACAAATTTTATATCCGAAAAAAGATACTATTTTATTTAGTAAAGATGGGAGTGTTGGTATTGCATATTGTGTAAAAGAAGATAAGGAAGTTGTAACTAGTAGTGCTATTTTGCATTTAAATATAAAAGATAAAGAAAATATTTTACCCGAGTATCTAACATTGTTTTTAAATTCTATTTTTGCAAAGCTACAAGCACAAAGAGATTGTGGTGGATCTATAATATCTCATTGGAGGATTGAAGACATTAAAAAGATTTTAGTGGCAATACTTGATATTAAAACCCAAGAAAAAATTGCAAAATATATACAAGAAAGCTTTAATTTAAGGAAAAAATCTAAACAATTATTAGATAATGCAAAAATTAAAGTAGAAGAGCAAATACAAGGAAAAACATGATTATCAATGGGCAAAAGCTTGGGTTAAAAGAGCTTAGATTTATGGATTATGTTAAAGAAAAGCAATTAAAAATAGAGTTTATTGCCTTAGAGTTAAACGGAGAAATTATCCCAAGGGATAAATTTGAAAATTTAATTTTAAAAGAAAATGATAAAGCAGAGATTGTTACTTTTGTAGGTGGTGGTTGATGAAAATTAAATTTAATGGTAGTGTGATAGACACGCATTTTAAAAACACTTTGGAATTTTTTCAAAATGTGAGTAAAAATGAAAATGATGTGTGGATAGTCAATGGTTTTGCGACAAAAGAAAGTTTGGAGATAAAAGAAAATGATGAGCTTTTTTGTATAGAAAAAAATACTTTACCACCATATGAAGCTCTTGATGCGATGATGAGGGCAAGACATACTCCAAAGCTTCATGATAAGCTTAAAAAGGCAAGTGTAGCAGTGTGTGGGCTTGGTGGGCTTGGCTCGCATATAGCTATAAATTTAGCAAGAAGTGGGGTTGGTAGGCTTCATTTGATTGATTTTGATGTGGTGGAGCCAAGTAATCTTAACCGCCAAGCTTATATAGTGGAAGATTTGGGTAAATTTAAGGCTGAAGCTTTAAGAGATCAAATCGCTAAAATTAATCCTTTTATAGAAGTATTTGCCCAAGTTTTAAAAATAGAAAAAGAAAATATAGCCGAACTTTTTATAAATGATGATATAGTTTGTGAAGCCTTTGATAGCGCAAAATACAAAGCCCTTTTAGCGCAAAATTTTCACCAACACTATCCTCAAAAAACATTAATTTGTGCTTCTGGTTTAGCAGGATATGGCGATAGCAACAGCATACAAACAAGAAAAATCGCAAAAAACTTTTATGTTTGTGGTGATTTAAAAAATGAGGCAAAAGTAGGCAATGGACTTATGGCACCGCGTGTAAATATTTGTGCAGGACATCAAGCAAATTTAGTTTTAGAACTTTTAGCGAGTGAGTAATGGAAAAATTAAAAATAGGAAAATATGAGTTTAATTCCAGGTTTATTCTAGGTTCTGGGAAATTTTCTTTTGAGCTTATAAAATCAGCCATTGAAGAAGCAAAAGTCGAGATTATCACCTTAGCTTTGCGTAGGGTAAATGATAAAGGCATAGAAAATATACTTGATTTTATCCCAAAGCATATCAAGCTTTTACCAAATACTTCAGGTGCAAGAAATGCTAATGAGGCATTGCGTATAGCAAGACTTGCAAGAGAGCTTGGCTGTGGTGATATGATTAAGGTTGAAGTAATTAGCGATAGTAAATATTTATTACCGGATAATTATGAAAGTATAAAAGCGGTGGAACTTTTAGCAAATGAGGGTTTTACGCCTTTGGTTTATATGTATCCTGACTTATATGCAGCGCGTGCTATGGCTAATGCAGGAGCTGCTGCTATAATGCCTCTTGGAGCACCTATAGGAAGCAATAAAGGTTTAGAAACTAAAGAATTTATACAAATTTTACTTAATGAAATTAGCTTACCTATTATAGTTGATGCAGGTATAGGAAATCCAGCGCAAGCTTGTGAAGCCATGCAAATGGGAGTAAGCGCAGTGATGGCAAATACTGCCATAGCTCAAGCTAAAGATGTAGCAAAAATGGCAAAGGCTTTTGCTTTAGCTATAGATGCAGGATATAATGCGTATTTAGCAGGTATAGCAAATGAAAGCACGCCAAGTGCAAGCTCGCCTTTGAGTGGTTTTTTAAGAGATTAAAATGCAAAAATACCCTCATATGCAAAGTATTGAAAGTGAAATTTTAACTAAGGTTTTAAAAGAAGTTGAAATTTTTGATGAAAGTAAATTTAGCGCTTTTGATATAAAACAAGCTTTAGCTAAAGATTATCTTAGCATAGATGATTTAAAAGCCTTGCTTTCAAGCACAGCAGAAGATTTTATAGAAGATTTAGCACAAAAATCAAGCAAGATTACTCAAAAATATTTTGGAAATTCCATTTCGCTTTTTACACCTTTATATCTTTCTAATTTTTGCAATAGCAAATGCACTTATTGTGGGTTTCAAAAAGGAAATAACATTAAAAGAGCTAAGCTAAATGAGGCTGAAATTCACAAAGAAATGCAAGAGATTAAAAAAAGTGGCTTGGAAGAAATTTTACTCTTAACAGGTGAGGGCAGGGAGTATGCTAGCGTAGAATATCTTGCCAAAGCTTGTGAGATAGCAAAAGAGTATTTTAAGGTAGTTGGAATTGAAGTTTATCCTATGAATGTAGATGAATATGCACTGCTTCATGAAAAGGGTTGTGAATATGTGAGTGTTTATCAAGAAACTTATAATCAAAAAACTTATTCTAAAATTCATATCGAAGGTGAAAAAAGTGTGTTTGAGTATCGTTTTCATGCACAAGAGCGAGCATTAAAAGCGGGTATGAGAGGGGTTGCTTTTGGAGCTTTACTTGGCGTGGATGATTTTAGAAAAGATGCTTTTGCCACGGCTTTACATGCGTATTTTTTACAGCAAAAATACCCTCATGCTGAAATAGCTTTATCTATCCCTAGACTAAGACCTATTATCAATAATAAAAAAATTCATCCAAAAGATGTGAGTGAAACAAGACTTTTGCAAGTTTTGTGTGCTTATAGATTGTTTTTGCCTTTTGCTAGCATTACTATTTCTACGCGTGAAAGAGCAGGATTTAGAGACGGGGTTATTAAACTTGGAGCTACTAAAATGAGTGCAGGTGTGAGCGTGGGAGTGGGTGAACATCAAGGCGATAAAAAAGGCGATGATCAGTTTCAAATTAGCGATATGCGTAGTGTTGATGAGGTTTTAGCTATGTTAAAAAATGCAAATTTGCAAGCTATAATGAGCGATAGTATTTATGTGGGATAAAAAAATCATTGCTATTAGCGATAGTCAAAATACTCAAGGAGATTTTTTAAATTTTGTTGAAAAGCTAAGTCAAAGTAGTGTTGATGCTTTAGTGCTTAGAGAAAAACATTTAGATGAGTTAGAATATACTAAATTAGCCAAAGAAGTATTAAAAATTTTTAATAAAACTCAAAAGATTTGCTTTTTGCATTATCATTATGAAGCTTGTTTGAAATTAAATCATCAATTTTTTCATGCTCCTTTATTTGTTTTACAAAATTACCCACAAAGCTATAAAAAATTTGAGCTTTTGGGTACTTCCATCCATTCTAAAGAAGAATTAGATTTAGCTTATAAGCTTAAATCAAATCATGCTTTTTTTGGGCATGTATTTAAAAGCTCATGTAAGGCTGATTTGACTCCAAAGGGTATAAAAAATTTAAAAGATTTGTCAGAAGTTTCAAAAATACCCATTTATGCCATAGGTGGTATAAATACTCAAACTATAAATCACTTAAAAGATTTAAATTTAGCAGGTGTGTGTATAAGAGAAGCTTTGTATAAAAGTGAAAATGTAGAAAATTATATTTTAAGATGTAAAGATCTTTTAGTCCAAAAGGACTAAAAGATTATAACCAGAAGAAATAAGCAATCACAGCAAGGCTAATTGAGCAGAATATATTTAGTATAATTCCTACTCTTATCATTTCTTGTTGTTTAATATGCCCTGTACCAAAAACTATAGCATTTGGTGGTGTAGCAACTGGTAGCATGAAAGCACAAGAAGCACCGATGGCAATGATTAAAGCAAGACCTAAAGCAGGAACACCTAAGGTATCTGCTATAGAGATAAATAAAGGCACAAGCAAGGCTGCTGAAGCAGTATTTGAGGTAAATTCAGTTAAAAATACTATAAAAAAGGCCACGATTAAACCTATAACAAATAAATGCCCATTTTCTATAAATGAAATAATAGTATCAGCCATAACTTTGCTAGCACCAGAATCTTTTAATACCACACTTAGAGTAATACCTCCACCAAAGAGCATTAATACACCCCAATCGGTATTTTTTTGTATATTTTTCCAATCTATCACTTTAAAAGCACATACTAAAACAGCAGCTAATAAAGCAATGATTGCATCAAGATTTGCTATTTTATGTCCAAAAATACTTGTAATGATAGGACCTATATTGCCACTAAAAATCCAAGATAATGCAACCACTAAAAAGATCACTAAAGTGATGATTCTAGGTCTTGTAAGTTCTATATTTTCAGTGTGTAAATCAACTTGTAGATTAAATTTAGGTTTGAACATAAAATACAAAATTAAAATCATTGCAGGTAAGAAGATTAAAACAATAGGAATACCATATTTTAACCACTGTGCAAAGCTAATGTGTAATTGAGTAGCAACGATAGCATTTGGCGGGGTTCCTACTATAGTGCCTATACCACCTATGCTCGCACTAAAAGCTATACCTAAAAGAATAAAAACATAAGTATTTCTATCTTTTTCTGGATCAAGTGAAGCTAGCATACCTATAGCAAGTGGAAGCATCATGGCAGCTGTTGCAGTATTACTCATCCACATAGATAAAAATGCGGTGGTAATAAAAATATATAAACTTGATAAACCCAAATGTCCTTTTGCGAGGGTTAAAATTTTATGTGCAATCAGTTTATCTAATTTTTGATGATGCATAGCTGCAGCCAGAGCAAAACCACCGAAAAATAAAAAAATATTTGAATCAGCAAAACCGGTTAAAGCTTTAGCGGTAGGTAATAATCCTAAAATAGCTGCTAAAACAGGTACTAAAATAGCTGTAATGGTAACATGTAAAGCTTCGCTAAGCCATAAAACAGCAATAAAGATTAACAAAGATAAACCTTGATTTACTTTGGTTTCACCAAAAGGGGAAAAATAAAGCAAAGCGATAAATAACACCAAATCAGCAATGACTATGAGTGTTTTTGTATTTGAACTCATTTAACAACTCCTTTAAAATATTGTAGTTTTGTAACATATTCTAAATGAATTTTTATTTAAATGTCAATTTTTATATAATTTTTTTTATATAAAATTCTTCTTGTGTGAAAAAAAGTAAGTTTTAGTAAAATTTATTTGTTTTTGGTATAATTTTTGCTATTTCAAAAAAATAATAATCTTTAAAAAGATGATTCTAAGGAAAGAAGATGCTTAAAAAAATATTTATATTTACTCTAGCTTTATTTTTTAGTGCTTGTGCGGTAAATTCTAAAAATCAAGGTGTAGCTAAGGTTAATGAAGTTATAAAAATTCAAGCAGAGTGTTATAATCCTTCTAGTCCTAAAGCTTATGAAGCAAAAATTAAAGGCCTTGTGTATATTAGTGATGTAGGGCTTAAGTATTGTGCAAATAAAAGAACGCTTGATAAAAGTGTTTCTTTGAAAAAAGTTTATATTCATAGAGTGTATGATTTAAATGAGAATTTAAAATATTCTTCTTCTAATGGAAGCAATTATTACATCAATGAAAATTTTAACTACTATTTTTATGTGTTTTTAAAAGAAGAATTAGAAAATAGAGGTATAGTTGTAGTGGAAGATACACAAGATTCTCCTTATGTTTTAAAAGTAGATTTGAGTTTTAATGATTTTTATTCTAAATTTGATTCTGATTCTTTATTTTCAATTATTGCTAGTCAGTTAATACTAAAAGATATTAATATCAATAAAACTATTAATATTAAAACCAAACAAGAAGTTAAAGGTTTTTATAATATCAAAGATCTACCTTTTTTTACTCAGCTTCTTATAAAACAAGTGGCTAATAAATCTGCAGATATTATCAGCTCTTTGTGAGGTGTTTTAATTGTCATGGATTTTCCTTTGCGAGCTTTTGTCCAGCTTGCAAGGAAGAACTTTTAGAATATTCTTTGGGCATAAGAGAACTTGAGGGAAATTTTAAAGTTTATTATTTTTATCAATATGAACAAATTAAACATCTAATTTATTTTAAACACAAATTTCAAGGATATTTTGTTTTAAATGCGCTTGCAAAATTAAGCTTTGCTAAATTTAAAGATTTTTTTCAACCATCTTGTGAAATTAATGCTATAGCCTTGGATGATAAAACATATAAAAACTACTCTCATACTGCTATTTTAACCAAACATTTAAAAACTCAATTTATAAAACCTATGTATTATACTTTGCAAGCTAGTTCAGAATTTAAATATAGTGGAAAAAGTTTGCAATTTCGTAAAGATAATAAAAGATCTTATAAGCTTTTAAGGCATCCAAAATACCCTGTAATTTTAGTAGATGACGTGGTAACTACAGGATTAAGTTTACTTGAAGCAAAAGAGTTTTTAGAAAAAAATAATATTGAAGTGCTTTTTGCTTTAGTTTTAGCTAATGCAAAATTTGATACAATATAGGCATTAATTTTAAGGATTTTTATGGAAAATATTTTTACTAAAGATTCAGATATTGAAAATATAGATATAGAAAGTTCTATAAAAAGTAGTTATTTAGATTATTCTATGAGTGTTATTATAGGTCGTGCTTTACCTGATGCTAGAGATGGGCTTAAACCTGTTCATAGAAGAATTTTATATGCTATGAATGATTTAGGTGTGGGAAGTCGTAGTGCGTATAAAAAATCAGCGCGTATAGTGGGTGATGTAATCGGTAAATACCATCCACACGGTGATACAGCTGTATATGATGCTTTAGTAAGAATGGCGCAAGATTTTTCTATGCGTTACCCAAGTGTAGATGGACAAGGAAACTTTGGTTCTATTGATGGAGATGGCGCTGCTGCGATGCGTTATACTGAAGCTAGGATGACGATTTTAGCTGAAGAGCTTTTGCGTGATATAGAAAAAGACACGGTTGATTTTATACCAAATTATGATGATTCAATGAATGAACCTGATGTTTTACCTGCTAGGGTGCCAAATTTATTACTCAATGGTTCAAGCGGTATTGCAGTAGGTATGGCTACTAATATTCCTCCGCATAGTTTAAATGAGCTTATTGATGGCTTACTTTATTTAATTGATAATAAAAATGCAAGCTTAGAAGAAATAATGCAATTTATTAAAGGACCTGATTTTCCAACTGGTGGTATTATCTTTGGTAAAAAAGGTATTATAGAAGCTTACCGCACAGGTCGTGGTAGGGTAAAAGTAAGAGCAAAAACTCATATTGAAAAAAGAGCTAATAAAGATATTATTATTATAGATGAACTTCCTTATCAAACTAATAAAGCAAGATTAATAGAGCAAATTGCTGAACTTGCTAAAGAAAAACAAATTGAAGGTATTGCTGAAGTTAGAGATGAGAGCGATAGAGAAGGAATTCGCGTGGTAATTGAGTTAAAACGTGATGCTATGAGTGAGATTGTGTTAAATAATCTTTTTAAATCCACTACTATGGAGAGTACTTTTGGTGTTATTATGCTTGCTATACATAATAAAGAACCAAAAGTTTTTTCTTTAATTGAGCTTTTAAATTTATTCTTAAATCATAGAAAAACTGTAATTATTAGAAGAACTATTTATGAATTACAAAAAGCTAGAGCTAGAGCGCATATTTTAGAAGGTTTAAAAATTGCACTAGATAATATTGATGAAGTGATAGCTTTGATTAAAAACTCTCCTGATAATCCAACGGCTAAAAATTTGTTAATGCAAAAATTTGGCCTAAGTGAACTTCAATCTAATGCGATTTTAGATATGAAACTAGGCCGTTTAACAGGACTTGAGAGAGAAAAGATTGACAATGAATTAAGAGAATTATTAGCAGAAATTGAAAGACTTGATCAAATTTTAAAAAGTGAGACTTTGCTTGAAAATTTAATCAAAGATGAGTTAAAAGAAATCAGAACAAAATTTGATGTACCAAGAATCACTCAAATTGAAGATGATTATGATGATATTGATATAGAAGATTTGATACCAAATGAAAACATGGTGGTTACTATCACTCATCGTGGTTATATTAAGCGTGTCCCAAGTAAACAATATGAAAAACAAAAACGCGGCGGTAAAGGTAAAGTTGCAGTCACAACTTATGATGATGATTTTATAGAAAGTTTCTTTACAGCAAATACGCATGATACCTTGATGTTTGTTACTGATCGCGGACAGCTTTACTGGCTTAAAGTTTATAAAATTCCTGAAGGAAGTAGAACTGCTAAAGGTAAAGCCGTGGTTAATCTCATTAATTTACAAGCAGATGAAAAAATTATGGCAATTATCCCAACTACTGATTTTGATGAGAGTAAATCATTGTGCTTCTTTACTAAAAATGGTATCGTAAAACGCACAAATTTAAGTGAATATCAAAACATTAGAAGCGTAGGTGTAAAAGCGATCAACTTAGATGAAAATGATGAACTTGTTACTGCAATTATCGTAGCAAGGGATGAAAATGAAACTCAAGAACAAAATTATGAAGAAAATTTAGAAAATGAAATGCTTGAACCTAATGAAGAGCTTGATAATACTGTCGTTGGCAAAATGCTTTTTGCAGTTACTAAAAAAGGCATGTGTATTAAATTCCCACTCGCTAAAGTTAGAGAGATTGGTCGTGTAAGTAGAGGGGTAACTGCGATTAAATTTAAAGAAAAAGATGATGAGGTTGTAGGTGCTGTTGTTATAGAAAATGACGCTCAAGAAATCTTAAGTGTAAGTGCAAAAGGTATAGGTAAGCGTACTGATGCCGGAGAATATAGGCTTCAAAGTAGAGGCGGCAAGGGTGTTATTTGTATGAAACTTACTGCTAAAACAAAAGATTTAATCGGAATAGTTATAGTTGATGAAAGTATGGATTTAATGGTATTAACAAGTAGTGGTAAGATGATACGCGTTGATATGCAAAGTATTAGAAAAGCAGGTAGAAATACAAGTGGTGTGATTGTTGTTAATGTGGAAAATGATGAGGTTGTAAGCATTGCTAAATGTCCTAAAGAAGAAGATGAGGAATTAGATGCTGAAACTAATATGGATTTAAATTTAGAATAGTAAAAATTTTGGAATACTTTTTGCTATTTTGATAAAATCAAATAAATTGAAGGTGTAAAAAATGAAAAAAGTTGTTTTTATGTTTTGTTTGGCTTTGGGTTTTAGTGCTTGTGCGCTAGATCAAAGAGGTATGAATCCAAATCAAACTAAAGCTGCTCAAGCTGCAAGTTCTGATGTTGTGGTTCAAAAAGTAGACAAAGATGATGTGCGTAATATCATTAGAGAAGAAAAAATGCTTGCAAATGATACAAGTGCAGACAATGATCTAACTTTTACAGCAGTGGGCGAGGGTATTGCTCCTTTAAATACGGTTTCTGTTGGTCAAGCTTTGGCTTTGGCTAAAAGAGCAGCAATCACCGATGCTTATAGACAATTAGCTAGTAAGTTATATGGTGTAAGAGTTAATGGTAAAGATACAGTAAAAGATGCAATGCTTAAAAGCTCAACTATCACAGCGCAGGTAAATGGTTTGATTAAAAATGCAAGTGTAGTTGATCAAGACTTTAAAGATGGTCTTTATAGAGTAAATGTAGAACTTAAAATTGATGCTGACAAGTGGAAAGAATTGTTTGCTTATTAATCCTTATAATTTTTAATGCCACTGCCCAAGATGAATTTATATTTTGGGCAGAACTTTCTAATAAAAATTTTATCCTTTATCATCAAAATGAAACTATTTCTATGGCTATGACTAAAAGTAAAAATAAAAATTTAGAATATGCTTGTGAGTTGGTTTATACATCAAGTGATTTGAAAGCTTTAATACGCAATGATTTTGGTATGGTGACTGAAGAGAAAATGACAAAGCTAGATAAATTTAACTTTTTAAATGCTCATAAAAATGATTTGATTGATTGTTTTTTTAATTCAAAAATAGATGTAAAAGACTTTGTAAAAAGTGAGCAAGCAAGTGCACAAAGTGAAACTTATGTGAGAATTTTACCACTAAGATTTGTAGTTGAATTTCATGATAATAGTGCCTTTATATATTATCTTAAATAATACAAAGCTAGCTTTTATAAAAATCAAGTTAAAATACTTAAAAAAATATTAAGAGTAGAAAATGCAAAAAAATATCCCTCATTATTTATTATTTAAATATTTGCGTTTTGATAAAGATCAACCCTTTATTATGCTTTCAAAAATTTTAGCTTTTTTAGGTGTTAGTATAGGGCTTTGCGTGCTTTTGGTTGCAATGGCTATTATGAATGGCTTTGATAAGGAATTTGAAAGAAAACTTTTTACTATGAATTATCCTATCACTATATTACCACGCTTTGGAGCAAGTGTGGATGATAAATTATTGCAAGAATTAAGAGCTAAATTTCCAAATTTATTATTTAGTCCTTATATTGCTACTCAGGTTATAGCAAGAAATGATTTAAAATTAGAAGGTGGTATGCTTTTTGGGGTTAATTTTGAAGATGAAAAAAAGATCAATGAAGTAGTAGCGCAAGCTTTAGAGGATAAAAAATTAGATAATTTTGATATTTTAATTGGTAAGGGTTTAAAAGATGAATTCGGACTTGATTATAATGAAAAAATAACTCTAATTTTTTCAAATCTAAATGCTAGTGGACTTTCACTTATCCCACAGGTTAAAAGATTTGATGTTAAGGCTGATTTTTCTTCAGGACTATTAGCCTATGATAAAGCTTATATGTATACAGATGTAAAAGCTTTAGCTAAGATTTTGTCATATCCCCAAGGACATTATGATGGAGTGCATGTGTATTCAAATAAACCCTTTGAAGTTATTAAACAAATTGAAACTTTTTTGGGTGCAAGGTATGCTAGTATAGGTTGGTGGGAGCAAAATGGGAATTTCTTTGCAGCGCTTGCTTTGGAAAAAAGAGCTTTGTTTATAGTATTGATGTTGATTATTTTGGTTGCAAGTTTAAATATAGTAAGTTCTTTATTGATGATAGTAATGAATCGTCGTAGTGAGATAGCTTTGTTGCTTTCTTTAGGAGTTAGTAAACTAGAGATTAAGAAAACCTTTTTTTCTTTAGGATTTTTAATAGGTGGAAGTGGTATTATGGCAGGTGTGATTCTTGCAGCTATAGCTTTGTGGGTGCTTGGAAATTTTGACATCATTTCTTTACCAAGTGATGTTTATGGTATGAGTAAATTACCATTAGAGCTTTCTTTAGTTGATTTTTGCGCTACACTTTTTGGTGCTATTGTGATAGTGAGTTTATCTTCTTATTATCCTGCTAAAAAAGCAACGCAAGTAGATATTTTAGATACTTTAAGAAACGAATAAATTGAGAAATTTATTCGTTTAAGAATTTTTGAATTTCATTGAAAAAGTTTTCATAGCTAATATCTTTGATGGTTTTAATAAATTTTCCATTTTCATTAATCAAATAAAACTCGCCACTATGTGCTATAGAATATCCCATAGCAGAATCTTTAAGATTGATTTTTTCATATACCACACCATAGTTTTTAGTAACTTTTTCTAATTCTTTTTCATCTTTAGCAACTAATGCAGTTGAATTTGGGTAAAAATACTTTACCCATTGGCTAGTTTGAGTTAAGTTGCTATCTCTTGCTGGATCTAGTGAGATAAATACCACATGAGCTTTTTCTTTATTTGGCATTTTTTCTAAAACATTAGCAATCAAGGCAAGCTCACTAGGACAGACATCAGGACAATATGTATAGCCAAAATATACAATTAATTTTTTACCAATAAAATCTTTTAAACTAAGTATGCCTTTTTCAGAATTTAAGTGAAAATTGTATTTGTTATTTTCAAAATACCGCACAGATATAAAAAATACCCCAAAAATTACCACAATTAATAAAAAAATATTTATTTTTTTCATATTTTACCTTTTTACATCAAAGTCAAAATAAAAATCTAGCGGAGTTTCATCATCAAAAAGCTCTATTCTAAAACGCATTATATCTAGCGTGCAAGAGCTTAAAACTAATTTAGCATGGTAAGTATTGTTGATTTTTTTAAATTGTGGAACAATATCTCCCATATACATATTAAGTCCATAAACCCTAGCATTGAGTTTTTTAAACTCACCTAAATTGGTAATATTTAAATCAAACTCGTTTAATGTAGCTATAGGCTTTGGATTTAAATTTACTAATACCTTTTTATCTTTAAAATTATACTCGCACTCTTGGGTATTTAGATCGCATGTTAAAGGCGTTAGAGTGGTGATTAATTCTCTTTTTTTCCCGATATTTGATGAATTAGTATAAAAATAAGCCCCACATATAGCAAAGACTATAGCTAGGGCAAAGACAAGTAGATTTTTCATTATTTTTTAATACTTCTTGACTCGATATCTTTTAGTTCAATTGTGCTATTATCATCAAAGTAAAGCGTTAGATTAGCTTTGGTTTGTGGTGTGATATTTTCTTTAAGATTTAATACCATAATATGTTTACCACCAGGTTTAAGTTTGGTGCTTGAATTAGCTTTTATAGTAATTTGAGGGATTTGTATCATCATTTTTTTACCATTTTCCATGATATGATCATGAATTTCAGCTGTATCGCTTAATGAACTTTGAGCTTTGATGAGTTTTATATCTTTATTAGAGTTGTTTTTAAGCTCTAAAAAAAAGGCTGTGGTTTTAGAATTTGGTGGAGTTTGTCTTACATAGGGATCATTTACAGTGATATTGCTAGCTAGAGTAAAAGTGCTTAAAAGAGCTAAGCTGAGTATTTTTTTCATTATTTTCCTTTATATTTTTAGTCAATTATAAACATTATACACGGAAAAAATTAAAAATATATTTATTGTAAAAATATTATAATTAGCTCTTTGTTGTTTTAAATTTTAATAGAAAGGTATAAATTGTTTAAAGTTATATTAGCATTGTTTAGTTTAGCTGTATTTGCAAATGCAAGTGAACTTGCAAAAATTTATTTAAATCAAGGTATTAATGCGGTTGAAAAGGTATTGAAGCAAGAATTAAGTAAGAAAGATTTTTGGCTTAATGAAATAAAAGATAAAAATGTTAGCCTTGGTTACTATGAAGAAAATGTTGCAATCGTTTTAACTAATAAAAGTGATAAAATCATTAGAGTTTATCATTATAATAATGGCAAAGTAGAAAAGAAATTTATTCAAAAAGATGTTTTAACTGGTTTAGCTGGAGATAAAGAAGTAGAAGGGGATTTAAAAACTCCTATAGGTTTTTATGAGCTTGGAAAGAAATTTTATCCTGGTGATCCATATTATGGACCATTTGCTTTTGCAACAACTTATCCAAATGTTTTAGATAAAACCTTAGGTAAAACAGGTGGTGGAATTTGGATTCATGGTTATCCTTTAGATGGAACGCGTTTAGATACTTATAAGACTAGAGGTTGTATTGCTGTGCAAAATGATTTGCTAGAAGATTTTAATAAATTAGTAGCTGATAGAAAAGCTTATGCAATGACAGAAGAAAAAAATAAAGTAAGAGCAAGTCATGAAGAAATAGCTATTTTATTAGCAAATTTATTTGCTTGGAAAGATAGTTGGCAAAAAAGTGATATCAATAAATATTTATCTTTTTATGATAAAAAAATTTTTAAACATAACAATAAATCTACGTATGAACAGTTTGCAAAAAATAAAGAAAGAATTTTCGCAAAAAAAGAAGAAAAAAATATTAAATTTTCAGATCTTAGTATAAGTCCTTATCCAAATGAAAAAAATGAAAAAATTTTTAGAATAGGATTTTATGAAGATTATCGCAGTACTAATTATAAATTCAAAGGAGAAAAAGTTCTTTATGTTAAGCTAGTTGAAGATAAAATGCAAATTTTAGCTGAACAATAATGGCTTATATAAAAATTGATCGCTTGGCTTATGAATACAATCTTGATTTAATAGCCTCTAAGGCTGGGGGTTATGAAAAAGTAATTTGTGTTTTTAAAGATAATGCTTATGGGCATGGAGCCAAGCTTTTAGCTCCTATAGCTAAAACGAAAGGTATAAATTTTATAGCAGTAAAAAATGAAGCTGAAGCAAAAGAATTAGAAGATATTTTTGATAATATTTTAATTTTATCCCATCATCCACATGGCGATGAAAGTGAAAAATTTATTTATGCTTTAAATGATAAAAATGATATAAAAAAACTCAAAAAAAATATCAAAATTCATTTAGTTATAGATACAAATATGCATAGGAATGGAATTTTACCTGAAGAAATTCAAGAAACTATATATGAGCTTAAAAATCATAGTTTACAACTTCATGGAGTGATGATGCATTTTGCAGGAAGTGATGAAATAGATGCAAGTTATTTTGTGCAAAAACAAAAATTCCAACACGCTAAAAAATTAATTTACGATTTATTACAAGAAGAGGCTAAAAACTTAGTATTTCACTCTCATAATTCTGAAGCTTTATTTAGAACAAATACTTTAGAAGTTGATGAGTATTGTAGAGTAGGGCTTGTACAATTTGGTTATGCGCATTTTAATAAAGACTTGCGTAAGGTTTTGAGTTTATGGGCTGAAAAATTAAGCCAAAGAGTGTTAAAAAAAGGTCAAAGTGTTGGTTATGGTGGTATGTATAATGCAAAAGAAGATCTTGAAATAGCAACTTATGATTTAGGTTATGCAGATGGACTTTTGCGCTATGATGGAAAACAAGAATTTTTTCTTCCTAATGGTAAAAAAATACTTGGAAAAATGTCTATGGATAGTTTTTCTTGTGAAAATGGTGGTGAGGAAATTTGTGTTATGAATGATGCAAATGTTATGGCTAATTTTTTTAATACCATTAATTATGAAATTTTAGTAAAACTTTCTCCAAATTTAAAAAGAATTGTAATTTAAGATAAAAAATACTAATATATTCAATGAAAGGTGAAGTATGGCATTTTTAAATTGGGCTATTTTGATTTTGTTTTTGTTTATAGTGTTTTTGCTAATTAATCGTTATGAAAGAAAAATGAAGATTTTATATAAAAACATAGAAATATTAAAAAATGAGTGTAAAAAAAATAGTGAGAATATAGAGCAAAATAGAATTTTGATAGAAAAAAATAGATCAAATATTGAAGACATGAAAAATCAAGATTAGTTTTTACTAATCTTGAAGTGATTTTGCTATTAATTCTAAAGGATGTAAGAACTGCGTGGAGATTTTTTCATGCTCTAGTGCATTTGAAATTTGCATTCCGCAAGCTGAGCATTCTGCGCTAATGATTTCCACATCACTTTTTTGTATGTTTTGAGCTTTTTTTATGCCAACTTGCAAAGCTTTTTTATGATAATCAGTTTGCATGCTCACTCCACCAAAACCACAACACTCATTCGAGTTAATAAGTTCTTTAAAAACATAATTTTGTTTCAGTAAAGTTCTTGGTTCTTTAAAAACTCCTTGCATTTTTCTTGCATGGCAAGGATCATGATATGCAATTTTTGTGTTTATTTTTTTCTTTGTTTTTAAAAGTTCTTCTAAATTAGTATATTCATAAAAATACTTTGTTGCAAGTAGTATTTTACTAGAAATATTTTTAGCTCTTATTGCCCATTCTTTATCTTTTTGCATATGAAAAAAATGTTCATAATCTATATTAATCATCGCAGAACAGGTTGCTTCTGGAATAATGATATAATCTAGTGTTTTTAATTTTTCTTCAAAATAAACGATATTTTTTTTAGCTAATTTTTCTACACTTTTAAAATCTCCAGTAAAATAATGAGGAGCACCACAACAAGATTGATCTTTTAATAAATCAACATTAATTTTAAGATGCTTGCAAATTTCAAGTAAGGCAAAACCTGTATTAGTATAAGAATAATTAGATAAACATCCTATAAAAAGTCCTATAGTTTTTTCGCTCTGATTATTTATAAAATCAGGATTTGAAGCTAAAAAACTTTTTTTAGCTAAAGAAGGTAGCAAACGACCTTTTTTTATTAAAGGTAGGTTAAATTTGGCTTTCATTCCCAAATTTTTATGTTGTAAGCTAAAAGCACAACTTTGAAAAACATAGCCTAATTTTGCTAAAATATCTAAAGTTCTTCTATGTCTTAGAAAAAAGAAAACAAGTTTTTTATACCATGCTATACCAAATTTTTGAGCTATATCAAAGCGTACTTTTTCAATAGCACTATCTACTCTTAAATGACTTGGACAAACTTCAACGCAATTTGTACATAAAAAACATGATTCAAAAGTTTTTTTAAGATTTTTATCAAGTTCTAGTTCTTGATTTCTATAAGCACTAATTAAATCCAAAAAACCACGAGGAGAAGTGCTCTCATCGCGGTTTATTTCATGTATAGTACAAACTGGTATGCATTTGCCACATTTTACGCAAGCATTAGAAATTTCATTAACATTTAGCATATTAAACCGTTTTAGAAAATACTTTTTTATCTTCGCTAATGCGTTTTAAATATTTATCAAAACACATAGCAATATTACGTATTAAAAGTACTCCTGTTTCATTAACTTTGATATAATTTTTATCTATAGTGACAAATTCATTAAGCCCTTCAAGTTCTTTTAAATCATGCTTAAAATACTCAAAAAAATCAATCTTAAATTTACTTTCTATATTTTTTATATTAAGGGCAAAATTACTCATAAGTTCCATAATAACAGCTTTTCTTAATTCATCATCATCATCAAGCATAATGCCTTTTTCACAAGGTAATCTGCCCTCATCAATAGCTTTTTCATAGCTTGGCATATCTTTGAAATTTTGCATATAATGTCTTTGTCCTTCACCTATACTTGTTAAGCCAATACCAATTAAATCAGTTCCACCTTTTGTGGTATAACCTTGGAAATTTCTATGTAAGCTGCCATTTTCTAAAGCTTTAAAAAGTTCATCTTGTGGTTTTGCAAAATGATCCATTCCTATCATTTTATAGCCATTTTGAGTTAAAAATTTTTCACAATATTCTAAAATTTGAAGCTTTATATCAGGGCTTGGCAATGTACTTTCATCAAATTTTCTCATATTTTTTTTAAGCCAAGGCACATGTGCGTAGTTAAAAATAGCAAAACGATCAGGATTGATTAATAATGCTTTTTCTAAAGTTTGTTTAAAGCTTTCTAGGCTTTGATAAGGAAGACCATAGATTAAATCCATATTTACCGAGTTAATACCTTTTTTTCTTACCATATCTACTGCATTTTTGGTTAATTCAAAAGGTTGAATTCTATGAATTTCTTTTTGAACCTTTTCATCAAAATCTTGCACACCAAAACTAATACGATTAAAACCATTTTGGATTAAAACATCTGCTTGTTCTTCATTTAAAAATCTAGGATCAATCTCGCAACTTACTTCGCTATCTTGGGTAAAATTTGGAAAAATACTTTTTATTTTTAAAATCAAACTTTGTAATTGTTTAGCACAAAAGAAAGTAGGTGTGCCACCACCAAAATGCATTTGTGCTACTTCTCTTTGAGTATTGATGATATTTGCTAAAAGATCAAGTTCTTTAAAAAGATAGTTTAAATATCTTTCTTTGCTTTCTTCTTTAGCAGTATATATTACATTGCAACCACAAAAATAACAAGCGCTTCTACAAAAAGGCAAATGAAAATACAAAGATAATTGTGCTTTTTGTTCTTTTAAAATTTGTATATAATCCTCATATTTAAATTGAGTGTTAAATTCTACTGCAGTAGGATAAGAAGTGTATCTAGGTCCTGCTTTAGAGTATTTAATAAAGCTTTTATAATCTTTCATTTAACTTTACCTTTTGCATCATTTCTTTCATATCAATAAACAAGTTAGGATGTTTTGCATGGATATTGCTGATTAATTGATCTAAATCAATATTAACTTCTTTTATACCTTTGGCTACTTGATGTTTAATCTCATCCATTGCAACTGTCCAAACATCATTAAAGTCAATAGGAATTTGTTGATAAATAGCCTTTTCAAGTTTAAGCTCAAAATTATCTTTTTGCATTTCTTTGGCATTTTGTAAGAACTCAATTAAGGTTTTTACAGAAAACATAGTTTTAACTTCATCATTTTCGTCTACTATAAACCATGGTTCAGGTGCTAACTCATGACCATTTTTTAGGCTTAATTTTTTTTCTTTATCGTTAATGTGGGTGAGATGAAATATAGTTTGATTGTGCTTTTCTATGCCTAAATGGCTTGATAACTCATTGATGATATCTTGAGAACTTTTTTTACTTAGACTATTCAATCTTGATCCTTATTTGTTTAGTAGTTTTGCAATTTCTTTTGCATGATAGGTTATAATAAGCTTAGCTCCTGCTCTTTTAAAGGCAAGCATAGTTTCAAGCACTATTTTTTCATAGTCAATCACACCTGCTTTTTGACCCGCTTTTAACAAAGCATATTCTCCACTTACATTATACACACAAAGTGGAAGCTTAGAGTGATTTGCTATATCTTTAACTACATCTAAATACGCAAGTGCTGGTTTAACCATCAAAATATCAGCACCTTGTTTTTCATCTTCTAAACTCTCACATAAGGCTTCTTTACCATTGGCAAAATCCATTTGATAGGTTTTTCTATCTCCATAACTTGGTGCAGAATCAGCCACATCTCTAAAAGGCCCATAATAAGCTGAGGCAAATTTGGTAGAATAAGCCATAATAGGTAAATTTTCAAAACCATTTTCATCTAAGGTTTTTCTTAAAGTTTCAATAATACCATCCATCATACCGCTTGGTGCTATCATATCAGCGCCGTTTTTGGCATGAATTAGAGCTTGTTTGGCTGAAATTTCTAAGGTTAAATCATTATCTACACTTTTACTTTTTGGATTAATAATGCCACAATGACCATGATCGGTATACTCACAAAAACAAAGATCAGTAATCACTACTAAATCAGGAAATTTTGCCTTAATAACTCTTAGACTTGTAGCTATCAAACCATCATCACTTAATGCATCACTGCCACAGCTATCTTTTTTAGAGCTTTCCAACACACCAAATAAGATAATCGCTTTAATACCAAGATTAACTAACTCTTCGCATTCTTTTAAAATTTCATCTAAGCTCATTTGAAACACACCTGGCATAGACGTGATTTCATTTTTAATATTAATACCATTGACAACAAAAAGTGGATAGATTAAATCATCTAAATTTAAGGTATTTTCTTTTACTAGGCTTCTAATATTCTCATTAAGTCTTAATCTTCTAAAGCGTTTAAACATAAATTTCCTTTTTGTTTGTTAAAATTGCTTAAATTCTAGCATATTTTTTATAAAAAGGTAAAGTAAAATAATGACTATTCAAATTTCTGAAATAGCAAAACTTCCCACTCGTTTTGGAGAATTTAATATACAAAGTTTTAAAGAAAACGATAAAGAACACCTTTGTATTTTTAAAGGGAAATTAGAAAAAGAAGTTAATATTAGAATCCATTCAGAATGTTTAACGGGTGATGTTTTGGGAAGTTTAAAGTGTGATTGTGGAGAACAACTTGACTTTTCATTAAAATATATCCAAGAACATGGTGGCATGGTGATTTATCTAAGACAAGAAGGAAGAGGCATAGGACTTTTTAATAAAATTAATGCTTATGCTTTACAAGATAAAGGTTTTAACACTATAGAGGCAAATCATCAATTAGGTTTTAAAGCAGATGAGCGCAGTTATGAAATAGTAGATTTTATACTCAAATATTATAAGATTTCTAAGATTAATCTTTTGACTAATAATCCTGAAAAACTTAGCTCTTTAAAAGAAAAAATTAATTTAAGGGTACCTATTTTAATTGAAGCAAATCGTTTTAATAAAGATTATTTAGAAATTAAACATACGCAAATGGGGCATTTAAATTGAAAACTTACGAAGAGCAATTAAATTTTTTAAAAGACTTTGCAAATAAAGATGATTTTTTCCAAAAAATCACACTCTATAAAGAGTTGCTAAAAAAATTTAATGCTGTACATAATCTAACTCATCTTGAAAACATAGACGATAATATTATCGATAGTATAAAAATTTTAGATTATTGTGATTTGACTGATAAAAAAAAGGTTATCGATATTGGAAGTGGAGCCGGTTTTCCTGCGATATTTTTAGCATGTATTTTGGGAAATAGTAATTTTTTTCTATTTGAGCCTAGTGTTAAAAAGGCTTCTTTTTTAAGAGTAATCAAAACTGAACTTAATTTGATAAATGTAAGTATTATAAAGGAAAAATTACAAAATCATCCACCTTTTAAAGCAGATTTAATCACCTCAAGAGCATTGATGGATATAAAACCTTTGATTGTAATTTCAAATGGTTTTTATGATGAAAAAACTTCATTTTTGCTTTATAAAGGTAGCGAGGTTTATGATGAACTACAAGGAATGAAAGATTATAAAATTTTCAACCGTGGTTTTAGAAATTATTGTCTTTTAAAGGTAAAGGAAAAATTATGTTGATTTTTGGACACCCTTTGATAAATATGCAAAAATTTAGTTTTTATGAAAATATTTTTATAAAAACAAATGTAAATTGTTTTGATTATAATGAGCAAAATATAAAAAGTGCAAAAGATGAAAAAATAGATTTTGCTATATATGCTAAGAATGAGGAAGAAATTTTACTTTCTAATGCACTAGGGGCAAAATATATTTTAATAGAAGATGAAAATTTGGCCAAAACTGCTTCAAAAATAGCTGAATTTTATATGTTTGATTCTAAAATTTTACTTTTGCTTGATACTTTAAAAAACAATCTAAAAAAAGCTTATGAATTAAGTGTAGATGGTGTTTGTTTAAAATCTTATATTAGATAAACTAAACCCTTAATGGGTTTAGTTTAATTATTTAAAACTTCTTCTTCCTAGCATCTTCTAAGATATCATTAGCTATTTTATTT
>NZ_NFOE01000119.1 GCF_002179635.1 Campylobacter jejuni | reverse complement strand
CTAGGAAGTAAAGGTGTGCCAAATTTCATTAGTTCACTATGCACACATAAAATATCGCCTTTTTTGATATCAAGTTTTTTAAAAGCCTCTATTAAGTCAACATCGGAATATTTTTTGTTATCGCATTTAAATATATATTTCATCTTTTTTCTTTGAGTGTATTTTATTAGATATAATAGCATATAAATTACAATGTCAGGAAAGAAAAGCATGCTTAAAAATCAAACTTATTTCATAGACTCTTGTGATGATGTGGAATTAAATATAAAAAGAGAAAGTAAATTAGAATATAGAATCACTTATGATGATAGTAAGCAAATGAAAGCTATTGTT
>NZ_NFOE01000069.1 GCF_002179635.1 Campylobacter jejuni | reverse complement strand
TTAAGACAAAAAGTCTTAGCTTTTTAAAACCCTTTTATTTAAAAAGGAAATGAAATTATAGCAATAAAAGCTTAAAGTTTTATTAATATAGATTGGATATTTAAAGAAATTTGTTTTAGGATGAGTTTGGATTTGTTATTATGGTGGTGTAAGTGTGTAAATTATGATTGAAAAGAGGAGGCTGCGAATATTTGCTTATAACATGTAGTAGAGTTTTTAGTAAAAATGAAAATAAGTTATTATAAAAAATGTGGGAATTTTGTGTCAAATATAAATATAAAGAAAATAATATTTTAAATATAGATAATAAATAAGAAAGTAAAAGAAAAACAAATAATTAAAGATAAAATATGATTA
>NZ_NFOE01000047.1 GCF_002179635.1 Campylobacter jejuni | reverse complement strand
AATTTTTATTCATTGAAAAAGTCCTTTCAAAAAATATTTTTATTGTATGCTATTGGTTTATTGCTCGTGTGGTGTAATGAAACTAATAGTAATTACTAATACTAATATTTCATTAACAAACGCAGAATGTTAATATTTTATTTATAAATTTTTGCTTAAAGATAAATAATAATGATAATAACAAAATATTGCTATGATGATAAGGAAAAATAATGGCTTTGAAATATTGAAAAATAGGTTTTTTGAGTAAAAAAATAGTGCTATAAATTTTTAAATTATTTTTTACTGAAATATACTTTATAAAATACCTAAATCTATTGTAAAAATTTAATCTTGTTTTCTAAAACACTTTTTGGAGTAAGTCCGATGAATTTTTCATTCATATTGCCTTTTTCATCATAAAAAACTATCACAGGCACACCATAAATTCCACCCACTGCTTTAGACAAAAACGAGCTTGCTTTAGCTTCATATAAAAGTGGCAAATCTAGCTTTTTTTCCAAAAGAATTTTTTGAGCTTCTTCTTTTGACTTAGCTCCATTTAACACTGCTAAAATAGAAAAATTTCTTTCTTTATAAAGTTCATTTAGCATAGGAATTTGTGCATTACATGCACCACAATCTTGCGTGAAAAAAAATAAAGCATAAGCTTGATTTGTATTTTGTATTTTTAAGGTTTTTTCAAAACCATCATATTTAAAAGTATAATTTTGATTTGAATTTAAGGTTTGAAATTCATTATCTGAGCATGCACTAAAGAAAAAAATTCCTATTAAAGCCAAGAAGCAATAGAAGCTTTTAGCTGTGACCATGGTTTTTCTCCTATGATTTTATCTTGCACAACTCCATCTTTAATGACAAAAGTAGTTGGCACCGCAAAAACGCTAAATCTTTGCCACGATATATCTAAATCATCTTGCAAAAATATAATATTTTTATAATCATATTTTGTAGCAAATTCTTCAAAATCTTTCCCCTTATCTATAGAATCAAGTGCCAAAATAGTGATTTTTTTAGGGTATTCGTTAGCTAGTTTTTCTAAAAGTGGCAAATCTTTTAAACAAGAAGCACAACCTTGCTCTACAAAAGTTAAAACAATGAGATTATCAAAATCAGCTAGTTTAATTTTCTCACCTTCTAAATTTTTAGCTGCGATTTCTGGTGCTTTTAGACCTATTTTACCGCCATTTTTATTGTTGTTTTCAAAACACGCACTTAAAAAAACTAAACACAAACAAGCTAAAATTATACTTTTAATTTTCACTTTTCATTACTCCATGACTTAAAATGATAGTTCTATCAGCAAATGTGGCTAAGTCTGGATTGTGAGTGATTAAAACTATGGTTTTGCCATCTTGTTTTAATTTACAAAAAAGCTCTAGAATGTTTTTTTCATTTGCCTCATCTAAATTTCCAGTTGGCTCATCTGCTAATAAAATTTCAGGATCATTCACTAAAGCTCTTGCTATACATAGCCTTTGTTGCTCCCCGCCACTTAGCTGACTAGGTAAATGCGTAAGTCTGTGTGAAAGCCCTACTTTTTCTAGTGCCATTATAGCGTCTTTTTGCTCTATACTTGAGTGATAAAACTGCGCTAGCATGACATTTTCTAAGGCATTTAAATAAGGTATTAAATGAAATTGTTGAAAAATCAAACCTATTTTTTCTCTTCTAATCACACTTTTTTCTTCTTCACTTAAATTTCCAACTTCTTTATCATCTAAAAAATACTCCCCACTACTTTGAGTATCCATCAAAGAAAGTATATTTAAAAGTGTTGATTTACCTGAACCTGATGGACCCATAATGGCTAGCCATTCGCCTTGCTTTACTTCTAGGTTGATATTTTGCAAAGCTTTAACTTCATTAAAATTACGATTTAAATTTGAAATTTTTATAATATTTTTCATCACTCACCCTTTAAATTTTCACAAACATTGATTTTTAAAGCTTTTTTTAGCGGTAAGATGCTTGCAAAAAATGCAAATACTAAAGAAACAAGCACCGCAAAAAATACCGAAAGCAATCTGAAATCTATACTTGCATTAAAAATCAAATACCCAAAAATATTTGCCAAAAAATACCCACAAAAAGCACCAAGTAAACTAGCGCTTAAGCTTAAAATAAACACTTCAGCTCCAAAGAGCTTGATGATTTCTTTATGCTTAGCTCCTAGTGCAAGGTGCAGGGCTATTTCTTTTTTTCTTGAAAAAATCACTGCGCTAAGAGTGGTATTTACACTCAAAGAACTAATGAGTAAAATCGTTAAGCTAATCAAAGCCATCAAAGCTTTGATCTTTTCTAAAATCACACCTTCACTAATGGATACTGAGGCTATGACTTTAGCTTCTGCATTGCCCTTGCTAAGTTCTTTTGCTTTTTGATCTAAACTTTCATAATCACCTAGTAAAATAGCTTGAGCATAATTTATAACTTCTTTAGCTGCTAGCTCTTGAGCTTTTTTTAAAGAGATGATTAAAACGCCATCTTGCTCATCATTGCTTCTTAAAATGGCTTTGATTTTTACTTTGACTATTTTAGAAATGCTTGGGTTATAAATTTGTAATTCTTGTCCTATTTTAAGTTCAAGCTGTTTAGCTAAATCAGCCCCTACAAAGGCACTATCTTCACTAAAATCACTCAAAGAAAAGCTTCCTTTTAAAACCTCCATAAAAGGCTTAGTAAGCTTTAAATTTGCAAAATCAACCCCAACCACAACCGCACTTGAGCTTTCAAGATTATAAAAACCGTATAAAAATGGGGTTAAAGCCTTTGCTTTCAAGCTTTCTTTAACTTGATTAAACTCATCCATGCTTAAAAATTCATCATCTTTTGGCGTGATGATAAAATTAGCCCCATAAGCTTTTAATTCTTTAGATAATTTTGTGTCAATATCAAAATAAATATTAAAAAATGAAGCACTAACCATAGCACCCATAAACACAGCTATAAAAATAACACAAACTCTTTTATAAGAAAAAATAAGAGATTTAAAAACCTCTTGCATAAAAAAATTATTTGCCATATAAAACCTCTGAAGTAGAAAGTTTAGAAATTCCTTTGATAGAGAACAAACATCCTAAAAATACTATAAGCATCGCAAAAAATAAACAAATTGGTAAAATAATCCAAGATATAGCAATAGTATGATCAAATATACTTAGAGCAATAACTTCTGAAACCCCAACGCCAAAAGCAAAACCAAAAACTGCTCCAACTAAAGCTACCACAACCCCTTCTAGTGCAAAAATCATATAAATTTGCAAAGTGCTAGCACCCAAAGCTTTTAAAAGTCCTATTTCGCTTTTTCTTCTAAAAATATCTGCACTCATTAAAGATGATATAGCTATGGAAGCTACGATTAAACATATAATGCTAACTACTGCCATTAAAGATTGAATTTTAGATACTATCAAACTTTCTGCATCTGAAATGGCACTCACTACTTTTGTGCTAGCACCTTTAAAATCTTCTGCTATTTGATAAGCAATAGAACTTACATAAGCAGTGCAATACCACTGATCATACTCAAGCTGATTAAGACTATCTACATCGCGTCTTGCTTTTTGCGCTAAATCATTTTCAGGTATAGTTAAAGCTGAAACTTCTGCTTTGGCAAATAAACCTTCTTTTTTAGAAAGCTTTTGTGCTAAAAGTAAAGAAGTGATAATTTTATTTGAAAAGGCTTGAGTTAAGTCTATAATACCAACAATTTTTACTTTAAAAATTTGATCATTTTGCAAAAGGGTAATTTCATCATCTATTTTTAAATCATACTTTTGTGCTAAGTCTTTTCCTAGCATTATTTCATCTAAACTATCATCTTTTGGGTAATTTCCTTTGATTTGACTATATTTGTATAATTCTTTAATGCCTGCATAAAAATCATCATCATCTTGCACCTTTATAGCTTTATCAAAATAAGTTCCCACTAAAGAGATATTTTCATAATTTGCATTTGGAGTTTGAATTTTTACTTGGGTATCTAAAAATGGCGCAAAGGCGTTGATATTATTTCTCCAAAAAATTTCTTTTATAGTATGGAGTTTGCTTTCTTCTAAAAAATTTTGATTTTTCAAAGGCTCATAGATTTTATTACCCACTTCCACACTTAAACTTGCGCCTTTAGGTAAAACTAAAATATTTGATCCATAACTTCTTAATTCTTTTGTGATTTCATTACCTATGCCCAAAGTAAGATTTAACATAGTAGCCATAAGTAAAGTAGCTAAAAAAATCGTTAGTAAAGCAAGAGATTTTTGAATTTTATTTTGAAAAATGGAATTTTTTACAATCTTAATTTGCATAGTCATTTCCTAATAAATTATGAATTCTATATTTTGAAGTTTTATTCATATCGATGTATTTTAAAGGATCATTTTTAAACTCTTCATAATTTTTTTCATTAGCAAAAAAATATGTTCTTCCTTTATAAACATAAGATCTTGGTGCTTTTAAATTAATAAGTTCGGTATGATCAATAGGATCATAAACTTTCTTTTCTACTACTTGAGTGAAAAAATTTACCCCATCTAAAATTTCTGAAAAAGGTATGATAACCTTACCATTTTCAAATTTATATTTCATAGGGATAGGATTGCACCCACCTGCTTTACCTACACTTGGTAAGAAAATTCTAACATTACATGAGATACAAATTAACTCTCCACCTTTTTTAACATACCCCATATCTCCACATATACTACAAGCATCAAAAACTGCTACTGGAGAGTCTTTATCTTCTCTTTTGTTAATTAAGAAAAATCTCACTACCTTACCCTCATCACTAATATAAGCAAAGCGGTGTAAGTTATTATCTCTTAAAATAGCTACATCAAAGACAAATTCGTCATTTTCATTTGGCTCTACATAGGTTGGCTCGTCTATGGTGATTGGTCTTGAAGCATGCAAGTCATAAAAGAGAAAAATACAAAGACTTAAAACCATAGCACTAAAAATACTTGCACTAAAGCTAGTTATAGTTGAATTTTTTGCTTGATTTTTTCTAAATTCTATATCAAAATCTTTTTTCTTGGTGTTTTCTCTCGCTCTTTGCTTTAGAGCTAAAACTATACAAATTCCTAGCAATAAAAACCATATGTATGTATAAAATTTAGTATAATATACACTTTTTGCCACATAGCTTAAATATAAACTTTCTGTTTCTATCACACCTTCTCTCATAAGGTGTAATAAAATTTGAGCTAAAGCTTCATTTAGATAAAAAATCACTATAATAAATAAAAATAAATTTAAAAATTTAAATTTAAATTCCCTTAGCCATCTTGTAAAAAGATAAACCCCAAAACACGTAACAAAAGCAAGCAAAATAAGCCCAAAAGAACTAATCGCTAAAGAATCTAAAAAATTAGTGCTTAATATAGGAAAGTCGATAGAAATATGTAAGTATTTTATACCAAAAGCAAAAGATAATAAAAAAAGCAATATTGCTTGAATTTTTTCTTTTAAAAAATTATTTTTTATAAAAGAAAAAACAATAACACCCAAAGACAATAAAACAAATAAAATATCATTAGAAAAATATAACAAATCGTAACTTAGTGTTTTAGCGCTAATAAAAAAAGCAAAATAAGAAAAAACAAAACCCACAAAAGCAAGTTTAAACACTAAAGAATTTTTTAAATTATAAAAAAATAAAGCACTTAAAAGCGCATAAGAAAAAAATACTCCAAAAAAATGTACAAAATAAATCGACATAGGCTCTTCTTTGATAGAATTTATTTATAAAATCAATAATTTTATAAATAAACCCTAGCAAAAAGCTAGGGAAGAATCACTTAGGTTTTCCTGTGTATTTGAAGTTGTATTTAACTGAAAATGGCTCAAACCATTTACCAACACCTGTTTCTTTATCAACATGGCGTCCAAAACCTTGTTTTTCTGGGCTTTCTATTAAAAATACCAACTCATAATTTCCTATGCCTGTATCCATTTTTAAATTTGCACCATAGTGAGGGCCATCATCTGCTACCATAGGCATAAGGGTTCCTGTTTTTACTTTACCATTATCAAGATTAGTTAGCTTATAAGCTATAGTTAAATAAGGAATCCAAAAGCCTTCTGGAAAGCCGTTTTTATTGCCCTTTAATGCATGAATATCTGCTTCAAGGTGAATATCTGCTAAACTTGCTGCAAGGTCAATCCCTCTTGGCTCCATTTCGATTGGTTGTAAATAAACCGCTGCTATTTCCATACCATTTAACTCATAAGGATCGCCAATTGGCACCTCTGCTGCAAAAACTGAACTAGCTAAAATACTAACTGCTGCGCCTAAACTTAATAAAGTTTTTTTCATATTTTTTCCCTTTTATTTGAAATTTGCTTTGTTATAAAAATACCCATAATGAGTAAGATTAAAACCATAAACTGAGGTATGATGCTCTCATAGTAAGGATAAATTCCAAGCCATAAAATTCCTTCAAAATCAAAAGGAAGTAAGCTTGGGGTGATAACCTTAGCTTCTATGAGCTCACCAATGCCTTTGCCTGTAAAGACAAAGACCATATAAAAAATAATGTATGAAGTTATATAGAAAAATTGTTTTACTGGTATTTTTAAAGCACCAGCTTTTAATAAATAATAAAGTATTATAAGTATGATTAATCCACTAGCTAATCCTATAAATATAAAACTATAATCTGTGCTTGTTTTTGCATCAAATAATAAAGCTTGATAAAAAAGAATAGTTTCAGCACCTTCTCTATATACAGCTAAAAACGCACTAAACCATAAGGTTTTTGCTGAATTATTTGAGATAGCTTCAACTGCTTGAGTTTTTACATAATTTGCCCATTTTTTATTTTGTGCATTTGATAAAAGCCAAAAACCTACATAAAATAACAATGCAACAGCCACAAGCATAGTAACACCTTCTAGCAACTCTCTACTTTGCCCTGCTTGTTCTTTAAAAATCCATGAAATAAAAAATGCGGTTACAAAACTTAAAAATACCCCACTCCAAAGTGCTGAATATACTATATTTAAACGTTTTTTATTACCACTTTGAACTAGGTATGAAACTATAGCTACAACAATGATTAAAGCCTCCAAGCCTTCTCTTAAGATAATACCCAAAGCCCATATAAATAAAGACATAGGTGAAGATTCTTGAATTTTATCCAAAGAGCTTTCTACTAATGTACTAAGCTCATCAAAATTTTGTTTTAATTCTTCTTTAGAAGCACTTGCTTTAATAAGTGCAACACCTTTTGAAAAATAACTTTCGATTTTTAATTTTAAAGCACTATCAATGGCACCAATTTTACTTTCCATACCACTTGCTTCAAAAATATCCAAATACACATTTTGCAAAGCATCTATGCTATTTAAACTAAATCCCTCATAATTTTGCAAAATATCATTAAGAGCAATTTTCATATCATCATATACTTTAGTATAGTTTTTAGCACTCATAACACTTTCATCAAAACCTTTAACTTGAAGTAAGGCTAATTCTTCTTTAGGCAAAGCTAAAAACGCTTCATATAGTAAATCTGATATGTTTGAAATTTCATCTCTAATAATTTTTTCATCTAAAGTATTAGCATTGATTTTTCTTATAATAGTTCTAAGCTTGGTTTGAATTTTTTTATCCACTCCTGCTTTAGTATATCTTGCTACTAAAACTTCTACTTTTGAGTTTCTATAGTCTTCAAATAATGCTGATTGAATCAAATCTTTAGCTTTTTGATAGTCTTTATTTACAAAAGCTAATGCAGCTTGATCAAGCTTTGAAATCATAGAATCCATCAAAAATTGCAATCTTGCATCCAAAGCTGAAGCTTCTTGCAAAGCTAGCAATGCTTCATCTTTTTGAGTGTTTTGTTCTTGAGCAACCAAACTTTGAGTTGAGTTTTGTGAAGTTTGTTTTTTAACATCTTCTCCAAGCAAAGCTGCAAACATCGCCTCAGCTTGCGCTTGGCGCTCTTTTTCTGCTTTTAAAGATGAGCTTTCAGCTGCTTTTTTATCATAATTTATATCACTAGCTTCAGCTTTTAATTGAAAGCCTTTTTCTAAAATAGGAATGACTTCATCTAAATCAAAATACAAACTACTAATCAAAGCTTCTATTTTAGAAAAATCTTCTTTATTTTTATATAGCTTTCTTAAATTAACAAATTTACGCTCCATAACAATGGCTTTTCTACCAACATTACGCCCAATAGAACCTTCCATGGTTTCAAAATGCTGAAAGTATGCATCTTCTGCCTTTTTTTTCGCTTCTAAATTTTTATTTTCTTTATATAAAATCATACTTTCATTTAAAATTTGTTTGATCGCTTGAGCTTCTTTTTGATAATCAATCTCTCTAGCATAAACAATAGAACAAAATAAAAAAATCATTAATAAACTTATTTTTTTAAACACTATTTTACTCCGAAATGATATTCATTTTTAAAATCATAGTCGCAAGTATAGTACTAGCTTTCTTAAATTTAGATAAACATTATCATTATTTATTTCATAATAAATCATACAAAAATACTACAAAATGCTACTTTTAGCTACAAAATAAGCTAAAAAATTCTTATTTTTAAGACTATTGTTTATTTTTTATTTATTTTAATCATAAAAATAAGTTTTTCTTTGCTAATATGTGTCGTTTTTAAAATTTCAAGGAGTTTTTGTGCTAGTAATTACCCATGAAAAACCAAGCAAGCTCAAAAAAATGTTAAAAAATTTAGGTTTTTGGGTAATTATAGGAATTATAGCTGGTATTAGCCTTGGTTTGTTAGATAAAGAGCTTGCATTAGCTAGTAAAATCGGGGTAGATTATTTTATACAAGCTTTAAAAATTCTCATAGGGCCTATTATATTTTTAACTATTGTTTTAGGAGTTATTAGTCTTGAAAGCTTAAAACAAGTTGGAAGTATAGGTGCTAAAGCCTTGTTATACTTTGAAGTAGTGAGTACTTTTGCTTTAGCTATTGGTATTTTTATGGCAAATATTATGGGACCTGGAAAAGGAATGAACCTTGATCCAAGCACCCTAGATCAAGAAAGTGTGGCTCAATTTGTTAATAAAAATATAGAAATAAGTGCACAAAATGAGATTTTACATATTTTAAATGATGCCATACCTACTGACATCATCGCTGCTTTTAGCGAAGGAAAAACCTTACAAATCTTAGTTATAGCTCTAGCTTGTGCTTTTATTATTTCACTTATGAGAATTGATGAGAGAAAAGCTATACAAAAAACCTTAGAAATAATGCAAAGCTTTGTTTTTAAAATTCTAGAAATCATTATGTATTTTTCCTCCTATTGCCGCTTTTTCTGCAATGGCTTTTTTAGTAGCAAAATATGGACTTGATTCTTTATTAAATTTGGGTTATTTGCTTATTGTTATGTTGCTTGCTTCTTTGCTTTTTATCTTTGGAGTTTTAGGACTTATTTGTTTTATTGCCAAAGTTAATATTTTTAAATTTATGCGTTTTATATCAAGAGAAGTTTTGATAGTTTTTGCTACAAGTTCTAGTGAATCAGCATTAGCCCCACTTATGAGAAAACTTGAAAAAGCGGGAATTTCAAAAGCCACTGTGGGTTTGGTATTGCCAACTGGGTATAGTTTTAATCTTGATTGCACTAATATTTATTTAGCTATGAGCTTGATTTTCCTTGCGCAAGCTTTTAATGTGGAGCTTTATTTAACGCATGAAATTAGCATTTTAATCGTACTGATGATAGCTTCAAAAGGTGCAGTTGGTGTAACTGGTTCAGGTTTTATTATACTAGGAAGCACACTTGCGGCTTTATCTAATATGCATATAGCAGAAGCTAATAATGGCTTAGGATCAAGCTTAGGCGAGGTTTTACCCGTGGCTGCTATTTCTATACTTTTGGGTGTGGATAAATTTATGTCTGAAATTCGTGCGGTAGGAAATTTATGTGGCAATAGCGTAGCAGCTTTAATCGTAGCTATTTGGGATAAACAAATAGACTGGGAAAAATTCCGCTACGCTCTTGATAATCCTAAAGAATTTACAAACGCAGGTTTTGATTAAAAAACCTCTTTTTGTATTTTTTCTACATATTTTTCTCTTAACTTTTGAGTATAAAAGCCTACCTTACCATCATTAATTACCTTACTATCTGCTTTTATAACGCCTAAAATCAAAAAAGTAGCCGCAGAAATAAATACCTCATCAGCCTCATATACATCTTTCATACTAAAAGCTCTTTGATCTACTTTAAGACCAAGTTCTTTTGCAAATTTCAAGATATTTTTACGGCGAATTCCTGGTAAAATTTCATTAGAAAATGGCTTAGTGATTAAAGTTTTATCTTTTATAATAAAAGCTGAACTACTAGAAGCTTCCGTTACTAAAGCATTTTCCACCATAAATGCTTCAAAAACCTTAGCTTTTATAGCTTCTTCTTTTGCAAGACATTGAGCTAATAAAGAAATAGATTTTATATCCCTTCTTTTCCATCTTAAATCAGCTGTTGAAATAACACTCACCCCGTTTTTAGCACACTCATGCTCAATCACTTTACATTCAAAAGCAAAAGCCATAATAGTAGGTTTTAAACCTTTTAAAAGAGCAAAATTTCTACTAGCAACCCCTCTAGTAACTTGCATATAAAGCCCGCCTTCTTTAAGAGAGTTTTTAATAATTAATTGCTCTAAAATATTTTCAAATTCTTCTTTTGTATAAGGAATTTCTAATTCAATTTGAGCCAAGCTACGCTCAAAACGCTCCCAAAATTCTTCCTTATCAGCTATTTTTGCATTTACCACAGGAACTACTTCATAAATTCCATCTCCAAAGATAAAACCTCTATCAAAAACACTCACTTTAGCTTCGCTAGCTTTTACAAACTCATCATTTAAAAATACTATTTCCATTTCTTGCATAAACCCTCCTTTTAATCAAATAAATCAATAATATCTTTTGGTAAATCAAGCTGATTAGAATAATAAAAATACTTAGCTAAAACTAAAATTCCTATATAAAATTCTATCTTTTCATCTAAAAATTGCTCTATGTAAACATGGGCATTTTGAATGATTTCTTTTACTCTATGTGGATTAGCTAAATAATAATCAAGCAAAGCTTCTACATTTTCATAATCATCATCAATTAAAGCAAAATGCTCATTTGGAACTAACTTTCCTTCCATAAACCAAGTTTCATAGCGCATTTTTGGAGCTAAAACTAAAGAATTTGTTTTCATCGCCCACTTTAAGTTGCTTGCTACATCATTACCTTCTAATGAAAGTAAAAATTTAAACTGGGTTTGATAAGCTCTGCTGATTTTAAAATTTAAATTTTTAATCCATTTTTCGGCTTGAATTTTTCTACCGCCAACATGAGCAATATCACAACGAGAATTATCAAAATATTTTTCAAAAAATTTAATACGATGAGGCTGATAAATCGCACCTCTAAAAAAAAGTAAGTCTTTTTTATCTTCAAATTGGTTTTTATCTTGTATAAAATCAAAATGTCTATTTTTGTCTAATTTTAAAATGATATTATTAAAGCCATTTTCAACTGGTCTTGATTTAGCTATGCTTGGATATTTAAGATTATAACTAATATCCCCAAAACCTTTAATCCATAAAAAATCATCATTAAAATATTTACTAATTGCATAAGCATCATAAGCATAGGAAGTTTTTTTAAAAGGAAATTTTCCTATTTTTTCATAATTTTGAAAATTTTTTATATCAAAAAAATCATTTTGCAGATTATAATAATTTAAGCGAGTAATAACATTATCTATATTTTTTAATTTTAAAATTTTTTTAAAAATATTTTGCAATTGATTTTGATAAATTTTTCTAGGTATAAAACTTTTAACTATGCCTTTTACATTCATCATAAATCTAGAATCTGCCATTTTTCTTCCATTTTGATATTAAAATAATATAAATTTTAACACAAGATTTCATTTACAAGACTTAAAATTTAGTTTATTTAAAAACAAAAATGTTAAAATCACAAAAATCACATACTAATTTTAGGTAAAACAATGAAAATACAAGAATTTATTTTAAACTTTATTTTTAAAGTTTCAAATCAACCTGTTAATTTAAAAGATTTACTAGAAGCAAACGCCTTGCTTAATGAAGGTATGATGGTAGATCCTGCGAAATTAAATTTTAAATTTAAAGTGTTTAATTCTTATCTTATTTATGCATTTTTTTGTGCTTTAATTATCATTCCTCTAATTTTAATTACACATTATTTTTTAACAATTATTGATTTTCATATTAGCATTTTAAGTGCTATTTTTGTCACTGCTTGTGTTTTTATTGGCTATGATATTTTTAAAATTTACACTAGAAAAATCATTAGCAAAAGATTACTAAAAAAAGCTTGGGCTTTACATTTTCCATATTTTGCTTATGAAAAATACTCAAAAATAGCAGAAAATATTTATAATCAAGCTATTAAAGAAGAAATTCCAAAAAACCAACTTGAGCAATATGTTTTAGAAAAAATCATTCAAACACAAGATTAATCTAAAAAGTCTAAAACTTGATTTTGAAAATAAAGCATTTCAAGTTGCCTTCGAAGTTCTTTATTTTCTTCATCCAAAACAAGTTCTTGTGATCTTAAATCCGCTATATCTCTACTTACATAATAAATTTGATTTCTGATGTAAATTTGTGGGAAAAATATCAACAAAGCAAATGCTATCATTAAACCTGCGTATAATAAATTTTTAGGACTTAAATTTTTATTTTCCTCGCTTACTATGCTATCTAAAAGTTCGTATTTATCTTCTTGATTATATTCTTGGTTTTCTTCAAGCCTTACTTTTTCTTCTAAAATTTTTTGCTCTTGCTTAGCTAATTTTTCTTTTTCTTTTAATTCTTCTTGAGCTTTTTTTATTTTTTCTTGTTCGATTTTTTTTTGCTCTTTTAATTCTTGTTTGAGTTTGACTTTTTCTTTTCTTTTTTCTTTTAAATCTTGAAATTTTGAAGTGACAAAAACATTACTTTGAGTAAGAATTTTAGATATTTGGATAGAATCTTTTTTTTCTACTTTTTTTACTTCTTGTGGCGATTTGCTACTTTTAAGCATTTTAGAATTTGCAATATTTTTTTTATCAAATTTTTCTTTTTGTTTTTTGAAAAAATTAAGTTGTAATTTAAAAGGTTTTTTTTCTTCTAATTTAACATTAATCAAATCTTCTTTTAAATAAATAGCGGATTGTTTTTTAGGTTTTTCTTCGTATTCTTCATCAAAATCTGTAAATTTAGGTCTTTTTTTACGCTGTATTCTATTTTTTAATATGCGATCGCTTTCATTGAAATTTTGCTCATATTCCTCATAAGGCCTACCTTCTTTAATAGCCCTAGAATATTTCAACATTTTTTCGCGTATATTTTGTTTTTCTTTTAAAAAGTCTTCTTCAACCATTATTTACCTAAAATAAAAAATTCTCATTTTTGCGCAACTTGATCTACTATTATAGCTTATTTCTTCTTTGGAGGCACTTATAGCTTTTTTACTTAAAATTTTACCAAGACTATGATTTTTACCACATTCACATTTTATGGCTCTTTCATCACAAATACAGTCTTTTTCCCATCTTTTAAAAGTATTTTTTACTATCCTATCTTCTAAAGAATGAAAACTAATAATAGCTAATTTACAATCTTTTAATTTTGCTTTTTCTATACTTTCAAGTAAAGATTTTAACTCGCCAAGCTCATTATTCACTTCTATACGTAAAGCCTGAAACACAAGCAAAGCTAAAGATACATTGCGTCCTTTTAACTTAGCATTTCCTATGATTTGACTTAATTCTTTTGCACTTGCAATCTCTTTTTGGCTTCTTGCATTGATAATTTTTTGAGCAAGCATTGAAGCAACCGGCGCTAAATCTCCATAGTCTTTAAAAATTCGCTCCAAAGCTTCCTTGCTATAAGAATTCACCACTTCTTTAGCGCTTAAAGGATTGTTTTGATCCATTCTCATATCTAAAAAATCAGAATTTAGCGAAAAACCTCTATCGTTTTTATCAAGCTGCAAAGAAGATACACCGATATCAGCTAAAATTCCTCTTAAGTTTTGCGTTGGAATTTGAGTTAAAATATCTTTAAAAGCTATATGGTTAAAACTTATTCTATCTTGAAAATTTTTTAAAAATTCTTTAGAAAAATTTAAAGCTTCTAAATCTTTATCACAAGCAATTAATCTTAGTTTTTTATGAGCTTGCAATAATGCTTTAGAATGTCCTCCATAACCTAAAGTACAATCTAAAAAATCTCCACCATCAAAATCATCAAAAACATCTAAAACTTCTTGCAATAAAACAGGAATATGTGGACTTTGCAAAATAAACCCTTTAATTTTTTTAGTATAATATCTTAGCAAAGTTTAAAACAAGGTTTTTAATGAATAAAGAAAATATCATTTCTCAAATTACAATGCTTTCTGCCTCAATGTTTAAAAAAAATTTTTTTGGAATTTGCCACGGCTCTGTTTCAGCTAAATTATCTCAAGGTTCGTTTATTATCAATAAAAACAATGCATTTTTAAATCAACTAAATGAAAAAAATCTAAGTATTTTAAAATTTGCAAAAGATTACAGCTGGGATGAAGCTAGTAGTGATTCTGAAATCCATAAAAGTATATATGAAAATATACCTGAAGCTAAATTTATATGTTTTGCTTGTCCAGCTTATACCTTATCCATGAGTTTAAATCATGATTTTATAACGCCTCAAGATTATTTTGGTGAAATTTTTTTAGAAGAAATTCGAGTTTATAACCCTAAAAATTATGAGGATTGGGAGGATAGGTCACAAACTGAAATTTATCGCTATATGCTAGAACAAAAACAAAATTTTGTTGTTGTAAAAGGTTATGGTATCTTTGCTTATGGTAGAACAAGCTATGAATTAGGCAAAATTATAGATTTAATTGAAAATTCTTGCAAAATTATCCATTTAGCTGAAACAAATTTATCATAATCTTTTAAAATTAATTTTTTATTAATCACAAATTATCTATAATTTATGGTTTAATTTATTTAATTAGATTGGGGTTAAAATGCTCACTTGGATGCAGCATCATAAAAAATATTTAGTTGTAACTATTTGGATTAGTGTTATTGCTTTTGTTGGAGCAGGTTTTGTTGGTTGGGGGAGTTATGATTTTAACACTGACAGATCAAATTCTGTTGCAAAAGTAGGCAATGAAAAAATCAGCTATGATGAGTTTAATCTTAAATACTCTCAATTATTTAGCTATTATTCTCAGTTAAACAATGGCAATTACACACAAGAACAGGCACAAAAAGATGGCTTAGATACCCAAGCTATCAATGAACTTATACAAGAAAAACTATTACTTTCTTATGCTAAAACCTTAGGTTTAAATGTGAGTGAGGAAGAGATTGCTTATGATTTAGCACATCAAAAAATCTTTCATAATGCTTCAGGTGTTTTTGATAAAAATTTATATTATAATCTTCTTGCAAGAAACAATTATACGCCAAAAGCTTATGAAAAAATCATACACGATGAGTTATTACTTAAAAAAATCAATACTATTTTAAATTTACAAATCAAACCAAATGAACTTGATATGTTTGCTGCAAGTTTTTTAATGCAAGATAGTTTAAAAGTTCAAGCCGTAAAACTTGATAATAAAAACATAGCAATTGATGAAAAAGAGTTAAAACAAACTTGGGAAAAAAATAAAGAGCTTTATAAAACACAAAAAAGTTACGAGCTTGCAACCTATTTTTTAAACCCCGATATAATTAAAATTGATGATAAAGAAATCCAAACTTACTATGAAGAAAATAAAAATGATTATAAAGATTTTGCAGGTAAAATTCTAAGCTTAGAACAAAGCAAAGATAAAGTTATAAAGGATTTAAAGCTTTCAAAACTCAAACTTAAAGCTAACGAAAACTATGTAGCTTTAAGAAAAAATGAGCTTAATTTTGATAAAAATATCACAATCAGCGATGCTGATATTTATTATCCTTTAGAAAATATACAAAAAGCTAAAGAAAATGATTTTATTAAGCCTTTTAAATTTGAAAATGGCTATATGGTTGCAAAAGTTATAAAAATAAATCCTATACAAACTATGACTTTTGAGCAAGCTAAAAATGAAGTAAGCAAACTTTACATCAAAGAAAAAACCAAAGCCTTATTAGAAGAAAAAGCAAAACTTACCCTAGATAATTTCCAAGGCATAGATATAGGAACTTATAGCCGTGATTCAAGTAAAAATGCAAAAGTGGGTGATATGATGAATGATACTGAATTTAGTGAGTTTTTAATGCATGTATTTGACTCAAACAAAGCTAAATCTTATGTATTGTTTGATGATAAAGCAATAGTTTATGAAATCACAAAGCAAACTTTAGAAAATAAAAATAAAGAAGAAATATATAAATTCATCATAGAACAAAGCGCTAAACAAACCAAGCAAGCTTTACTTAAGGAAGAGTTATTAAAAAAACTTATAGAATTATATCCAATTCAACGCTATTATAAAGGAAATATAAATTGAATATTTTAGGAATCGACTTAGGCTCAATACAAACTTGTGCTATTTTGGCACAAAAAAACGAAGAAGGACTTAAAATCATTGGTTTTGGAAAATCAAAATCAAATGGTATAAAAAAGGGAGCAATTACCAATATAGAACTTGCTTCAAAATCTATAGAAGAAGCAGTAGCTGATGCACAAATGATGTCAGGCGTGCATTATGATAAGGTAATTGTATCTATTTCAGGTGCTTATGCAAAAAGCGTAGATAGCATAGGAGTAGTTAATATACCAAATCATGAAATAGGTATTAAGGAAATTCACAGAGCAGTAAGCACAGCAAAACATACCGCAAATATACCTAGTGGATATGAAATCATTCATGTATTGCCTTATAATTTTAAAGTAAATGATCTTGAGCATGTAGAAGATCCTTTAGGAATGAGCGGAAATCGTCTTGAAGTTTCTACACATATTGTAATCTCACAAGAAGTGCATATAAAAAATCTAAAAAAAGCAGTTGAGCTTGCTGATCTTAGAGTAGATAATATCGTTCTTTCAGGCTATGCTTCTTCTATTGCATGTTTTGATGATAGTGAAAAAGAGCTAGGTGCTATTTTAATCGATATGGGCGGAGCGGTTTGTGATATGGTTATCCATGCAGGTAATTCTATACGCTATAATGAATGCTTACAAATTGGCTCAGTAAATATCACTAATGACTTATCTATAGCTTTACATACTCCACCAAAAGAAGCAGAAAAATTAAAACTAAACTACGCATCTTTGGCACAAAATGAAAATTCTATCATACAAATACCATATATGGGTGATGAAAAAAGAAAAAATGAAGTTTCAATAGAAGTCATATCTAATGTTATTTATGCAAGAATTGAAGAAACTATTATTATTTTAGCTAAAATGTTAAGCGATAATGCTTGCGCAAATCAAGCAGGAGCAGGCATAGTATTAACAGGTGGAATGACAAAATTTGCAGGACTTGACAAACTTGCTTCAGCTTATTTTGATAATAAAGCTGTTAGAATAGCGACCGCAAAAAAAGATACTATGGATGGCTTTAAAGAAATTTTTGAAGATGCAGAAAATAGCTGTGCTATAGGTCTTTGCTTATATGGTGGTGGACATTTTACTCCTTATGAGTTAGATTCTAATGAGAAACTAAGATATAAAGGAGAACCTGAGTTTATCAATAAACAGATTAAACAAAATCTTACCATAGAAGAGCATGAAGAAGAGAACAAAGATTTTGAAGAAATTTTTCAAGATCAAAAAGACTTTGAAGAGGAAAAAGCAGAATTAACAAAAGTTGAAACCAAAAAAGATAAAAAATCAGGTTTTATGCATAAATTTTGGAATAAACTAATAAACCAGTTCTAATAGGAGATACAATGAGCGAATATCTAGTAGAAGAAATGCAACACGCAAAAGGTGCAAAAATAAAAGTTATAGGCTGCGGTGGCGGTGGCGGTAACATGATAGATCATATGGTAAATATGGGCTTGCACGATCTTGATCTTATTTCAGCAAATACCGATGCACAAGCTATAGCTAAATCTTTAGCAAAGACTAGAATTCAACTAGGCGAGAAAAAAACCAAAGGTTTAGGTGCTGGCATGCAACCAGAAATTGGAGCAGAAAGCGCAAGAGAAAGTTTTGAAGAAGTAAAAGCTGCTTTAAGTCAAAGTGACATAGTGTTTATTTCAGCAGGTCTTGGTGGTGGAACTGGTACAGGTGCAGCTCCTGTTGTAGCACAAGCTGCTAAAGAAGTAGGTGCATTAACTGTTTCGGTTGTAACCATGCCTTTTGCTTTTGAAGGAAAGCAAAGAAAAAAATTAGCCGAAGCTGGCTTGGCTGAATTAAAAAAAGAAAGTGATTCTATCATTGTAATCCAAAATGAAAAACTTCTTAGCATACTTCCAAAAAAAGCAGGCATAAAAGAAGCATTTAAACTAGTAGATGATATCTTAGCTAGAGCTGTTAGAGGTATGGTGTCTATCCTTTTAGAAGATGGCGATATTAATGTTGACTTTGCTGATGTTAGAACTGTTATGAGCCATAGAGGTTTAGCTTTAATGGGTGTAGGTCATGGAGAAGGTGAAAATGCCATCATGGACGCATTATCAAGTGCTATAGAATCTCCATTGTTAGACGGTATGACTATGAAAGGTGTTAAGGGCGTAATTATCCATTATAAAATTGGCCCTGAATGCTCATTGATAGAGATTTCACAAGCTACTCAAAGTATTAGCGATATAGCAGATGAAAATGCAAAAGTAATCTTTGGTGCAACTACTGATGAAAGTATGGGCGATCGTGTTGAAGTAACTATCATTGCTACAGGTTTTGAAGATAAAGCTGAAATAGAAAGCGCTAAAGAACAAGAAGAAAGTAAAAAAAATAGCTATATGAATTTACGCAAGGCTAGCGGTGGATTTGATGAGGAAGTAATTTCTCAACTTGATGTTCCTGCTTTCTTGCGTCGTCAAATGGATTAATTTTTTAGTAAAAATCCTTATATGAATTCTTCATTATTATGTGATTTTTACGAATTAAGTATGGCTTATGCATATTTTAAAAAAAATATGCATAAGCAGATTGTTTATTTTGAAGTTTTTTTTAGAAAAGCTCCTGATAATGCTTCTTATGCTGTTTTTTGTGGATTAGAACAAATCATAAATCATATTAATCATTTTTCTTTCTCTCAAAGTGATATAGAGTTTTTAAAAAATACTCACAAATTTGATGATGATTTTTTAAACTATCTTTCAACTTTAAAATTTGGTGGAGATATACTAAGTGTTAAAGAAGGTGAATGTGTTTTTGCTAATACACCTTTAATGATTATCAAAGCACCCATAATAGAGGCTTTATTATTAGAAACTTTCATACTTTTAACCTTAAATCATCAATGTCTGATTGCTACTAAAGCTAGTAGAATCACTCAAATTGCAAAAGAAAAATTGCTTTTAGAATTTGGCTCTCGTAGAGCCCATGGAGAAAGTGCAGCTTTAAATGGTGCTAGAGCTGCTTTTATAGGTGGTTTTCATACAAGTGCTTGTACTTTAGCTGGAAAAAAATTCGACATTCCTATAAACGGAACTATGTCCCATGCTTGGATACAAATGTTTGATGATGAGCTAAGTGCTTTTAGAGCATATTGTCAAATTTATAAAGATAATATAAGCCTTTTGATTGATACTTATGATTATAAAAAAGGTATTGAAAATGCTATTTTAGTTTTTAATGAGTTAAATGCACAAGATTCTATGCTTAATTATTCTATCCGTATTGACTCAGGAGATTTGCTTAAAATCTCTAAATATATTAGAAAAAAACTAGATCTTGCCAGCTTAACAAAATGCAAAATCATAGCTAGTAATGCCTTAGATGAGTTCATCATAGAAAAATTACTAAAAAATAAAGCTCCAATCGATGCTTTTGGTATTGGAGAAAAACTTATTACTTCAGCAAGTTCGCCTATTTTTGGAGCTGTTTATAAACTTGTTGCATTAGAAAAAAACAATCAAATCATCCCTAAAATAAAAATCAGCGCAAGCTCAAGCAAAACAACCCTACCACATTTTAAAAAACTTATAAGATACTATAAAAACAATAAAGCAAGTTTTGATATTTTATATACACATGATGAAAATATCAAAAATTATCAAGGCTACACATATAAAAATTTACATAAGCTTATTTTTAAAGATGGAAAATTAATCTATGAGCTTCCTAACTTGAAAAATATTCAAGATTACCATAAAAAAAGTGTTGATAGTTTGGATTTTAAACTAAAAAAACTTCAAAATCCAAGTATTTATAAAATAAAAATTTCTAAAAAATTACAAAATATGCAAAAAACTTACTTGGAAAAAAATTAATCTTTTTCTCTAAGTTTCACCTCATCTTCTACCTCAAGTAAAAATCTATCCACAAGCTCATCTTCTTTTAATTTTGCTACCACTTCGCCATGTCTTATAACTAAACCTTGATTTTTTCCAAAAGCAATCGCCACATCAGCACCCTTAGCCTCACCCAAGGCATTTACAACACAACCCATAACACTTATATTTAATGGTTCTTTTATATGTTTAGTTTTTTCTTCTACTATCTTAATCGCTTTAATCAAATCACTTTGAATTCTTCCACAAGTCGGGCATGAGATGATATTTACTCCACTTTTTTGCACTCCACTATCTTGCAAAATAGCCCTTGCTACCTTAATCTCTTCTTCAAGCTCCCCTGTCATAGAAACTCTCATTGTATCACCTATACCTTTTAAAAGTAAATTTCCTAAAGCAATCGAGCTTTTAACCGTGCTATGAAATTTAGTTCCTGCTTCAGTAACCCCTAAATGAAACGGATAATCACAAAGTGGTCTTAAAGCCTCATAAGCTTTTATGGTATTTTGTACATCTGAAGTTTTCATAGAAATTTTAATATCAAAAAAGTCCAAATCTTCTAATAATTTTATATTATACAAAGCACTCTCAAGCATGGCCTCTATATTATAACCATATTTATCACTAAATTGTTTTTCTATAGAGCCATGATTTACCCCTATTCTAATAGGAATTTTTCTTTGCTTACAAGCTTGCACCACTTCTTCGATATTTTCTTTTGAGCCTATATTTCCTGGGTTAATTCTCACCCCATCGATAAATTCAGCACAAAAAACTGCTAGCTTATGATTAAAATGTATATCCACTATTAAAGGTAAGGGGCTTTTTGCTTTGATTTCTTTTAAAGCTCTTGCATCTGCCATATCCAAACAGGCTAAACGCACTATATTTGCACCAGCAAAATAAAGTCTGTTAAGCTGTTCTAAACAACCTTCAATATCTCTTGTTTTAGTAAAAAGCATAGATTGCACTGAAATAGGAGCATCACCACCTATTAAAACATCACCTACTTTTATTTGTCTTGTTTTGTATCTTGTCATTAAAATCACTCTAAAAATATTTTAGAGTATTATAGCCCAAAAATGGGCTATATCATTAATCTTTTTTATTTTTATTAAGAGATTTATATTTTATATCCATATCTCTTGTTAAAAGGGTGAAAATTTGATTTGTTAAATCTTGAGTAAGTTTTTTAGCTTCCATTTGATTTTGTAATGAAAAATCAACTAAAATTAGCTTTGCTTTATTCTTATCTTTTTTATAAAGATTTAAATATTCTTTTTCCATAACCTCTTGTTTTAAAGATGTGTCTTTTTCAAATTTAGCATAAGCATTTTTTACGATAGGAGCATATTTATTATAATCACTCATTACAAGAGTTTGCAGCTTGCGATAAATCCAATAAATTGATTCATCATCAGCTTCATTTGTTCCTTGTTGATAGCCTGCAATAAACTCATCATTACCAAAATAATAAGGCAAATACACACTCAAATCAGCCATTCCTATTGCGACATAGCTTAACCTACCTATTTCTTTAGGAAGCCATGGTCTAACTTGCATAATGTGAGATTCATAAGTTCTAAACACACTCACAACACGATAAATATTTTCATTTTCATTGAAATTTGCATATGGATCATATTTTGTTCCATCATAGTGCGATCTTAAAGCTTTTTTTAAATCATCCACACTAAGTTTTTGTTCAGGTTGCAAAAATACATTAAAATTAGCGCCATTTTTTACATCTTGTTTTAAAGATGGATTAAACATTTTTTGTATCCACCAAACCCTAGGATAATTATAAGTTAAATCTCTATCATCATTTCTTGTATAAACTTTAAAAAAATCAAAATCCTTATCTACTTTAGGATTATACGCTTTATGAATTATGGCAAAATTTATTAAATTTTTAGAATGTAAGGTATTTTCATCGTTAAATTTTAATTGTTTTAACCTACCTTGATTTGCACTAACAAAATACGAATTATTAGGAATTTTTGCAGCCATCCACTGATGTGCTGTGGCACTTTCTAAATACCAAATTTCTTTAGAATCCACAAAAGCTACTCCAAAGCCCTCAGCAGCTCCTTGTTTTTCTATAATATCACCCAATAACAAAACACCTTCTTTTGCGCTTTTAATTCTTGGAAGTAAAACATCTAAAATATCATCTTCACTAATACCATTTTTCTCATTATAAGGATCAAATTTTAAAAGTTCATCTTTTGCATAAATTGATTCAGTAGCACTTATCCCAACACCCATTTCATTAAAACCAGTAGCACCATGTAATTTACTTTGCCAATTAGCTATAGTGCTATATTGAAAAGATTTAGTAGGCAAAGGGTAAGTAAAATCATTCATTCCTTGATGTGCTTTAGTGCTATAAATACCTTTTTGGTTTTCAACTCTTGGATGGATTAAAAAAACTTGTGCTTTATCTGCTTTGCTATCAGCACTTCTTGCAACCAACATAGAGCCATCTTTACTTGCTTCATTTGGTACTAAAATAGTAGTACAAGCTAAAGCATTATTAAGCAAAACACCAAAAAGCACACAACTTGTAAGAAAACTAAACTTTTTCATTTTCTCTCCTTTAAATTTAAGAAATTAAAAAAGTATATTCTTATCAAAATAAATTTAAAATTAAAAATAAAATATTGTTTTTATTATAAAATAATAATTATTTATAAATAAATATATTTTTCAAGAAAAATCAACCGGATCTATATCGCAAGTAATATTTTTAAAATTTAAAGCAAAATGCTCAAATTGTACAAGTTCTTGATGGGTATTAGCACGCAATAATACATAAAAACGCCATTTTTTATTTAGCATTTCAATACCACAAGCACCATAGCCTACTAATTGCACTTGTTTTAATTCTTGAACTTTATTAGCTATAAATTCACATAAATTTAAAGCTTTGTTTTTATCCTCATCTTCAATAATTAGCCTTAAAAGTCTTTTAAATGGAGGGTAAAGCCCGCTTCTAGTATTTAATTCATCTTTTAAAAAACTATCATAATCTTGTATATATTTTTCAAAAAAAGATCTATTCTTAGTTTGTAAAAGCACCCTACCCTCACCCTTGCGACCTGCACGACCTGCTACTTGCATAGCAAGAGCCAAAGTCTCTTCTAAAGCTTTAAAATTAGGTCTAAATAAATACTCATCAAGCCCCAAAATCACACTCAAATCCACATTATGATAATCATGTCCTTTAGCAAGCATAGAAGTACCTACTAAAATATCAATTTTTTCTTGATTAAAATCTTTTAAAATCATATCAAGCTTTTTTACACTGTTAATCTCATCACTATCAAATCTTTTTATAATAGGATTAAACTCAGCTAATTCTTTTTCTAAAAGCTCACAAAGCTCTGCTGTGCCCATTTTCTTAGCTTCAAGCATGACTCCATTACAAGTTGGGCAGGTTTGATCGATTTCTTTAGTGAAATTACAATAATGGCATTTTAATGCATTTTTATTTTTGTGCAAACTCAAAGCAATAGAACAAAAAGGGCATTTAATAGTATTAGCGCATTCTTTGCATAAAATTTGTCTAAAATTTGCCCTTGTAGGTAAAAATACTACAGCTTGTTTTTTATTTCTTAAACTAATTTTTAATTCTAAAAGCAATTTTGACGAAACACTAAGCTCACTCTCATCGTATAAAAACTGCTTTTTGCTTTCAAAGAAAGTTCCTTTAAGTCTAAAACAAGGATGTTTATAAAAACTTACAACACTTGGAGTAGCCGAACCTAAAAGAACTTTTATATACATTTTTTTTGCTATAAATAAAGCCAAATCTCTTGCATTGATTTTTGGATTATTAGAAGCTTTGTAAGAATTATCATGCTCTTCATCAATAATAATCAAACCTAAATTCTTAAAAGGTAAAAACAAAGCCGATCTAGCTCCTACTACCAAAAGAGCTTTTGAATTTGCTAAATCTTGCAAATATTCTTGCTTTTTTTTCTTAGTAATTTTAGAATGCCACAAGAAAAAATGCTCACCAAAATACACTTTTAATCTTTTTTGCATTTGCGGAGTTAGAGCGATTTCTGGCATTAAAAGCAAAACTTGCTTTCCTTGCTCTAGATATTCTTTTATCAGGCTAATATAAATTTCAGTTTTACCACTTCCTGTATCACCAAATAGCAAACTAGTTTGTTTAGTTTTTATAAATTCCAAAGCTTCTTGTTGGTTTTTACTTAAACTAGGTGCTTTTTCTATATGAATTTTTTCATTTTTATACTCTTTAATGCTTTCAAACATACCCAAAACAAAAGCTATTTTACTAGCATAATAATAAGCAATAAATTGAGCAAGTTCGTATTGGTATTGCGTTAATTTAAAACCTGTTTTTTCTTTTATAGCTTGGGTTTTAAAATCAGGCTTTGAGCATTTTTGTAAAATTATAGCTTTAAGATTTTTTTTCCTTGCAAGATCAACCACTACCTCATCTAAAATTTCAAATTCTTCCTCACTCTCATAAGTTAAGGTATCTAAATAATATCCTTTAATAGCAAGTTGATAAAAATTCAAAACCCATAATCCTTACAGTTTAAACTCACACATTCTAAAAAAACTTTTTCACTATTATAAGAAAAATCTATGTAATTTTTAGTATTTATGAAAAATCTATATTGAGTATTTGCTATTTTCATCCACGATTTTTTAGATGAAATGATTGGTTTTTCTAAAACACTATAAGTGCATTGTTTTGTATTTTTATGATTTTGAGAATTAGAACATACAAATAATTTTTGATTTTCGCTATTTATCAAAGCTTCATCTAAAATTGTTGGAAAATCCTTACTTTCTTTAAATAAAAACTGATTTCTAAGTAAAGACAAAGAAGCATTGATAAGCTCTACTTCACTTTTTACTTGAATGAGTTTAGCATCATTTTTTCCAAAAGAAAAATACGGATAAGCAATTACACTAAGAATAGCAATAATCATCATACAAAAAACAAGCTCTATCAAAGTAAAAGCTTTTTTTATTTGCATTTATTTTATTTCTTCATCGATAGTATTGATAAGTTTATTGAGTTCTTTTTTTAAGATATAGTTTTCGTAGCTAAGTTTTACAAAAGCATTAATGAAATTTGCAAGTTCTATCTTGCCCGTGCCTCCAGAAATTAAAGCAATTTCATCTTCAAGATGATTTGCAAATTCATTACTGCATGTTACAACAAAATCTTTTGCATAGACATTAATTGTAACTTTTCTTTGGTTATTGTTTGCCAAGAACTGCCTCTATTTTTTTAATTACATCTTCGCTTTCAATATTTTTATTTTTAAGCTCTTCTTCTAAACGCGCGATTTGATTATTTTTAGCTTCATTTTGTGCTTTTACACTTACTAATTCATTTCTTAAATTTTCATTTATTTCACACACTTCATTATATTTAGCCAAAAGCTCATTTACTTTATCTGTCATTGTGTTGATTATTCTTTCATCATACATATTTTCTTGCCTTTATTGATTTTATATTTTAGAGTATTTTAAACACATAATTGTAACAAAAAAAAATTTAATTTTACATAGCTTTTTTTTTAAAATTTAATTTTTTTACAAAAAATTTTGTGTAAAATTAGCAAAAATACAAGTTAGGAAAATTTATGTTTGAACTTACTAGTGATTTTGAGCCAAGTCCTGATCAAAAACAAGCCATTGATGGTATAGTAAAAAGTATCAAAGCAGGCAATAAATATCAAACCTTACTAGGTGTTACAGGCAGTGGAAAAACTTTCACTATGGCAAATATCATTAAAAACTTAAACATACCTACTCTTATCATGAGCCATAATAAAAGCTTATGTGCACAACTTTATAGTGAATTTAAAGGCTTTTTTAAAAACAATCACGTGGAATATTTTATAAGTTATTATGATTATTATCAACCAGAAGCCTATATACCAAGAACGGATGTTTTTATAGAAAAAGATAGTTCTACCAATGAAGACTTGGAAAGATTAAGACTAAGTGCAAGCGCTTCACTTTTAAGTTATGATGATGTTATTTGCATAGCTAGTGTTTCAGCAAATTATGGCTTAGGAAATCCTAGTGAATATGTAGGTATGGTTTTGATTTTAGAACTAAATATGCAAATTTCACAAAAAGAACTTTTAAAAAAACTTGTAAATATGGGCTATAAACGCAATGATAATTTCTTTGATAGAGCTGATTTTAGAGTCAATGGAGATATAGTAGATATATATCCAGCTTATTATGAGGATGAGGCTATTAGACTTGAGTTTTTTGGCGATGAACTTGAGGCGATGTATCATTATAATGTCTTAGAAAATAAAAAAGGTAAAGATTTAAAAAAATTTATACTTTATCCAACTAGTCAATTTAGCGTAGGTGAAGCTAGAATTAAAGAGGCTATAAAAGGTATAAAAACTGAATTAAATGAACGCCTTGCTTATTTTGAAAATGAAAATAAACTCGTAGAAGCACAAAGACTAAAACAAAGAGTGGAATTTGATCTTGAAATGCTTCAAAGCACTGGCATGTGTAAAGGAGTGGAAAATTATGCTTTGCATTTAACAGGACTTAAAAGCGGCGATACACCTTATACACTTTTTGATTATTTTGCCATTAAAAACCAAGATTTTTTAGTCATTGTAGATGAATCTCATGTATCTTTACCACAATTTCGTGGGATGTTTGCAGGGGATAGAAGTAGAAAGCAAACTTTGGTTGATTATGGTTTTCGCTTGCCAAGTGCCTTAGATAATAGACCTTTGATGTTTGATGAATTTATTAATAAAAATTGTAAATTTTTATTTGTTTCAGCTACACCTGCGCCTTTAGAACTAGAATTAAGCAAAGAAAATATTTTTTATCAAATTATGCGTCCAACAGGGCTTTTAGATCCTAAAATAGAAATCAAAGATAGTGAAAATCAAGTTGAAATTTTATACGATGAAGCTAAAAAAGTTATAGAACGTAATGAAAGAGTTTTAATAACCGTTTTAACTAAAAAAATGGCTGAGGAACTTAGTAAATACTACTTAGAGCTTGGCTTAAAAGTAAAATACATGCATTCAGAAATTGATGCAATAGAACGCAATGAAATCATCCGTGACCTAAGAAGCGGTGCTTTTGATATTTTAATCGGGATTAACCTTTTAAGAGAAGGACTTGATTTACCTGAAGTTTCCCTTATAGCGATTATGGATGCAGATAAAGAAGGTTTTTTAAGAAGTACCACTGCACTCATTCAAACAATGGGACGTGCAGCTAGAAATGTCAATGGAAAAGTATTACTTTTTGCTAAAAAAATCACAAAATCTATGCAAGAAGCTATCGATACCACCAATGAGAGAAGAGCTTTACAAGAAGCTTATAACAAAAAACACAACATCACACCAACCTCAGTAAAAAGAAACATAGAAGAAAGTTTAAAACATGAACTTGAACAAGGAGAAATTTATCGCAAAGGCAAAGAACTTGAAAAAATGCCTGCAAAAGAACGTGCTAAAATAGTAAAAGAATTAAGAAAACAAATGCTAGAGGCAGCTAAAAACCTTGAGTTTGAGAAAGCAGCAATGCTTAGAGATGAAATTGGAAAACTAAAATTTTTATAGGAGAAAAAATGAAAAAAACGCTCATTCAAATTATTATCTTTTGCTTTTTATTTATAAGCATCTTTACTATTAATAGGCTTTTCATGCAAAATGATTTTATTTCACAAAAAATCATACAAAATAATTTCTATGATATATTAAAAATGTATTTTTATGGAATTTATCATGATATAAGATTTTTAAGTGTTGCTTTTTTACCGCTTTTGTTTTGTGGATTTCTTTCTTTAATAATTTCTCATCTTAACCACAAAAAACTAGCGATATTTACGGGGGGGGGTATATAGGCTATATAGCATTGTTTCAAGTATTTATATAGCATTTATAGCTATTATAAGTATAATTTTTTCTTTTGCAAAATATTACTACTACGAACTTTATAATGACAAATTTAATATTTTTTTATTTAGTATAAAAAATGACAATATTAGCACTATTTTAGATATCATCTATAATGATTACCCTATTTTAAAAATTTCATTTTTAGCTTTATTTATTTCTTTATGCTGTGTATTTTTAAATTTAAAAATTTTATATTATAAAACTACCAAAAACAACTATAAAATTCATACCTTATTATTTTTAAATATCATTTTAATTTTTATATACATTTTAGCTCTTAGGGGACCATTTAAACATGTTGCTATTAATGTACAAAACTATTCCTTTAGCGAATTTAAAGTTGTAAATGATACTATGCTAAATCCTATAATGACTTTTGCTTGGGCTCATAAACAATACAAAGAAGAACAAAAAATACCCTCAATTGATGATAACACTGCAAAAGAAATTCAAAGTAAATTGTTTCCTTATATGGATATAAGTCAAAATAACCCTATAGCAGATACTACAAAACCAAGTATTTTTTTAAATATAATGGAAAGTTTTGGTTTAGAAATTAATGAGTATAGTTCTGAAAAAATAAATTTTTTAGGTGAACTAAAGCAACATTTTGAGGAAGATTTTTTATTTAAGAGATTTTTATCATCAAGCAATGGAACTATACCTAGTTTGGCAAATTTATTATTTATCAGTCCATTTTCAAATATTTCAACTAGTAAATTTCAAACAATAAAACTACCTCTTACTCCTATTGAAATTTATAAAAAAGCAGGTTATAGGGTTATTTTTATAAGTGCTGGAAATGGATCTTGGCAAAATATAAAAGAGTATTTAAAAATACAAGGAGTAGATGAAATTATAGATGAAAATAGTATAGTTAATTCTTATCCTCAAGCTAAAACAACGCAAAATGGCTATGGAGTAGCCGATGAATTTTTATATAAAAAAGCTTATGAAATATTGCAAGATAATCCATATAAAACATTAATCATTGCCCTAACAATATCAAATCATCCTCCATATTTAGATTATAATATAAAGATTAATCATGATCAAATACCAAATAAACTATTAAATCTTCTTCCATATAATCATAAAAAACAACTAGCTATATTAAAAGCATATACTTATGCAAACAATGAATTTGGAAAATTCTTAAGCAAAATAAAACATAGTGAGCTAAAAGACAAGATTATTGTAGCCGCAACAGGAGATCATAGAACAAGAGATTTGAAAAATAATCTAAATAATGCAAAAGCTTTTTCTTATAGTGTTCCTTTTTATTTATACATCCCAAAAATACTACAATATAATATTCATTATGATAAAAATAGAGTAGGATCACATAAAGATGTATTTCCGACCTTATATAATATAAGTCTTAGTAACGTAGAATATATTAGCATGGGCGGAAGAAATATATTAGGTCTAGCTAAAAACGAAAAACTAGAATTTGGGATAAATGATGCATTGTGGATTGATGATAAAGGTGTATATATTACAAATAAAGGATATTTTTTTGAAAAAAACACTTCAATCAAAAACACAAGTCAAGAAATTATTTTAGATAAATACCATAAAGAATTTCATGAGTTATATTATAAAATAAATTGGTGGCAACTCAATAAAAGGCTAAATAATAAATAAGCTAAGACAACTTAGCTTATTTATTTGCTCTTTCTATATACTCTCCACGCACAGTATCAACACGGATTACTTCCCCTTCTAGCACATGGAAAGGAATTTGTACTACTGCGCCTGTTTCTAAAGTAGCTGGTTTTTTGTTTGAACCTTGAGTATCACCTTTAAAATTCGGCGCTGTTTCAATAATTTTAAGCTCCATTACTTGAGGTACTTCCACGCCAATTGCTTTTCCATTGTGAAATAAAACATCTACCATGGTTCCATCAAGCATCCATTTTTTAGCTTCACCCACATCTTCATCACTAATTGCAACTTGCTCATAAGTTTGAGTATCCATAAATTGACAATTTTCACCATCATCGTATAGATATTGCATTTGTTTTTCTTCTAAATTTGGAGATTCACATTTATCCCCTGCATGGAAAGTTTTTTCCAAAACCTTACCATCAATAAAAGATTTAATTTTAATACGCACAAAAGCAGGACCTTTTCCTGGTTTTACATGTTGATATTCTACGATTTTAAAAGGAATACCATCAATTTCTATTTTTAAACCTTTTTTTAAATCTCCCATTCCATAAGAAGCCATATATTTTCCTTAATTTTAAAATTAAAAAATAATTGTAACAATTAAGGCTTATAAAAAGCCTTAAATTTCTGCATATTCTGCAAAAATACAAGCATCAATAGCTCTTAATTCCTCAAGCAAAGCTTTTGAAATTTTTGTATCAAGCAAAATCACAGCCAAAGCTTTTCCAAAGCCATTTCTACCAAGTCTAAAATCAGCTATATTGACATTATTTTTAGCTAAAATTCCGCTAACATTAGCAATAACTCCTGGTATGTCATTATTGTTTAAAATTATCATTTTCCCTTTAGGTTTAAAATCTACATCAAAACCATTTAACTCTACTATCCTTTGTTCATTTTCACCAAAAATAGTTCCTGAAATAGAAAGATTAGAATTATCTGTAATTACCTTTATGGTGATTTTATTACTATAACCACTACTTGGTAAAATACAAGAAGAAAGTTCCACACCCTTATCTTTAGCTACAAAATGCGCATTAATATAATTAATATTTTCACCTAAAATTCCTCTTAAAACACTCACTGTTGCAAAAGTTAGCAAAGACTCATTATACTCACTAATTTGTCCTTCACTTTCAAGTTTAATAGCCTTAATAGGAGTTTTATCAAGCTGAGCAGCCAAAAAGCCCATTTTAGAAATAAGCTCAATATAAGGTGCTACAAAACTTGGCAAATCTTCAGTTTTAATTGGTAAATTTAAAGCATTAGGATAAGAAATTCCTCTTACAGCATTTAAAGCTTGCTCGCATGCTTGAATAGCGATATTTTCTTGACTTTCTAAGGTATTTGCACCAAGATGAGAAGTAACAGAAACATTTTCAAAGTCTAAAAATGGATGATTAGTTGCAGGTTCTTTATTAAATACATCTATGCCAAGCCAAGCTATTTTACCACTTTTTAACCCCTCGCACAAAGCATCTTCATTATAAAGACCGCCTCTGGCACAATTGATCAATCTTACGCCATCTTTCATTTTAGAAATTTCTTCAAAAGAAATCATATCTGTTGTTTCTTTTGTTTTTGGTGTATGTATGGTAATAAAATCACTTTGAGTTAAGATTGTATCTAAAGAATTCACACACTCTATACCCAAATCAGTCATTTTAGAAGCTACCACATAAGGATCATAAGCTATAACTTTCATACCAAAAGCTTTTGCACGTACAGCTACTCTTGAACCTATGTTACCAAAACCTATAACCCCTAAAGTTTTGTTCATAAGCTCAACACCATACCACTTTTCTCTTTCCCATCTTCTTTGTATTTTTAAAAAATTATGAGCATTTACAAAAGATCTTGCAGAGCATAATAAATGATTCATAGTAAGTTCAACCGCTGCTATGGTATTAGCCGTTGGCACATTCATTACTATAATGCCTTTTTTAGAGCATTCATCTATATCAACATTATCAACCCCAACACCTGCTCTAACTAAAGCTTTTAAATTAGAACATGCATTGATAAATTTCAAATCCACATCCGTTGAACTTCTAGTAATAGCCACATCCACATCGTTTAATTTTGTCAAAAGCTCATCTTTAGGTAAATGTGCCGCTTCGATAAGCTCTACATCATCAGCTTTTCTTAAAAGCTCTACACCTTTGTCTAATATTGCATCACATACAATAATTTTTTTCATAACCAAACCTCCTTTAATTTTGCATTTATGTTGTAAATTTTTAATTTGTCGATCAGTGCATTTAAAACTTTTTCATTATCTGTATCTAAATAAATCGCAACTTCATCTTTACTCTGTGTTAAAGTATATTTAATAAAAAAAGAATGCAAAGTTTGCTTTAAACAAAACATAGAATAAACATCATTTTTATTCACATCAAGCATATAGAATTTTTGCTTTGGCTTTACTATAGAATCATCCATATTAAAACTCATATAAAATTCATTTGCCGCTGGAGAGAAGTCATTGATTTTAAGATTTGAAAGTTTATCTTGCCAAGTTTGCGGCAATTCTTTTTTTATCTCATCAAAAGAATATTTAACATTTTGTGAGATAGATAGATTTCCAACATCTAAATATCTCACCATAAAAACAAAAGCAACAAATAAAGCTAAGCTTAAAAAGCCTAAAATACCATAAAGGGTATATTTTTTCATTTTTTATTATGAAAGTTGATCTTTGATAATATCACCTAAAGTTACTTTATCATTATCATTGATTTCATTTAACGCTTCTCTTTCTTTCATTTTTGCAAGACTTTTCACGCTTAAACGAATTCTATTTTTCTTTTCATCAATGAAAACAATTAAAGCTTCTATTGTATCGCCTACTTTTAAACTTGAAAAATCAATATTACCTAAATCTTCTTTGTGAATTAGCGCATCAACACCTTCTTCAAGCTCCACAAAAACTCCAAAATCCTTAATATCTCTAATTTTTCCTGAGATAATATCATTTACTTGGTGTTTTTGCGCATAAACTTGCACAGGGCTTTTTTGCAATTCTTTAGTACTTAAAGAAATCTTTTGATTTTCTTTGTCTAGCTTGATGATTTTAACTTCCATAACATCACCAACTTTATACATATCTTTGCATTTATCGTTTCTATTCCATGAAGCGTCTTCATTGTGCAATAAACCTTCTAAATTTGCAATTTTTACAAAGGCACCAAAATTAGTCACAGAAGTAACACTACCTTTTACTACATCACCTACTTTATGTGATTTTAAAAACTCATCAAAAGGTTTTGCTAATAAATTTTTTAAAGAAACCCTAAGTCTTCTTTCTTTAGCATTAATCTCAATTACTTCCACATCAAGCTCTTGACCTTCGCTAATATAATCTTTTGGATTCTTAGCATTTTTATCCCAAGAAATTTCACTTATATGTAAAAATCCTTCTATATCATTTCCTAAATCAACAAAAGCACCATATGGCTCTATATTTGAAACTGTAACCTTAATGGTGTCACCAACCTCTAAACCATCTTTAATTTCATCCCAAGGATCAGGCATAGCAAGTTTGATAGATAAAGAAAGATGTTTTTTATCTTTATCATATTTAATCACTTTTACAGGAACCTTATCGCCTTCACTATATAATGAACTAGGATTTACTGGCCCTTTGTAAGAAATTTCACTATAATGAACCAAACCATCAACACCACCTACATCAACAAACATACCGTAAGTAGTGATTTTTTTAACAGTACCTTCTATAATTTCTTCTTGATTTAACACATTTGAGATAATCTCTTTGCGTTTTTTTCTTTCTTCATCTACTATTTTTTTTCTAGAAACTACTATACTTTGAGCTTCTTTGTCTATTTTGATGATTTTAACTTTAAAGGTTTTATTGATGATATTGTTTGAATCTTTAAAGCTACTTTGTGATTTTGGTAAGAAAAACTCTACTCCATTTTCATCCACAGCTACAAAGCCACCTCTATTTTTACCAATGATTTTTACATCAAAAATACTTTCATCATCTTTATAATTATCAATAAATTCTTTAACTTTTTGCTTTCTTAAAGCTTTTTTATGAGAAAGTAAAGATCTGCCACCGCGAGAACCCACTATAGCAACTTCTAATGTATCGCCTTCTTTGAAGATAAATTCGCCTTTGTCGTTTTGAATTTCTTCTATTGCTAAAATACCTTCTGATTTTTGCCCTACATTTACAAATACTTCATCGCCTTTAATCGCGACAATTATACCCTGTGTAGTTGCCTCCTCATCAGACTTAAAAGATTCTTCAAGCATTTGCTCAAAATCTTCTTCTATGATAATATCCTCTAGTCTGTTTTGAACTTTTTTGTTCACCTCGCTCATCGTGGTCCTTTGTTTTAAATTTTAATTCTTGATTATAGTATTGTTTTCTTTAAACTTAGTTAATTTTGGTGTATTCTTTGATTTTTTCCAAAACCAAATTAATCACCCAATCAGGTGTAGAAGCACCCGCGCTAATACCACATTTTTCTTTACCACTAAACCATTCTTTTTGAATTTCTTTTTCATTTTCGATTAAATAGCTATCCTCACAGTAATTTTTTGCTATTAAAAAAAGTTGCTTAGTATTGGCTGAATTTTTTCCTCCAACTATTATCATTACATCACTTTTCTTGGCAAGTTCATTGATTGCTTCTTGGTTTTTAAAAGTTGCATCACATATAGTATTAAAAACACGCACTTCCTTAACCCTGAGCATTAAATAATTTACAATTTCCATAAATTTTTCTACTTTTTTTGTAGTTTGTGATACCACTGCAATTTTAGAAGGCAATTTAATATCAAGCAATTCTTTTTCATCAAGCACTACATAAGCCTTAGTACTTACATAACTTCTAACCCCTTTTACTTCAGGATGATTTTCATCGCCAAAAATTACCACTTCATAGCCTTCATTGCTCATTTGTTCACAAATTTTTTGAGGTTTAGTCACAAAAGGACATGTAGCATCAAAAATTTCCATGTCTTTTTGCTTTAATTTTTCTAAATCTTGTTTTGTAATTCCATGGGTTCTAATGATGGCTTTTTTTTCTGTGCTTAATTCATTGATATCATTTAATGTTTTAACATTATAATTTTTCCAAAGTCTTGTGATTTCTTCATTATTATGAATTAAAGGGCCTATAGTAGCTGCATCTTTAATCTGCTCAGCCTTTTTAATGGCTCTTTTTACTCCAAAACAAAATCCATAACTTTTTGCTAGCTCAATCTCCAACTTTAGCTCCTATTTGCTTTAAAATCTCAATAAAATTTGGAAAAGAGGTTTTAATGCATTCGCTATCATCTACTTCCATTCCACATCTTAAACCTAAAATTAAAAAGCTCATCGCAATTCTATGATCTCCAAAGCTTTCTATTTTAGCACTTTTAGCTTCGCCACCTTCTACTTCAAAACCATCTTCAAATTCTTTTACTTTTATGCCACATTTTTGCAAATTTAATACAATTGATTTAATTCTATCGCTTTCTTTTACGCGTAATTCTTTAGCATTTTTTACAGCACTTTTTCCTTTTGCACAAGCAAAAGCTATAGCCAAAGCTGGAATTTCATCAATCAACCATGCGATATTTTCACTCACATTTATCGCTTTTAATGGCGCACTTTCAACATAAATTTCTCCAATACTTTCAAAATCTTCATTAGTAGTATTATAAGTAATTTTTACACCCATTTTTTCTAAAATTTTAAAGGCTTCAATGCGTGTTTTATTTAACAAAACATTTTTTAAAACTACTTTTGAATGAGGTAAAATACAAGCGGCTAAGGCAAAATAAAAGGCTGATGATGGATCATTTGGTACACATACTTCAAATGCTTTTAATTTTTCTTTTAAAGGATTTATTTTAATAAAAGTTTTATCCTCATTTAAATATTCAATGCAAGCTCCCATTTTATTAAGTATAATCTCACTATGATCTCTTGAAAGCTCAATTTCTTTAAAATAACTTTCTTTTTTGGCAAATAAAGCTGCTAAAATTAAAGCTGATTTTACCTGAGCTGAGGCAATATTACTACTAAAATCAAAACCTTCTAACTTGGCTCCTTGTATACAAATAGGTGCTAAATTTGCATTAGCTCTTCCATAAATTTTAGCTCCTAAACTCATCAAAGGCTCACTTACCCGCTTCATCGGCCTAGCATTTAAATAACAATCTCCACTAAGTACAAAAAATTCATCTTCAATAGCACTTAAAAGACCTATTAAAAGTCTCATAGCTGTACCTGAATTGCCACAATCTAAAACACAATTTGGAGATTTTATATATTTTGGAGCTCTAATATAAATTAATCCATTAATTTCTTCAACTTCAGCTCCCAAAGCTTGAATAATTGCTAAGGTATGTAAGGTATCTTGGGCTTTTAAATAATTTTTAATTTTGCAAGTTCCTTGGGTAAACAAAGAAAAGATAGCAAAGCGATGAGATATAGACTTATCAGAAGCTATATCTTCAAGCTCTACTTTAAAAGATGAAATAGGACTGATTTTCATCGAAGTTTTAAACCATGTTCATCATCTAAAGCTTTGATGATTTTATCAATATATCCAAGAATAATATTATCTTCTAAGGTTTTTTCAAAATCTCTAAATACTAAATTAATAGTCAAGCTATAAAAATCGCCTAAATTCTCATCTGTATATAAATCTACTACTCTAAAACTTTCTAATCTTTCAATATCTAATTTAGCAATAGTGTGTTTGATTTTTTCATATTCAAAACCCTTAGGTATAACTATACTTAAATCCCTGCTCATAGATGGAAATTTAGAATAAGCTTTAGCAGTTTTAAAGTCTTGTTTTAAGCCTTCTAAATCAAGCTCACAAATATAAGTTTTAACCAAATCTCTTTTATTTTCTATACTTAAATGCACTCTACCTACAAAACCTACACGCTTGCCGTTTTTGTATACATTTGCTTGCTCATATGGGCTTAAAAATGCATATTCTGATTTTTGCAAACTAAACTCACCTATAATGCTCTTTAATTCTGCTAAAAAAGTATAAAAATCCACTAAAACAGGCTTGGCCTTATTTGTGATTTTAGCTTCTTCTTTGTAGCCACTAAAGATCATCGCAAATTTAGTATGCTCATTTGAAAACTCATCAAAAACACTACCACACTCAAAAAGTTTGATTTTCTTTTTAGAATTTCTTAGATTAAAGCTTACTGCATTTAAAAGATGATTTATCAAAGTACTTCTTAAAGTATTAAGTTCGTTAGTAATAGGATTAATGAGTTTGTTTTTAATACATTTAAATCCTAGCTGACTTAATTCTTCTTCATTATCCAAAACATAATGCACACTTTCAAAATATCCATTGTTACTTGCTTTTAATCTTAAATTTTTAAGCTCTTGATAATCAAAATATACTTGATTTAAACGATTTTTTTCTTTAAATTCTAAAGCTTTTGATGGGATATTATCAATACCGATAATTCTTACTATTTCTTCACTAATATCAGCTATATTTACTATATCACTACGGTGAAGTGGAATTTTAATATTAAATTGTTCATCATTTACCACACTTATTTCAAAGCCTAGTTTTTTAAGAATTTTGACTAAATTATTTTTATCTATAGGCATACCAATGATTTTATCAACCTCTGCACCAAAAATCCCAATAATATTTGCTTCATTTTCTTTAAAAACTTGTTGGCTTCCTGAAAAAACACTCATTGCACTAATTTTTAAGCACTCATTAAATAAATACTCCATTCCCAAAGAAAGCTTAGGCTCACTGCCTCTTAAAGAACGATATATAATGTCATTTTTCTTTTTATAAAAGGCTATTGCATTTGCTATAGTTTGAGGATGAGTATAACTTGCTTCTATAATGATGATTTTACTCTCATCATTGATTTTAAATTTATCTTCTTGCTCTATACCTGCTAAAGCAATCAACTCATCTTTATAATAAACCCCATATTCTCCATGTTCTTGAGTTTTAATCTCTAAAACAATCTTTTCATCGATTTGACATTCTTGACAAAGCTTATGAAAATCATAAGCACAAAAAATCACTCCGCTTGCATGAGTTGCATAAGTTAAAAGATTTTCTATGTTGTTATTTTTATATGCTTCAATCAAAGCAAGACGAATTTGTATCGTGATATTTAACTTAAATTCTTCTTTAATCTCTAGTGCCTTATAAGCAAAAAATCCTTCAACATCACTTTGATTTTTAACACTTAGTATTCTTCCTATACCTACGCTATTTTCACTTTCTTTTAAAGGGTTTAATTCTTTTAAATTTAAATCAAGTGCTGCACTCAAATCTCTAGCAACACCATATAAACTCAAGCAATCCCCGCGGTTTGGAGTAAGTTCTATTTCAATTAATTCATCATTAAAAAGTTCATAATCATTTAAAGCTTTTCCTAAAACCAACTCCCCCATGCTTTCATCTAAAACCATAATACCTTCATTGCTTTTTCCAAAACCAAGCTCACTAGAAGAGCAAATCATACCCATAGATTCAACCCCTCTAAGTTTGGCAGGTTTTATCTCAAGTCCGCTAGGAAGCACTGCACCTACTAAAGATACGGCTACAAATTGATCTTTATCAACATTTTTTGCGCCACAAACAATTTGTAAAATTTCATTCCCAACATCTACTTTACAAATATTCAATTTATCTGAATTTTCATGTTTAACTTTTTCTAAAACCTTACCTATTACAACTTTTTGAGGAGCTTTAACACTTTTGAAACTATCAACCTCCAATCCTATGGAATTTAAAGTATTTACTATAGTTTGTGTTGATATTTCACTTAAATCAATCCATTCATTTAACCAATTTCTACTAATAATCATCTAAATTGCTCCAATAATCTTAAATCACCTTCAAACATAGAACGCAAATCAGGAATTTTATGTAAAAGCATAGCAAAACGCTCCACACCCAAACCAAAAGCATAGCCACTTACATTTTTATAACCAACAAATTTATAAACATTAGGATCAACAACGCCACATCCTAAAACTTCAAGCCATCCTGTTTGCTTACAAACCCTACATCCACAACCTTTACAAAACACACAAGAAATATCTACTTCAGCAGATGGCTCTGTAAATGGAAAAAAACTTGGTCTAAAACGCACTTTTACATCGCCAAACATATGTTTTAAAAAATGCTCTAGCATATCTTTTAAATTTGCAAAATTTACCTTATCGCCTTCTTCTACCACAAGTCCTTCTACTTGATGAAACATAGGGGTATGAGTAATATCAAAATCTCTTCTAAAAACTGCACCTGGCGCTATCATTCTAATAGGTGGTTTTTGAGATAGCATAGTTCTAATTTGAACTGGAGAAGTTTGGGATCTAAGCAAGGTTTTATCTTCAAAATAAAAAGTATCTTGCATATCTCTTGCAGGGTGATTTTGTGGTAAATTTAATGCTTCAAAATTATGAAAATCATCCTCAATCAAAGGCCCTTTTTCTATACTGAAATTTAAAGCTGTAAAATATTCTATGATTTTATCCATAGTTTGCATGATTGGGTGCAAAGCACCTGCATTTGAAGTTTCATCAAAAAAGCTAAAATCTTGCACATCTTGTTTCATTTTTTCATTTAAAGCTTTTTCTTCTAATTCTTTTAATTTTATTTGATAAGCCTCATTAAATTCATCTCTTGTTTTATTTAAACCATTGGCAAATTCTTTTTTTTCTTCACCTTGCAAATCTTTTAACTTTGCAAATTCTAAAGTCAAAATACCTTTTTTTCCTAAAACACTTACTTTTATATTTTCAAGCTCTGCTAAAGTATTTACAGAAGCAATTTTTTCTATCATATCTTGCAATTTTAGCTCCAACTAAATTTTTTTTAAACATTCTAATGTAAAATTATTTAAAATTAGCAAAAAATAACAAAAAAAGGATTACTAAATGAGAGAAAAAACCGTATTTGAACTAATCGTAGAAGGAAAAATTCCTGCTAATAAAGTTTTAGAAAGTGAAAAATTTTTAGCTTTTCATGATATCAATCCTAAAGCACCTATTCATATTTTAATCATTCCAAAAGAGCATTTTGAAAACTTTCAAGAATTAAGACCTGAATTAATGAGTGAAATGACACAATTTATCCAAGAACTAGCTACTCTTTTAGGACTTGATAAAAGTGGGTATAGATTAATCACAAATTGTGGGAAAAATAGCGGGCAAGAAGTTTTTCATTTACATTTTCATATGTTAGGTGGATTTGAGCTTCCAAAAAATAAAGAAACCCAAATCAATCCTGAATCACTATTCTAAAAAGAGCTTAACTCTTTTTAGATAGCAGGACCAGCTAATTTAAATTCTGCTCCTTCTTTTACATCTTCATAGCGTTTGAAATTTTCTATAAACATTTTTGCAAGCTTTAATTTAGTTTCTTCATAAGCTTTTTTATCCTCCCAAGTATTAACAGGGTTTAATAACTTACTTTCTACACCCGCTAATTCTTTTGGAACTGCAAGATTAAATAAATCATAGTTTTCAAACTCACAATTTTGTATGCTACCATCTAAAATCGCATTAATGCAAGCTCTAGTAGCTTTAATGCTCATTCTTTTACCTACACCATAAGTTCCACCGCTCCAACCGGTATTTACCAGATAAACATTCACATTATGCTTACTGATTTTTTCGCCCAAAAGTTTTGCATAAACAGTTGGATGTAATGGCAAAAACACTTCTCCAAAACAAGCTGAAAAAGTCGCAACAGGTTCAGTAATACCTCTTTCAGTACCTGCTACTTTAGCAGTATAACCACTTAGAAAATAATACATTGCTTGTTCTTTACTAAGCTTACTAACCGGAGGTAAAACACCAAAAGCATCCGCTGAAAGGAAAATGATATTACTAGGATGACCTGCACTAAGGCTTGGCTCGTGATTTAAAATATGCTCTATCGGATAAGAAACTCTAGTATTTTCAGTTTTAGAACCATCATTGAAATCAACGCTTAAATCATCTTTTAAAACTACATTTTCTAAAAGTGCATTTTGTTTGATTGCCCCATAAATTTCTGGCTCACTTTGAGGATCAAGGTTAATGCATTTTGCATAACAACCTCCTTCAAAATTAAACACACCCTCATCATCCCAACCATGCTCATCATCGCCTATTAATTTTCTTTTTGGATCAGTTGAAAGAGTAGTTTTACCTGTACCACTAAGCCCAAAGAAAAGCGCCACATCGCCTTTTTCTCCAACATTAGCACTACAATGCATAGAAAGTTTATTTTCAAGTGGAAGCCAATAATTCATCATAGAAAAAATTCCTTTTTTCATCTCTCCACCATACCAAGTTCCACCAATTACTGCTATATTTTTTTCTATGTTAAAAATGACAAAAACCTCTGAATTTAAACCATCTTTTTTATAATCTTCATTAATACATTTGCAAGCATTATACACCACAAAATCAGGTTTAAACTCACTAAGTTCTTCTTCTTTTGGACGAATAAACATATTTTTTACAAAATGTGCTTGCCATGCAATTTGAGTTACAAAACGCACAGCTTTACGACTTTTTAATGAAGCTCCACAATATGCATCTTGGATATAAATATCACTATTACTAAGTTGTTTTTTAGCTTTTGCTAAAAGTTTTTCAAATAACTTCTCACTAATAGGTTGATTAATCTTACCCCAAGCAATATATTTTTGTGAAGGATCTTGTTTTACAAAATATTTATCCTTAGGACTTCTTCCGGTAAAAATTCCCGTATCCACACTAAAAGTACCATTTTTAGTACATACACCTTCATTATTGTTTTTTTCGTGTTTTAAAAGCTCATCATAACTAAGATTATGAAAAACTTGTCCGATATTTTCTAAACCTAAATTTTCTAAACCTATCATTTTTGCCTCCTTATTTATAAGTCATTAAAGCTTGGCCTTCACTTACACTCTCACCAGCATTTACTAAAAGTTCTGCAATTTCTCCATCTTTACTTGCACTAACTTCAATCTCCATTTTCATAGCTTCAAGTACAGCTACAACTTGCCCTGCTTTTACACTATCATTTTCTTTGACTAAAATTTTAAATACATTTGCATTCATACTTGCAACGATAGCATTATCGCCTGTTTGGGCTTTTTTAGCTTCTGCGTTGTTACTACTTACTTTTACAGCACTTTTAACATTAACATCTCTATCAAAACCTGCACTTACTTCTACATGGTATTTATTACCATTAACTGAAACAGTAAATTGATTTTCATTAACAAGACTTGGTTTTAATTTGCTATTTTTTCTAACATTAACCTTAGCTTCACCTTTTAAGAAAGCTATGCCTTTTTCTTTACAAGCTGCAACGATAAAAATATTTTCTTCACTTGTTTCTAAATTTTCTTTTTCCAATAAGTTTTTAATATAAGCTATGCTTTTACTCTCATCTGCATCGGCAATATCTGTTGCTAATTTTGTAGTTGGCTCTAATTTTAACTGCTCGCTTGCAAGCTTAATTACTTCAGGATCTGGAGCAACGGGTGTTTTTCCAAAATATCCTAAAACCATCTTTCCGTATCCATCTGCTATTTTTTTCCAAGGTCCAAACATTACATTATTAAAAGCTTGTTGAAAATAAAATTGCGATACAGGAGTAACCGAAGTGCCATAACCACCTTTTTCTACCACTTCTTGCATGGCTTTTATAACTTGAGGAAATTTATCTAAAATATTATTATCTCTCATCATTTGTGTATTAGCAGTTAGTGCTCCACCTGGCATAGGTGAAAAAGGTATTAAAGGATTTACCGCTGTTGCTTCAGGTGGTAAAAAATAATCTTTTAAACAATCTTTTAATACTTCTTCATATTTTAAAATTTTCTCTTCGTCCAAACCAAGATCAAAATTACTTCCCTTTAGAGCATGAAGCATGGTTAAAATATCAGGCTGAGAAGTACCACCACTAACAGGAGCTGCAGCTAAATCTATACCATCAACACCTGCTTCTAAAGCTGCTAAATAGCATGCTATACTCACCCCTGCAGTTTCATGCGTATGTAATCTTATATGCATATTTTCAGGCAGGTTTTTTCTAGCCATTTTAATAACTTCATAAATTTTATTTGGATTTGAAGTTCCACTTGCATCTTTAAAACAAATACTATCAAAAGGAATTTGTGCTTGTAAGATTTCTTTTAAAATTCTTTCATAAAAAGGTACATCATGCGCACCTTTACATTTTGGAGGTAAATCCATTAAAGTAATAGTAATTTCATGTTTTAAACCATGCTTAACTATACATTCTCCACTAAATTTTAAATTATTTACATCATTTAATGCGTCAAAATTTCTTATGGTGGTTGTGCCATGTTTTGCAAACATTTTTGCATGCAAGTCAATAATTTCTTTACTACCTGTATCAAGTGCTACAGTATTAACCCCTCTTGCAAGAGTTTGTAAATTTGCTTCTTTTCCAACGATGGCTCTAAATTTATCCATCATTTCAAAGGCATTTTCGTTTAAATAAAAAAATAAGCTTTGAAACCTAGCTCCACCGCCAAATTCAAAATGTTTGATGTCTGCTTCTTTAGCTGCTTCTAGGGCAGGAAAAAAGTCATTCATTAAAACTCTAGCACCATAAACAGATTGAAAACCATCTCTAAATGTGGTATCCATTACATCAATTAATTTTTTAGCCATAATTTTTCCTTATTTTTACATCTTTGCAATTATAACTCTACTTTCTTAAAAAATAAATTTATAAAATTTGATTTAACATAATGATAATAATCGCAACAGGCGCAACAAATCTAAGTAAAAAATACCATACTTCAAAAACAGTTTTACTCATAAATTTAGAAAATAAATTATAGATTTTCATTTTATCTACAAAAAATCCCACAAAAATAGCACTTGCAATAACTCCAAGCGGGAGCATAAAATTAGAAGTTAATTTATCCAAAATATCAAAAAAACTTAGACCAAAAAAGCTAAAACTAGCTCCATAACTGGCACTAAAAGATAAAATACAACTCATTCCCAAAAGAAAAACTACAAAACCTATAAAAACCAAAGCTTTTTTTCTTGAAATTTTATATTCATTCACAAGATAAAAAGTAAAAGGTTCTATCATAGAAACTGCTGAAGTAATTCCTGCAAAAAATAAAGCTAAGAAAAAATAAAAGGCTAAAAAATGCCCGAAAATAGTGCCTAAATTAGAAAACAAAGTTGTTAAAGATATAAATACAAGTCCAGCACCTTCTGCGGGATTGGCATTAAATTTAAATATAAAAGTAAATACAATAAGCCCCATCATTAAACCTATGCTGATATTTAAAAGTACAATTACAATTGAACTTGTAATTAAATTTGTATCATCTTTTAATGAAGCTGCATAAGTGGTAATACAACCTATACCTAAACATAAAGTAAAAAAAGCAAGACCTAAAGCTGTTAAAACAGAGTTTAAACTAAGTTTGGTAAAATCAGGATAAAACAAATAGGCAAAAGCTTCCTTAAAACCATCTTGAAAAAAACAATACGCTAGCATTAAAACAAGCATGATAAACAAACTTGGCATAATCCAAACATTCAGTTTTTCTATACCACTCTTAACCCCTCTTGAAACAACAAATAAAGTAAGAAAAAAAGCAATTAAAAAATACAAACTACTTTCTAAAATACTATTTTGTATTAAATTTCCAAATAAAACTCCTGCTTCTTGAGTATTGCTAGGTAGATAATAAATCGAAGTTATCATGTATTTTAAAACCCAACCCATAATAACAAGATAAAAAGATAATACGAAAATTCCACCAAGCATAAAAAATCCAGCAAATTTCCATTTTTGAGCATACTTAGTTGCTAAGCTTTTATAAGCATTGACAGGATCACTTTGACTTAATCTTCCCATGGCAATTTCAGCCAAAAATACACAAAATCCTATACTAATAGTCAAAAGCAAGTACAAAAGCACAAAGGCAAAACCACCATTTTGACCTACTAAGGTTGGAAATTTCCAAGCATTTCCAAGCCCTATAGCCCCGCCTGCAACGGCTAATACAAAACCTATTTTAGAAAATTTATCATTCATTTTAATACCTTAGAAAAAAAGCTGTCTAGCCATGATTAAAACAACCGCTAATGGAGAAATGTATCTTAAAAAGATATACCAAATTTCAAAATACACCCCGCGCATAAATGGTTGAAATAAAATTTGCAAAGCTTCTTTTTTAAGTACAAAACCTACAAAAAATGCTGTAATTAAAGCAGAAATTGGCATTAATAAATTTTGTATGAAAAAGTCTAAAATATCAAAAAAGCTTTTTCCAAAGAAATTTAAACTTGATGCACTTACGTGATAAAAAGAAAGTATAGATAAACTTCCAAGAAAATAAACAATCATACCCACAAAAACCAAAGCTTTTTTTCTTGAAATTTGATAACGATTTATAAGATAAAAAGTAAAAGGTTCTATCATGGAAATAGCTGAAGTAATCCCTGCAAAAAACAATGCAATAAAAAAAGCTACAGCTAAAATATTTCCCAAAAATCCTAATTTTGCAAAAAGCGTTGTTAATGATATAAATATAAGCCCTGGGCCTTGTTGAGTAGGATCAGCTCCAAATTCAAATATAAAAGTAAAAACAATAAGCCCCATCATTAAACCAATGATAGTATTAATAATGATAATATTTAAAGCACTACTTATAAAATTTGTTTTATCAGGTAAACTTGCTGCATAAGTTAAAATCACACAAACACCCAAAGACATACTAAAAAATGCAAGACCTAATGCATCTAATATAGAATTAACACTTAATTTTGAAAAATCAGGCACAAATAAAAACTCACTTGCCTTAGAAAAACCATCCATACTAAAAGAATATCCAAGCATTAAAATAAGTAGTATAAATAAACTTGGCA
>NZ_NFOE01000079.1 GCF_002179635.1 Campylobacter jejuni | reverse complement strand
ATATAAAAGAGTAAAAATAATGAATTTCATTAGCCACTACTATCATTATGAAAAATGGTTTATGTATAGGTTAATTAAAGAAAGGATAAACAATGAGTGAAACTTATGAGATTTATACACCAAATGGACTTATATTAAATGTAGAAAAAGATACAAATAAAATATTAATTGGTGATACAATTAATAAGCCTGTAGATAAGTATGTTGAGCAACATTCCAAAGCTCTTTTCAAAGCCCACGAAATCCTAAAAAACTCCCCCTACAAAGACTATCAACCTAGATATTTAGATCCTAATCTTTACACAGGACAAAGTTCTACTTTGCTTGAATTTAAA
>NZ_NFOE01000098.1 GCF_002179635.1 Campylobacter jejuni | reverse complement strand
TAAGGTCTTAATTTTTTATAGTTTTCTTCACCCATATATGCTTTAAATTGATCTTCATAGTATGCAAATTCGGGTTTATCATCGAAGTTAAAATCATAGTCAGGATCATCTACATCATAATTATAATCGTTACGATAATATTTACAACCATTAGAAAGGACTTGAGGGAATTTTTTTTCTATGATTTTTAATTGATCCCAAAAATCATCCCCTAAAGACATTTTTTTCATTGTCTCTCCTTTCTTTCTTTCATTTTCCAATATCTCTTCTCTTATTTTTTTATCAAAGATATAAATTCCACCATAATTACTTGCAAGAGTTTCTAATTC
>NZ_NFOE01000105.1 GCF_002179635.1 Campylobacter jejuni | reverse complement strand
ATTTTTTTAATAAAAAATAAAAGTAATTTAGATTATAATTTATAAATAATTATTATTTATGATAGTTTTTTGACTATTTTTCAATATTTTTATAACTTTTTTATCGTTTTTATATTTTTTGTGTTATCATATTCTCATCACAGATAAAAATTAAATGTAGGTTATGGGGGGGGGGATATGAAAAAAACACTTTTACTTGTTTTACTTATTCACACTTTTCTTTTTTCTCAAATAATGATTTTAAAAAATCAAGATAAAATCATTATAAATGATAATCAGGTTCTTGCTTCCAATGAAACAAGTCAAATTAAAAATCATAATAATCTTAATCCAAGAGTCAAAAAACTATTAGAAGAAAAACCAAACAAAGATTCTAATCTTAGCAAAGAAGATGAAGAATTATCTAATAAGGTTATTAATACCATCCAAACCATAGGTAATGTATATAATGCCAAAGATAGTAAAGAAAGAGATGAACTTATAAGAGATTTAGCAAGTAATTATTTAAGCTTACAAGCTAATACTTTAATCCAAGAATATTTACATGTTCTTAATCATTCTATTAACAGCGAGTTTAATTTAAACTATAATGGTAGAGGTGGCTTAAATGGCAATGCTAAGGTTCTTTTACCTATTATGAGTGAAGAAAACCCGAAAATTTCTTATTTTTTACAAAGTGGTATAGGTGGATATGATAATAATAGACTCATAGGTCATTTTGGTGGTGGTATAAGATATTATCCTAATGCATTAGCATTAAATAATTCAGGTAATATCATGCTAGGATTAAACTTAGTTTATGATCATGACTTTAACAGAGAGCATAAAAGAATGTCTTTAGGTTTTGAAAGTATGCTAGATACACTAGCTTTCCATGCTAATATTTATCAAAGACTAAGTGATTGGATTAATAGTTATGATTTTAATAAAAATTATATATTAGAACGTCCCGCTAATGGCTGGGATATGGGTGTTAAATATGCTTTTCCTTCTATGAGCAACGTAGCTGTTTTTGCTAATATGAGTAAATGGTATGGAGAAAAGGTTGCTCCATTTGGCAATGTAAGTTGCTATGAAGATTTAGAAAAAAATCCTTTAATATATGAAGGAGGTATTACTTATTCACCTTGTCCAGCATTAACTTTTTCACTAAGTCATAAAAGAAGTAATGAAAGTGATAAGCAAGGTACAAATGTGGCTATGAATTTTAATATACCTTTAGACAAAGACGGATTTAAACATGCATTTGATACAAAATTGGCAGGTATAAATAATACCATTGAAGGATCTAGAACTCATTTTATCGATAGAGATTATTCTATGGTGCTTGAATATAAAGCTATTAGTAATGCTTATCATATTTCTTATTGTGGAAATTTAGGAGATAATACTCATTGTATTATACTAAAAAATGGTTTTAACCAAGCAGTTAAAAATGTTGCTATGAGTGTAACTCCTGAACAAAAAAGTGTAATCTTAAAGAATGGAAATCATTATATTACTGACGATAATGGAAAAGTTTTTGTAAAGATAATCCATGCTTATGGAGTCCATCAAACCAATTTAATTGCTAAAGTAGGAAATGCTCAAGAAAGTTTTCCTATTACTATAATAGCTCCAAAAGGAGATTTTAGAGTATTTGCTAGACCTTCTAATATACAAAGACACGAGCAATCGTTAATTACATTTACAGGAAATGATTTAGCGGGTGATTTAGCAATTCATTGGAAATTAATTGGCAAAGGAAGTTTAGAAAAAACTCCAAATTCAGATAAAACTGATAAAGATGGAATTTCAAACATCATCTATAAACCTGATACAAATATGAAAAATAAAGAAAAAGTTGAAATTATTGCCAGTGTATTAGGAGTTACTTTAAAAGCCTTTGTTCAAATAGCAATTTATGGAGAGGATGATATCATTTTAGATAAAACTATTATAGGTAATAAAGAAAAAACTCATGCAAGTTATAAAAACTTAAAAGCTAATTCTACTAAGGTTAAATGGAGCATACAAGGAGATAATGCTTTATTTATAGATAAAGATAAAACCTCCAAAGAGCTTAATTTAATAGCCGATGATAAAGGCGAGAGTAATGTGGAAATCATAGGACTTAGTGGAAATGAAAAAGTAAAAATCATTGCTAAGAATATGAATGATGAGTTAGTAAAAGAAAAAAGTAAAGTTTTAGAAATCAAAAATTATACAGCTACTATGGAACTTCCTACCGGAAAAGATCCTGTGACTCACCAAGACTTTGAAAAAGGAATGATTGATTATAAAAGCGACTTTGAAGTAAAACTTAAAGGTTTAATGCCAAAAACAAAAGTTTTATGGAAGGCCAAAGATATACAAAGCAATAAGACTTTAAGAATTAACAATGATAAAGAAAGCACAGCTGATGATAAAGGCGAGAGTAAGGTAGTATTTGAAGGAGTAAAAGATTTTAATATTAAAAGATTACAAATCATTGCTACTTATAATCAAAGTGTAGCTAGCACTCAAGAAGTAAGTGGAGAGATAAAACTCCACCAGTACGCCCCAAGCATTAGTTTTAGTAAAGATACTATCCATGCTTATGAAAGTGATAATACTAAATTATTAAAAGATCCAAAACTTGATCATGTTGAAGTAACTTTAAAAGGTGGTAAGCCTAATGAAAAGGTAGAATGGAGTTTAAATGGGGATGCTACTTTAAGCAATCAAGAAGCAACATTTAATGCTAGTGGTGAAGCTAAAGCAACTATTACTGCTAAAGCACCATTTAAAATCAATCCTATAATTAGTGTAAACACTATGGCTAAAAAATTAAGTAAAACAATTACTTATGATGTGAAAACATATACACCTAGTGTAAAATATCCAAGCTTTAAAGATCAAGAAAAAACCATTGATTATGAAAGTCCTTATGAAATTAAAATAAGTAATCTTTTACCTAATTCAATCATTGATGGAATTAATGGAAGCAAAGGAGTTAATCCTGAATCTACTAGCTTTAAGGTAAATGAAAAAGGCGAAGCTGTTTTAAAATTTAAAGCTATTAAAGATTATAGTATTAAAGATATTACTATTCAGTTTAGTTATACCAAACAAGGTAGCGTTAAAGAGGAGCTTAACTTAGATAAAATCAAACTTTATCAATACACTGTTTCCTTTAATACTGATCCAAGTACTATTATTGCAGAACCTGATAAAAATACTGAAGTAACCATAAAAGGTGGTAAGCCTAATGCAAAAATAGAATGGAGTTTAAGCGGGGATGCTACTTTAAGCAATCAAGAAGCAACATTTAATGCTAGTGGTGAAGCTAAAGCAACTATTACTGCCAAAGCACCATTTAAAATCAATCCTATAATTAGTGTAAACACTCTAGGACAAAACCTTACTAAAACATTAACCTATATAGATGGAACTATATATACTCCAAAAATAACTTATCCAAGCTTTAAAGCTCAAGAAAAAACTATAGATTATGAAACAGACTATAGTATTAAAGTGAGCAATCTTTTACCAAATTCAGTCATTGATGGAGTTAGTGGGAGCAATAAGGTAATTCCTAAATCTGCTAGTTTTAAGGTAAACGAAAAAGGCGAAGCTGTTTTAGAATTTAAAGCTATTAAAGATTATAATGTTAAAGATATTGTTATCAAATTTAAGTATATGAAGTCAATTATATCTAAATCAGACTATACAACAGATAAAGTCAATCTTTATGAATATAATTTAAAAATACAATCTAATCGAACTTGGTTTTATAATAAAACCAATGAACAATCTGAAATAAAAATTACAGGAGGACGTTTAAATTCTGAAGTCACTTGGGTTATACAAGGAGATGGGGTAATAATAAATAAAGATAGCAAATTCGATTCTCACGGTGAAGCTAAAGTAACTATTGCCTCTAAAGCTCCATTTGAAAATGAAATAACAATAAATGCTTTGACATTAGGAAAAAAAATGGATCAAAAAATTTCCTATAAATGGGAAATATTTTTCTTGCCAGAAATTACGTTTCCTTATGGTTTATCATATCAATATGAAGTTGATTATATAAAACATTTTCCAGTGACAATAACTCATTTAAAGCCAGGATTTATTAAAGTTATACTACCAAATGGAGTTAAAAGTGAAAAAGATCTTAGCAGATTATACACCAATGGAGAAACAATCATAAATCTATACGTTGATGACCCACATCTTAGATATTTTCAAATAGAACTTGAATGCGAATATAGAGAAAGTACAAGTGAATTAAAAAAATTTAAATCTGATTTCGTTAAAGTGCTGTTCCCAAAAGTTGATTTAGAAAAAAAACAGTGGAGAGTAGGATACAATCCTATGCATATTTTTACACAATTTTCCTTAGAATTTAAAGATAAAGACATAAAAAATCTTCCAGATTGCAAGATAACTTCGTATAAATTAAAAAATCACATATCTAAGGTATCAAGTGGAGGTATAGGATTTAGAACAATTACTTTTGCTAATGATGACTCTATGGGACACTATGATGAAGGTACAATTAACTTTTCTTGTTTTGATGGAGAACAAAATTTTGAATATATTATGCAAGGGATATAAAATTTGTCATTTTACAATTTTATGCAATTTCTATCTCTGTTAGCTCAGCTTTCAGAGGTAGAAATTAAAACTCCTATGAAATACAAAGATTTATTGTTAAAAGCATTGTCATCTTTAAACGAATCAAAAACATTTGATGTAAAAGAATGTACACGACTTATTAATACTCTCGAAGAAACTTTTTTAGATAAACTCCAAATAGAAGAAAGCAAAAAGAAAGAAATTTGCAAAAATATCATAAAAATACTAAAAAACCATTGGAAAATGTTTTTTTGAAAGCCAGATGGTGTCAAGGGGGAGACTTGAACTCCCGACCTCCGGCTTATGAGACCAGCGCTCTAGCCAGCTGAGCTACCCTGACATAAAAAGAAGTTAAAATTATACTTTATTTTGCTTAACATTTTATAAAATACTTATTTTGTAAATTTTATATATTTTTTAACTTTTTTGTGCTACAAATACAAAACTATATCAAAAAGGATTTTAATGCAAATTAACTCAGGTTATAGCAATGCCTTTTATACACAAAATCCTTATCAAAACGAAGATAAAAAACAAACCAAAGAAAACATTTCAGAAAAAGAAAATCCACAACAAACAAAAGAAAATGGTAATGATCAAGAAAAAGATGAAAAAACTCAAAAAGTCAATGGTAAAGACTTAAGTAATGAAGAAGTAAAGCAAGTACGAGAACTTGAAAAAATCGACAGAGAAGTAAGAGCTCATGAAGCAGCCCACCAAGCAGCAGGTGGAGCCTTAGCAGGAGCTGCAAGTTTTGGCTACACAAGAGGTCCTGATAATAAAATGTATGCAGTTGAAGGAGAAGTGCCTATAAGAATGCAAAAAGGCAATACTCCTGAAGAAACTATAGCAAATGCTATGCAAGTAATTGCCGCGGCTATGGCACCAGCTGATCCTAGTCCGCAAGATTATAAAGTAGCAGCTAATGCTATGCAAATGCAAAATGATGCGCGCACCGAACAAGCTAAAATAAAAGCAGAAGAGCTAAAAGCACAAAATGAAAAAAGTGAAAATGAGAATGAAGAAAAAACAAATTCAAATTCCAAAGCTATAAAATCATACACACAAAATACATCACAAGATTACATAGGAAGTCAGTATAACAAAAGCGCATAGTGGCAGAGAGGAAGGGATTCGAACCCTCGGTGAGTTGCCCCACACACGCGTTCCAGGCGTGCTCCTTCGACCGCTCGGACACCTCTCTAAAAACGAAAATTATAACTTATTTTTTTAAATTTACACTAAAAAGGGAATTTATGAAGCTTTTTTACTCTTGTTTTTATCTTTTTATTTTACTTTTTTTAAGTGCTTGTTCAAATCATGCTAATATTAATTTATCTTATGAAAAAGCCTTTATAAACAAACAATGCGATGAAAACATCCTAGTTTTAAAAAATGCAGATAAAGACACCATATATACAGGGTTAAATTTAGCCTCTTTAGCAAGAGTTTGTAAAGACTATGAAAAAAGTAATGCATTTTTTGATAAAGCAGAAGAAGCTTATAAATATGATGTAGATTTACAAAATGGGCTTCAAAAAGCCACTAGAAATTTTAGTGAAATTTTACTTAATGACACCATCAATGACTATCAAGGTTATTTTTATGAAAGGATTATGCTAAATACCTACAAAGGCTTAAATTATATGAGCTTAGGAGATTTTAAAAATGCAAGAGTAGAGTTTAACCGAGCTTTATACAGACAAGATAGAATGAAAGAATATTTTTATGATTACATACAAAAAGCTCAAGAAGAATACCAAAAAGAACTTCAAAAAGATAAAAAAACCTATGCGAGTTTTCAGCAAAATTTAAGCCCTATCTATAAACAATATGACAATCTCCTTAGTGCATTTAACGCAAATAAAAATTATACTAATATCTATGCTAGCTATCTTAGTGCTTTATTTTTCTTTTTTGATAAAGATTACATTAAAGCTTATGATCTTTTAAAAGAAGTAGCTTTAAGCGATGTAAAAAACAAACAGCTTCAAAAACAATTTCAAGTATTTGAAAAATTCACTCATTTAAAAACAACCTTCCCTCAACAAAAATATATTTTTATTATCTATGAAGATGGTTTTAGTGCTACAAAAGAAGAATTTAATCTTACTTTACCATTTATTTTTAATGATAATCTTGCAAATATTAGCGTAGCTTTTGCTTATTTAAAATCAAGAAATGCTTCTTATAAATTCTTGCAAAGCCAAGATGAAAAAACACAAAATTTAATTTATTTTGATGATATTATAGCAAGTGAATTTAAAACTCTTTTACCTTCTATGGTAATGAAAACCTTAGCCTCAAGTGCTCTTAAAACTTCAATTAATTTAGCCATAGCTAATAATGATTCTAGTGGTTTTTTATCATTTATTAGCACTGTTAGCACTGCTTTAATCAATAAAGCAGATCTTAGAATGTGGCAAGCTTTACCAAAAAGTGCTAGTATTTTAATGCTAAAAAATGAGGGTTTAGTTAAAATTTATGATGATAAAGAAAAAATAATATTTGAAGATAAATTAGAAAAAGATAAAAATTATATTGTGCTTATAAGATCTTTTGTACCAAATTCAAATATTATTTATAAAATTAAAGAACAATAAGGAGATAAAATGAAAAAAAGTTTATTTTTTATGATTTTTACGCTTTTAGTTTTCAGCGCTTGCTCTTCACAGCCAAAATATACCGATGGTAAAGCTTCTCAAAAAGTTCAAGGCGATGCACTTACTTTGGGACTTGATAGAGAAGATTTTGAAAAAACTGCTGAAGATATGATACAAAGTTTGCTTAGCGATCCTGCTTTTGCAAATTTAAACAGCTCTAATAGAAAAGTTATTGCTATAGGAAAAATTATCAATGACACCCCACAAAGAATAGATACAGATAAACTCACTTCAAAAATTACCATAGCATTAAGAAAATCTGGCAAATTTATATTAACAACCGCTGTAGCTGCAGGTGGAGCAAAAGATAGTTTATCTCATGATGTAAGAGATTTAAGAGACAATGAAGAATTTAATCAAAACTCCATAGCTAAAAAAGGCACACTCTTAGCCCCAAATTTCTCACTTTCTGGTAAAATCAGACAAGATACTGTGAAACTTTATAATGGCAAAATTCAAACCGAGTATTTTTTCCATTTAATTCTTACGGATTTAACTAGTGGTTTAGCATTTTGGGAAGATGAAAAAACTATTAATAAAACAGGTAAAAGCAAGAGTGTAACATGGTAAAAAAAATACTAATACTTTTTTTAACCCTTATTTGTTTTTCTCAAGCACAAAATATCTTAAATAAAGAAAGCACGGGAGAGGGTTATGGAGCCACTAGAAGCGAAGCAGTAAAAAATGCCATTAATGAAGCTTTAGGAAAAATGAACGGATTAAAACAGGTAAAATTAAAAAAATTTGAATTCAATTTCAATGGCAATTTTGACATAGGCTATGATGAGGAAATTGAGCTAATAAGTAATGGTATTTTTAACAGTTATGATATAAAAACATTAACACAAATTAGTGCTAACGAATTTTATGCAAAAGTTATGATTTACAAAAAGCTTTACACTGAAAAAAATCTTGAAGATAAAAGCTCCTTGTTAATTATCAATACTGTAAAAAACGAATTATCAGTAGAATTTGAACAAGAATTTTTAGGAATTTTACTACAAAGTAAAAAATTTAAAATTATAGATAGAGCACATTTGGATATCTATAAAAAAGAAAAAGATATTTTACTTAATAATGGCAACGATGATGAATTAATTAAATTATACAATATCCTAGGTGCAGATTTTTTGTTAAGATTAACTCCAAAAATAGATCAAATTCAAAGCGAATCTGATACAAAAATATATAAGATTACGATTAATTATCGTTTAATAGAGTTTGCAACAATGCAAATTAAAGCATCTAATACCTTAGAATTTAAAATGACTTCTACAAGCAAATCAAGTAAACAAAAAGCTCTTAGAGGTATAGCCACAAAAATCGCAGATGATATATTTAAGCACTCTAAAAATAATAACGATGAAGAAGAAATAGAGCAAGGTTTGGACGCAAACTATCAAATTAACAATGAAGGTGGAGTTAATTTAGGTTTTTAAAATACAAAAGGCTTGGGATATTAATGCAAAATTTTGGGATGCACAAATGGGAGATGATTCTAATGAATTTCATAAAAAAATTGTGCGTCCTAAAGTCGAAGAATTACTAAACATACAAGATGATGATTATATTTTAGATATTGCTTGTGGAAATGGAAATTTTTCCGCTTATATGTGTAAAAAATATAACATAAATATTTACGCTTTTGATTATAGCGATCAAATGATAAAATTAGCAAAACAAAGATGGAAAAATTTTCTACATAAAATTCATTTTCAAACTATAGATGCTAGCGATGAATTGACTTTGCAAAATTTAGCTAAAAAACACACCTTTAGCAAAGCTGTTTCAAATATGGCTATCATGGATATGGAAAATATTCAGCCCTTATTCAAAAGTCTTTATTCTCTACTAAAAGAAAATGGAATTTTTGTTTTTGCTACTCAACATCCTTGTTTTGTAACATTGACTAAACAATATCTTAGCTCGCATAATTATCTCGGATTTGCATTTGAAAAACAACCTGTAAAACATCACTACTACCACCGTTCTATGGAAGAAATTTTTAACACTTGTTTTAAAAATGGTTTTATCATAGATGGATTTTTTGAAGAACCTTTTTTAGATAAAGAATTCCCTGAAGTTATAATTGTCCGAGCAAGGAAAATCAGTTTTTAAATTGCAAAAACTCACACCTTTTACAAAGCTCAGCTTTTAAAATTCCTCGCTTAAAGCCTTCTTTTAATTCTATATATAAAGACGAATTTAAAAGCTCACTAAAATCTTTTTCAAAACAATTTCCAAGTTTTATATCCCCTTTAGTATCCAAACAACAAGGCACTAAAGTTCCATCGCTTAAAATAGCAATTTGTCCATTTAAAGCGTGACAAAGCCCATTCTCTCTAACAACCTCATCTTTTAAAGAAGGCCATTTAAAAAGTCTAGCTTGGTGTAAGATAATATGCCTTTCTAAGCGATTTTTAGCTTTTTGCTTTTGAATTTTTATTTTAAAAATTTGCTCTAAAAAATCATAAATTTTTTCATTTTCTAAAGGTGGGTTGAAATTTTTGTCCAAATTCCATAGCCTTAGATTAATAAAAGAATTATTTTTATTTTCTAAGTGTAAAAAAATAAGCTTCAAAATAGGCTCAAAGTATTCTTTTAAACTCATTCTACTTTGAGATAAAAAAGCACCCAAAGAGATATTAATTTGGTGTATATTTTTAAAACTTAAAACAAGATTGATTTTTTCTTCATCAAAATAAAACCCACTTGTAGTAAGCTCTATTTGCATATTAAATTTTAAAGCTATTTTTAAATACTCTTTTAAATTTAAAGCCCTTAAAGGATCTCCAAGCACATGAAAAGCAAAAAGCTTGGCATGATTATGCACGCTTTTGCAAATTTTTTCAAAATTTTCAAGGCTCATTTGTTTTCTTTGGGCTTTTTGGCTAGGACAAAAATTACATTTTAGCCCACAAATATCACTTAATTCTATATAAATTTTCTCAAAATGCATAATCACTCTTTTTAAAAAGCTCAAATGCTTTTAAAGCAAGTTTTGAAAGCGTGATATACTCTAATTCTTTATAAGCAAAAGCTTTAGCTTGCAAGTCTTCAAAATCATCATCTTTTAAAAAATACACCTTAGCGTTGATTTTGTATTTGGTATAAGAATGTTTGAATTCTCCTATAAATTTTGCTTTTTTTTGGTTTTTGTATTCTAAAAAATTATATAAATTAAAATACAATTTTTCTTGGCTCTTAATGAGTAAAAACTGCTCGTTTTTTTGCACTATAAGTATTTTTAAAATAGTATTTTTGTATTGAATTTTTTTAGATACATGAAATTTTTCATATTCATTTTTTCCACTACAAAAGTCTTTTAAAGGACAAATTTCACATTTTGCATTTTTAGGCAAGCAAACCAAAGCTCCTATATCTAACAAAGCTTGATTATGATCAAATGCATTATCATAGTTTAAAAATTCTTTCGCCCTTTGTGTTAAAAGTTTAGAGCTTGGATTTTGCAAACTATAAAATCTACTCAAAACTCTTTTTATATTTGCATCCACAAAAGACTTAGCTTGCAAAAAACCAAAGCAAGCTATAGCGCCAGCTGTATATTCTCCAATACCAGGAAGCTTCTGAAGTTCATTAATATCAGATGGTAATTTTGCATTAAACTCTTGCGTGCAAATTTTTGCGCATTTGTGTATATTTCTAGCTCTAGTATAATACCCAAGTCCTTGCCAAGCTTTTAAAACCTCATCTTCACTTACCATAGAAAGCGCTTTTAAAGAAGGAAATTTAGCTAAAAACTGAAAATAATAATTTTGTAAAACACTTTTTACCTGAGTTTGTTGCAACATAATCTCACTGACATAAACCGCATAAGCAATATCAATGTTTTTTAATTTTTCTAAATCATCTGCTTTAGCGTATTTTTTATACTCATCATGCAAAATACGCCAAGGAAGACTTTTCCTACCGTTTTCGTTGTACCATTTCAAAATATTTTCATGAATTTTTTGCATTAAAACTTTCTTTATTTTTAAAAAATTATACAATCTATTCTTAAAGGCTTTATGATAAAATAAAAAAATATTTTTAAAAAGGAGTAAAAATGAAAAGTTTTTTAAAAGGTTTGGGTTTAGGATTACTTTGTCTGGTATTATTTGTACTAGGAGTGGTTTTTAACACTGAATTTTTAGGCTTAAAAAATCACAATAAACAAAATATAGAATTTTCAAGAAATATAGAAGTATCTAATGAAATTATGCCAAATATCTTTAATGCTACTTTAAATTTTAGTGCGAGCGAAGAACTTAGTAAAAAAACCATTGTTTCTAGCGATGAAAAAAATTATATTGCTAAAACATTTAAAGAAATCTCAGATCGTATTGCAAAAGAAAACTACTGTAAAGGCGGAAGCTATACTTTAGAGCCAAATTATAATTATTATCAAGGGGTAAAAACGTTAAATGGATATAGATTGTATTCTAATTTCACTTGCCAAATTCCACAAAATAAAAGTAAAGACTATGAAAATCTTATAAAAGATATAGAAAGCATTAGCGCTACCAACGTTTTCATCTCTTTTAATACTAAAGCCTTACAAGCTGGTTTTGATGAGGCTATTTTAGAAGCAAACAAAGAAGATTTATATGATCTTGCATTTAAAAAAGCTTTTGAAAAGGCTCAATATTATTCTAAAACTTTAGCAAAAACTTGCGTGATAAAAAACATTCATTTTGATAGTTGCAATATCAAACACAACGCTCCAAGCTTAGCAGCTAATGCAGATAGTGTTGTATTGCCTATCGTTAAAAATGAAAAACAAAACCTAAAAGCAAATGTGCTTTTTGTTTGTCAATAAATTTCATTTTGGCTTTATTTTGAACTTTTATAATTTCTCATCATTAATTTAAAGGAGAAAAAATGAAAAAAATTATAAGTTTATTTATCGTAGGTTCTTTAGCGGCTTCATTTGCACTAGGAGCTGATTTTTCTAAAAAAAGCAATGATGAGATTTTAAATCTTGCAAAAAGTGTAAAAGCACAAGATCAAGCTGATTTAGTTATTGAGATGAAAAAAAGAATGAATGAGATGAAATACAAAGACGCAAGAGATTTTCATCAACAATTTAAAAGCAATTTACGTGAAAATATCTCTAAACTCTCTCCACAAGAAAGAAATCAAAGAAGGGTTGTAGTACGAGAAAATATGCAAAAATTAACTGATAATATGAGTGGTAAAGAAATAAGAGAATTAAATTTGTATCATTATGGTAAAAATCCACACAAAGCACATCCAATGGATCATCAAAACCATAGAGTAAACCATGCAAACTGTCCAATGAGATAAAATGGCTACAAAAATTTTACTTCTCGAAGATGATTTAAGTTTAAGCGAAATTATATGCGATGCCTTAAGCGATGAGGGTTTTAAAGTCTCTTGTGTATATGATGCACAAGAGGCACTAGAAAAAGCTTATGAAGAAAATTTTGATCTTTGGATTTTTGATGTTAAAGTTCCAAAAGGAAACGGCTTTGAAGTCTTAAAAGAACTAAGAGAAAGTGCTAAAAACACCCCTGCTATATTTTTAACTTCTTTATCTATGCTTGATGATGTAAAACAAGGTTTTTTATCAGGTTGTGATGATTATATTAAAAAACCTTTTGACATAGACGAATTAATTATCCGTGTAAAAAATATAATCAAACGAAATTTTAATCATCAAAAAGAAGATTTAATTTTAATAAGCCCCTCAAAGCATATTTATTTCGACACTATTAACAAAACTCTTTATCAAAATAAACAAATCATCACTCTCACTAACAAAGAAAAGGAGCTTTTAGCTTTACTTTTAAAAAAACGTCCGCATTTTGTAAGCTTAGAAACTATATTTGAAGAAATTTGGAGCTTAGATGAAGAGCCTGTAATTATGAGTCTTAGAGTTTATGTTAAAAACTTAAGGAAAATTCTTGGTAAAGATTTGATTATTAATCAAAGAAATATAGGATATGCCATCAGGTTAGAAGATGAAAAGTGAAAATTTCAATAACACTATTTTTAAAATTTTAACTCTTTATATTATCACAAGTGGAGTTTTTCTTGCATTATTTTTTATCACTTTTTACCAAAAAGAAGCAAGTTATATACGTTTAAATCAACTTACACATATGTATACCCATCATAATTATATATTACAAAACATCATAGAGTCAAAACATAACCAAATTCCACTAGAAAAAATCAACTTTACAGAAATATCCAACAAGCTTAACACATCTTTCGCCATCATTGCAGATAAAAAAATAATTTTTAGCAATCTATCCTTTGAAGCTTTAGGTATTTTAAATCAATTAGAAAAAAATGACTTTATTTATAATAAAAACAAAAAACTATTTATAGAATTTCTAAGAATTAGAAATCTTGATACTTATATAGATAGAAGCTACATAAAAAAACCTAGACACTACTTTAAATTTTTAAAATATAGAAATATTCATATTATTATGGAAACTGATGATCTTGGTTTTAAAAAAGAACAATATCGTCAAGATAATTACAATAATATTAATATTAATGATTTTTCAAATGAGCTTTGGAAATTGAAATTAAAAACTATTTTTTATACTCTTATATGTATTTTAATACTTGCCATCATTGCCTATATATTAATTTCACTTGTTTTTAAAAATATTGAGGAGCAATTTAAAGCATTAAATGATTTTATTAAAGATACTACGCACGAAATTAATACGCCTTTAAGTGTGATTTTAGCTAGTATTAAAAAATTTGATGATAATAGCTTAACTCCAAATAATGCAAAAAAATTAAATCATATTAAACTAGCAAGTAAAAATTTAAATCATATCTATCAAAATCTCATAGCATTAAATTTTTTCATACAAAAAGAAAATACCAAGGAAGATATAAATTTGAAAGAACTTTTAGAGCAAAGATTAGAATATTTTGACACTTTAATCTCACAAAAAAATCTCACCATTGAAAAAGAGCTTTTAGAGCAAAATTTCTATGCAAATAAAGAAGAAATACAAATTTTAATCGACAATCTTTTAAGCAATGCTATAAAATATACTAATACCCATAAGAAAATTTATATTTATTTAAAAGAAAAAACACTTAGTATTAAAGATGAAGGTCAAGGTATGAGTCAAAATGAAATGGCTCAAATTTTTACACGCTATAAGCGCTTTAATCAAGATCAAGGTGGATTTGGTATAGGCTTGAATTTAGTTAAACAAATAGCTGATAAAAACAATATCAACATTAAAGTTTTAAGCAAAGAGAATGAAGGAAGTGAGTTTATACTTTCTTGGTAAGGATAAAAATGAATATTTGTTTAGAAAAAATAAAAATGGAACAAACTTGGAAAGAATTTTTAAAAGATGAGTTTTTAAAACCTTATTTTTTAGAGATAAAAACTCATTATATTAATGCCTTAAACGAAGGAAAAACTATATATCCACCAGCAAATTTAATCTTTAATGCTTTTAACCTAGCTCCTTTACAAGATTTAAAAATCATACTTTTAGGACAAGACCCTTATCATAACCCAAATCAAGCTATGGGTTTAAGCTTTAGCGTGCCAATGGGAGTTAGAATTCCTCCATCTTTGCTTAATATCTACAAAGAATTGCAAAACGACTTAAACATCCCTATAGCAAAACATGGCGATCTTAGCAAATGGGCCAAACAGGGAATTTTACTTTTAAACTCTATCTTAAGTGTAGAAGCAAACAAACCTGCTTCACACGCACATTTTGGTTGGCAAAAATTTACCGATGCGGTTATATCAAAACTTAACAATGAAAAAGAGGGTTTGGTGTTTTTACTTTGGGGGAATTATGCTAAAAACAAAAAAGTTTTAATCAACCCTCAAAAACATTTTATCCTAGAAGCGGCACATCCTTCGCCCTTAGCAAGAAATGCTTTTTTAGGTTGCAAACATTTTTCAAAAAGTAATGAAATTTTATTAAAACTTGGTAAAAGTCCTATTGATTGGGATTTAAACTCATAATTTACTTTTAATCTATATACTTTAATAAAATTTTTTATAAAGGATAAATATGAATTGCCCAGTTTGTGTAAATACAGCTTTATTGATGAGCGAAAGAAATGGGGTTGAGATTGATTATTGTCCAAAATGTCGTGGTGTTTGGCTTGATCGTGGTGAACTTGATAAAATCATAGAAAGAAGTTCTTCTCAAAGTACACAACCATCTCATCAACAAAATTATAACCAACAAGCAAACTATCATCACAATAATAGCTATAAATACAAGAAAAAAGAAAGTTGGCTTGGAGAATTATTTGACTTTTAAGCCAAAAGGCTTAAAAGTTTTTATAATTTTACTTTAATCAAGGCATTCTCTGCCATTTTTGGCACCCATAAATACTCACCATCAAAAAACATATCCGCAGGACCTTTTATAGGATTTAACTCTAATTTCATCTCTTTATTATCTTTTAAAGTATAAATATATCCCTGTAAATCTTTGCCCCAACTAGATACTAAAAGATTTTTATCTTTATCATACACAATACCATCAAACTGTTCTATTTTGTTGCTTAATTCTTGAATTTTCTTTGTATTTAAATCAACGCTGATAATTTTTCCACCTGCTTTATCGCTTGGATCATAACCTGCTATAAATAAAGTATTTTTATCTATCAGCAATCCATTTGGACCACCATATTTTGAATCTAAATGGATAAAGTTTTCGTATTTTTTATCTTTTAAAAATACCTTATGAATATATCCTGTTCCTGTATCACTCACTAGTAATGTATCATTATCTAAAACTGCTATATCATTTAAAAATATTGCATTTTTTATAGGGAGTTTAAAAATTTCTTTTTTACTTTTTACATCAAAACCATATAAAACATCAATATCTACAACATACAAAGTATCACCTATTTTAGACATACCCTTTGGAGCATTAAGATTTTTGATAAATTCTAATTCTATAACTTTTCCATCTTTATCTAATTTTGAGATAAAACCATCATTATCTTTCCTTAGTGGAGCTAACTCTTTTCCTACATTGGACACATAAACTACACTTTCATCTACATACACACTTTCAGGATGTGCAAAACCTTTAAATTCTTGAACCTCTAAAGCATTTGCACTACAAAATGCAAATAAAGCTAAAGCTAAAATACTTTTTTTCATATTGTTACCTTTCTTAATTTTTATTCACAAATTTTAATATAATTTAAAAATAAAATCTATCATTTTTAAGATAAAAAATATAAGTTTTTTGATTTTTGTTCTTGTTTTGGAGTAATACCATATCTTTTTTTATATCTTGCTATAAACCAAGCAGGAGAATTAAACCCAAGTTCGTGACAAATTTGAGTAATATTCTTAGTAGAAAACTCTAATAGAAATTTGGCTTTTTCAAAGCGTTTATTATCAAGCCATTCCTTAGGACTTATACCAAAACTTTGTTTAAAATTGCGACTAAAACTTGCTATATCCATTTTACTAAATTTAGCCATAGAAGCTACATTTTCAAAATCATTTTGACAATATGCAAACATCTTATAAAGATCTAATTTAAAACCGTTTAAGATAGTCTTTAAAAAAGCTAGAAATTCTGCATTATCCTCACTATATAGCAAAGATAAAAACAATTCTTCAAATTTCAATCTAAGCAAATATTCATTGTTTTTAGAAGTGCTTATACAAGGTAAAAACGACTGAAAAATACTCTTAGTTACAGAATCTGTTTTTAGGCTAAACAAACTTTTAGCACACTTTAAAGAGTTTAGCTTATAAATTAAATCTTGATATTTAAAAACAAGTTCTATTAAAACACTCTCTTTAAAACTCAAAATAATAGACTCATATGTATTTGCCTCATTTAGATAATCTCTAATAGAAAAGGAATTTTTTGTAAAAAAAATAATTTCATCTTTATTTACTTTAAAATGATTATCAATAGTATAAATACCTTTAGAACCTTCTAATATAAAAACCAAAGCATAGTCTTCAAATACGATTTCTATATTTCTATTACTTGAATTTTTTTGATAATAACATAACGACAGTAATGAATTTTTTAAAATATTTTGACTAACTTTTTTAAAGTCTCTTGGAAAAACTAACATTTTGACCTTTTTATAAGTTTTTTGATTATTATATTTTATAAAAAATAATTTTTTATTAATATTATATGTTACAATAAAATAATTTTTAACAAAAGGAGAGAAAATGAAAAAAATTATACTAGGCTCTTTACTGGCATCAAGTTTCTTAATTGGGGCAAATTTAGAAAATTTTGATCCAAAAGCACAAAAAGATCATTTAGTTATCAAAATGGAAATTCTTGATAAAAATGCCAACAAAAACGCAGGTGAAGTAGTAGCGGTACAAACTTCTTATGGAGTAGCATTTTACCCAAATCTTCAAGGTTTAGAAAGTGGAATTCATGGTTTTCATGTTCATGCGAATGCTGATTGTGGAGCAACTGATAAAGGTTTAGGTATGAAAGCAGGTGGCCACTGGGATCCTGAAAAAACTGATGCACATTCAAGTCCATGGGATGATAAAGGACATAAAGGAGATTTACCGCCACTTTATGTAGAAAAAGATGGGAAAGCAACTAATCCTGTATTAGCACCAAAAATCAAAACTCTTGATGAGCTTAAAAACCATGCTCTAATGATACATTTTGGAGGAGACAATCACAGTGATCACCCAGCTGCACTTGGCGGTGGTGGTGCTAGAATGGCTTGTGGGGTTATTAAATAAATACACATACTAAAGGCTTTTTAGCCTTTAGTATCATTTAAAAAGCTTAGTAAAATCAAAATCATTTATAAGATCATGGCTTGATCCACCAAAACTTTGACTAGGACTATAAGTAGCAATAGCTACTGCAAGCTCACTAAGCATAGAAGCTATTTCTTCTCTTTTATCAACTATATAAGCTTTCATACCTTCATAATCACTTGTTTCTAAAATTTTTAAAGGATTGTAAATTTCAAAAGCAAAAGCCTTTGAACCAACATTTACATTATAATTATTATCAAATAAAGCATTGCCTAAAAATGAGCAACTATCTACTATTTTCAAACTTTCACTTGCAATTAAAACTTTATCTTGCACATCTTCATAATTTTTGTCTTCTAAAAGTTTTGAAATTTTTTTCAATGAAGAATCTAAAATTTGCAAAGCACCGACAAAATCATTTGCATCGGTAATATCTTGACTAAATTTTTGTGTTTGGTGTTTTAAATTCGCACCATCTATACTTGAACCTACTTGTCCTAAATGTTTTTGCAAGATTTCTAATTCATCTCTCATAATACACCTTCCTTGTTATTGCTATAACAAGAAAAGCATTTTTTATTCCAAATTTTGATTTATCCAAATCCTAAAATCTTTAGCAAAAAGCAAAAAAACCTCATCATAGTTTTGGATTAAAATTTGAGGATTATTATCATTTAATTCTTTTTCGTAGTAAAAATACTTACTCGCTATAAGTTTTTTGGTGTTTATTTGCACTAAATTTAAATTAATACCTAATTTTATTTTAGAATGCACTTCATCACTAAAATCTTGCTCTAATATATCTACTTTGCTCTCTAAAACATAATCAGCACTGGCTAGACTATCTTGATTTAAAACTGCTTTAAATACCCCCAAATCTTGCAAATGAAATTCCAAAAAAGATTTTATCATTAAAGCAGGATTTTCTTTCCAAAAATGATAAGCATAGGTATTAATAGCATAATCTTTTTTATAAAAAATTTCATTAGTATAAGCTAAGCCTTTAGGTAAGGAAACTATGATAGTTGCATTTTTTTTATTTTGACTTTGCTCTAGCTTTTCTAAATTAATACTAAAATATTTATTTGCAGGTAAAGTTTGACTTGGACTAATCAAAGAACAAGCACTAAAAAAAATAGTTATTAAACTAATATATAAAAATTTCATTTTATTCTCCTGGAGCATATTGAGTTGCTTTATCTTTATAAATTACATTTGAAGGATTTTGCTTTAGACTATTTAATAATTGCGTAAAATCCAAAAATAAAACTCTTAAAATATCTAAATTTTCATTTAAAAGCATTCTGCTTTTATTAAGCTCATTAAGTTGGCTATTAGCATTGTTTAAAAAATTTGAAAATTCATCTGCACTTTTGCCAAGTTTAGAGCTTGTTTTATTTAAATTTGCTAAAAATGCTGGCGCATTAGCATTTAAATGTGCAGATAACTCTGATGAATTTTGTAAAATTTGCTCGATATTTTTTAAATTTTTATCGCTTAAAAGATTTTCTAGCTTAAGTTTTGAGACATTAATAAGCTCTAAGAGATTATTTGCTTGCTTATCTATACTTGTCAAAAAACTTTCTTTTGATGTTATAATAGGATAAGTATCATCATCTGCTTTTAAGACGCTAGCTTCTTCACTTCCGCCTGCAAGTTGAATAAATTTAAACCCTGTTATACCTTGAATTTGTAAGCTTGCATAAGTATCTGTTTTAACAACTAAACTAGAATCAAGCTTAACTAAAATTTTTACTCTTAGTTGCTTGCTCGAGCTATCTATACTAATATTTTCAACACTACCAACATCAACCCCTAAAAATTTAACTGGAGCTTTAACACTAAGCCCTGCAACTGATTCTTCCATATAAATTTCATAATATTTGAATGATTTTTCATCTTTTAAATTTCCATACCACACCATAAAAAACAAGCTGATAAAAAATAACACACAAACAAAAATTCCGATCAAAATATAATTTGCTTTATTTTCCATTATTGCATAAACCTCTCATAAAGTCTTGGATTTTGCTCTTGTAAAGCTTCAACATTTCCCAAAAAACCAACTTTTTTATTCTCTATAATCAAAAAGCGATTTAATACATTTTTCATACTTTCCTTATCATGAGTAATCAAAACCACACATAGTTTAAAACTTTGCTTTAAGTTCAAAAGCAATTCATCAAATTCTCTTGAACTATAAGGATCAAGCCCTGAAGTTGGCTCATCTAAAAAAAGCAATTTAGAATCAAGTGCTAAAGCTCTAGCTATGGCCACTCTTTTTTTCATACCCCCACTTAACTCACTTGGATAAAGCTTAGCCACACTCTCATCAAGCCCTACCATCTTAAGCTTCATCATGGCTATTTCTTTGATATCATTTTTATTAAGCTTTGTGTATTCAACTAAAGGTATGCTAATATTTTCAAGTATATTAAAAAAGCTAAATAATGCTCCATATTGAAAAACAACACCCCATTGTTTTTGCAAAAATAAAGCATCTTCATCACTTATATTTTTTAATTTCTTACCCAAAATTTCATACTCACCCTTATCAAAATGCTCAAGCATTAACATTTGTCTTAAAAGTACAGATTTACCACTACCACTACCGCCTAAAATGCCAAAAATTTCATTATCATGCACTTCAAAGCTAATATCTTCATGTACACATTTGCTTCCAAAATAAGTGCTAATATTTTTAGCTTTTATAATCAAAATCCAGCCTTTGTTAAAAATACAGAAAAAATTGCATCAAAAGCTATCACCCAAAAAATAGCATTTACCACACTTTTTGTCGTATAAACACCTATGCTTTCGGTAGTTTTTTGCACAAAAAATCCTCTAAAACAAGCAATAGAAGCAATCAAAAATCCAAAAATAGGTGCTTTTATAAGCCCTATGATGATATGTTTTAACTCCACTGCTTCTTTAAAACGACTCATAAACTCACTCGCACTAATTTCTAAACTAAACCAAGCAACTACAATTCCACCTATAATGCTTAAAATATCAGCTACTATTACTACTAAAGGCATAGCAAGTGCTAAGGCTAAAACCCTAGGTAAAATGATAAACTCACTTTCTTTAAAACCCATAGTTTTCATCGCATCTATTTCATCAGTAAGCTTCATTACTCCAATTTGGGCTGTATAAGAACTTGCACTCCTACCAGCTATAACTATAGCACTAATTAATGGCGCAAGTTCTCTAGTGGCAGAAATTCCCATTAAATCAACAATATAAATATTAGCTCCAAATTGTGCAAGTTGATACGCAGCTTGATAAGCAAGCACTACACCCACAAGTAATGAAGTTAGCATAATAATAGGCAAAGCATTAATAGCACTATTTTCTACATGATATAAAAATGCCTTAAAGCGAAGTTTTTTAGGATTTAAAAGTGTTTTAAAACAAGTATAAATAATAAGCCCAATGAAATTTAAAAACTGCACCAAAAGTGCAAAAGATTCAACAACCTTTTTTCCTAAATTTTCAAAAAAATCTTTGATTGTTTTTTTATCTTCATGAGAATTATAAAAGCTTTTATAGTGTTTTTGACAAAGTTCAAAAAGCTTAGCATGCTCACTTTTAAGATTTACTCTACTAAGCTCAAAACCTTTTTGCTTAAGTTCATTTTCTAAAGCTAGAAAATACCTAATCCCAGCAGTATCTATAAAATCTAAATTTGCATAATCAAAAATAATATTTTTTTGAGTAGGAAAATCTAATTTTTCTAATTTTTCTACACTAGTTTTATCCCATATACCAAAGACACTAAAAACACATTCTTGGTTTTTAATGTCTTTGATGATTTTATTTTTCATTACATAAACTTAAAATATATGAGCTTAATTTCTCCTCACTAAACCCAAAATGCTCAAATACATCTTTATCTTTACCACTCTCACCAAAACTTTCTATACCATAAAGCTCATCACAAATTCTATAAAGCTCGTTTGAATTTGCAGCTTCAACACCTATAACCTTACCTTGTAAAATTCTTTCTTTATAAGACTTTTCTTGAGCAATAAATAACTCATAACAAGGCATAGAAACTACATTAGCAACCACACCTTTTTCTTTTAAAATCTTAGCTGTTTTTACACACAATGATACTTCACTACCACTTGCTAAAAGTGTAAATTGTGCATTTGCGTTTTCTTCTAATAAATAAGCCCCATTTTCCACATCTCCAAAAACAGGCTCGCTTAAAGCACTTAATTTTTGACGCGATAAAACAAAAACACTTGGCATATTAGTTTTAAGTGCAATCTGCCATGCTTTTGCATTTTCGACCCCATCAGCCACTCTAAATGTTAATGAATTTGGCATAGCTCTAAAAGTGCTAAGCTGTTCTATAGGTTGGTGTGTTGGGCCATCTTCGCCAACCCCTATGCTATCATGAGTAAAAATGAAAAAATGTTTAGCCCTCATCAAAGCTGCTATTCTTGCAGCAGGTTTTAAATACTCGCTAAATATAAAAAAGGTAGCACAATAAGGCAAAAACAAACCATATCTAGCAAAAGCATTTGATATAGCAGCCATTGCATGCTCTCTTATACCATAGTGGATATTTTTTCCATTTGGAAAATCGCCCATATCTTTAAGTTCAGTTTTATTTGATGGACCTAAATCTGCACTACCACCTAAAAATCCCGGTAAAGCTTTAGCGATAGCATTTAAAATCATACCATTACTATCTCTAGTAGCTAAATCTTTTCCTTTAAAATCAGGAAAATGTATTTTTGAAAAATCAGGCTCTAAAAGCTCTTTTAATAAAGCTTGTTTTTCTGTATTTAAATTTTGCACTTTTTGATTCCACTTAGCTTGTGCTAAATCCCCAAGTTCTATTGCGGTGCTAAAGCGAATTTTAACTTCTTCTGGGATTTCAAAAGTTTTTTGCGGATCAAAACCTAAAACTTCTTTTGCCTTTTTTATAAGCTCTTCACCTAAAGGCGCTCCGTGAGAATGATGACTTCCCTCAAGCTCTAAAGCTCCTTTAGCTATGGTAGTATGAGCGATGATCAAGCAAGGCTTTTTACTTTCTTTAGCAGTTTTTAGTGCTAAATCAATTTGCTCAAAATCATGCCCATCTATCTCGAGTACTTCAAAATTTTGCGCTCTAAAACGCTCTTTTACATTTTCATTAAAAGCAATAGCCACATCACCTTCGATTGAAATATTATTGCTATCATAAATGATGATTAAATTATCAAGTTTATGAAGTCCTGCTAAAGAACAAGCTTCATAAGAAATTCCTTCTTGTAAATCCCCATCACCACATAAACAATATACTTTGTGATTGATAATATCTTCACCCAAAAGCAAACTTGCCTTTTTAGCTGCCATAGCAAAACCAACCGCATTTGCAATGCCTTGTCCTAAAGGTCCTGTAGCGATTTCAACACCTGGGGTAAAAATTTCAGGATGACCTGGAGTTTTAGAGTGTAATTGACGGAAATTTTTTAAATCTTCTAAACTTACATCATAACCACTCAAATGTAAAAAGCTATAAAGCAAAGCACTAGCGTGACCGCCTGAAAAAACTAATCTATCGCGATTTAACCATGTAGGATCTTTTGGATTATGCACTAAATGAGTACTTAAAACACTTATAATATCTGCTAGACCCATAGGTGCACCTGGATGGCCTGAATTTGCTTTTTGTACCATATCTGCACATAAAAATCTTATAGTGTTGGCTTGTTTTTGTAACATTGTTTAACCTTTTAAATATTTATCAATCAAAACTTGAAGCTCATTAGCAAGCTTAGAGTCTAAATTTTTCATTTTTTCTTCGCATAATGCAATTTTATCATCTTTTGCCTTTTTAGCGCCTTCTAAACCCAAAAGTTTTACAAAAGAATTTTTATGCAAATCATTATGAGTTGGCTTACCTGCTTCTTGGGTATCTAAAGTCGCATCGATAATATCATCTTTGATTTGAAAAACTAATCCTATCAAAAGCCCTATTTCATAAATTTGCTCGCATTCTTTTTCATCTAACTCACAAATTTCACAACCCATTCTTAAAGCTGCTGCGATTAATCTTGCAGTTTTATGAATATGCAAAAACTCAACTTGCTCTAAATTTAAAGGCATGTCTTCAAAATAACAATCAATAGCTTGCCCGATAATCATACCGCCAAGCCCTGCATTAAAAGCTAAAGTTTCTATGAGTTTTAATTTAACATTTTCTTTTAAATCAAGTCTTGAAAGCAGTAAAAAAGCTTCGGTATTTAAAGCATCACCTACTAAAATAGCTGTGGTTTCATCGTATTTTTTGTGTAAAGTTTGTTTTCCTCTACGCAAAGAGGCATTATCCATAGCAGGTAAATCATCATGTATTAAAGAGTAAGTGTGGATAAATTCCAAAGCCAAAGCCGCATTTAAAGCTTTTTCAAACAAAGCAGGATTTTTAGCATTCACTATCCCTAAAAGCAGTTGAGCTCTAAAATGCTTCCCACCAGCTTCTAACATCCATTTTAAAGCTTCATTGAAAAACGGATGAAAGCTTTGAATTTTAGGAAAATTTCGCTCTAAATGCTGTTTGAATTTTTCTAAAATCACTTACTTAGCCTTATAAAAAAGTCAAAATATCCTTTATTAAAATGCTCAAAATCATTATTTTTAGCTGAAGGGATATTACTTGCTTGTCTTGAGATCAAAATATCAAAAACATTAGCTTGACTTAGTATGGCTTGAAGCTCATTGAAATTGTTGATTTTTTGATTATTAATTCTTAAAATTTTATCCCCTTTCAAAAATCCAGCCATTTGCGCTTTAGAATTTGGAGTTACTTCTGTAACATTCATTTTCATATCTACGCGCAATCCTAGATTACTATAAAAAGAAGTTGGCTTAGCTTGAACTACTTTTTTAGGTTTAGCAAATACACCTAAATCTTTATCAAAAACTGTCGTGGAAATATTTACATCTTTATTGTCTCTTAGCATATTAAAATACAAAGTTGCACCACGATCGGCAAATAAAATTTTCTCATTTAGTTTTCTTAAATCATCATAAACTTGTCCATCTACACTCACAAGCTCATCATTAAGCAAAAATTGCCCATTTTTGCGCACATTTTTTACATAAATTTTGCCATCACGCGTATCAAAATCCACACCTATATCACCCCAATAAACATCAGGATATTTTGCAAAGTGTTTTAAATAACGATTACCTATGAGCTTGCCATCTTCTAAAGTTATACCTAACATTTTACAACATGGCGAGTTAAGTTCTCCGATTTTAGAAGTAAAATCAAGCTGATCACGTTCTGTTAAACTTTGTCCAAAATACTTCAAATGCCCTATATAGCTTTTATTACTATCTAAAATTCCCACCCAGCTATTGCGCGTTAATTCTTCTTCATCTCCCATAGGAGCAGGGATTAAACTAAAATCTGTCTTTACCAAATATAAATTTAAAAAAGGATCATACTTGGTATAGCTGTTTAATTTCGCGTTTTTAGTTTTAACCACTGCTAGAGTATTTTCATTTAAAGCAAAGGCAGGTAAACCCTCATAAATTAACATACTAGCTTTGTTTTTTTCATAACAACCCAAAAAATCATTAAAAGTCGGTCTTGGTACAGCAAAAAGCACACAAGTTATACCTAAAATACAAAGTAAAATTCTCATAGCATTCCCATTCCGCTAAATAAATTACTAGCCATTGATTTTTTATTTTGTTCTACCATTTTCATCACATCATTCATCGCTGCTATTAATAAAATTTGCATAGATTCTTTATCTTCAAGCAAAGAATCATCAATATTTATATCGATGATTTCACCTTTTCCATTAGCACTAACTTTTACTAAACCACCGCCACTTTTTGCACTAAATTCTTTTTTTAAAGCCTCTTGCTCTAATTCATTTGCTTTCTCTTGAGCCTTAGTTAAAAGCTCACCCATTTTAGAAAAATCCATATTTTCAAACATTTATTTTCCTTCTTTTAATATCTCTAATACTACTTCTTTATCATTAAAAGGATATTTTACACCCTTGATCTCTTGATAAGTCTCATCACCCTTACCTAAAATCACCACAAAATCATTTTTAGTTTTAAGTTTTAATGCTTTTTTTATCGCTTCTTTTCTATCACATTCTATAAAAACACTCTCATCTTTTTCTATGCCACTTAAAATATCATTAATAATATCTATCGGTTCTTCTGAACGCGGATTATCACTTGTGATGATAAGGTTTTTAGCATAGTGTTTGGCAATTTTAGCCATTAACGGACGCTTAGTTTTATCTCTATCTCCCCCTGCTCCAAAAACTACAATCAAATCACGATACTTTAAAGCATCTAAAACTTTTTCTATACCATCAGGTGTATGGGCAAAATCTACAATCACATCTTTTGCGACTACTTGCATTCTACCTTCAATGCCACCAAAATTACTAATGGCCTTTTCAAGCTCTTTTAAATTTGGTTTTACAAGTTCATTCACACAAGCACTTGCAGCTAAAAGATTATAAAGATTAAAAAGCCCCACCAAAGAAGAGTCAATCATAAAAGTTTCTTTTCCAAAATTTACCACAGCTTCAATGCCGTTTTTTAAAGCATAAGCTTTAATGTGATAATAACTTGGATTTTCTACTCCGTAAGTAAAAGCACCTTTGACATTAAAATTTATAGCTTTTGCATCTTTATTGATAAATTTCATACATTCATCAGTAAAAAAACTTTCTTTTGCCACTTGGTAGTTTTGAAAATCCCCATGAAAATCTAAATGATCTTGAGTGATATTAGTAAAAATTTTAGCCTTAAACTCAAGCCCTTCAATGCGGTTTTGCACCAAAGCATGCGAACTTACTTCCATAATTAAAAATTCACATTTTTCCTTACTTGCTAAAGATAAAAGCTCTAAAGTTTGCAAAATAGGAGCAGTAGTTAAGCCTTTTGGAGTGATATTTTTATCATTTATAAAACTACCCCTAGTTCCCATCAAAGCGCATTTATAACCTAAATCAAGCAAGATAGAATAAATAGCACCTGCAGTAGTTGTCTTACCATTTGTGCCTGTTATGCCTATGATTTTTATATTTTCATCTATATTTAAAAGTTTCTTACACTCAGCTATACTTATAATTTTTGCTTGTTTTTCTAAAGCTTGATGAAGAAATTTTTCATTTTGAACAGTTTTTAAGAAAAAACAATCTTTTTCGCATTCATTAGAATTATCACAAATGAAAGTATTTTCAATCTTTACTATCATAATTTAATTCCTTGATTTTCTCACTAAGCTTGATAAATCTATAATTAGAATAAAAATGCGCTGAAACATCTTCCATATAGGCTACAAGCATATCTTTATAACCGTGCTCTAAAAGTTTTTCTAAAAAATCCACAAAGTCTTCTTTATCATTAATGATAAGTTTATTTGATATTATAACATTTTCTAAAGCTTGTTTAAACCCAACTTTTGCTTCACTCAGTAAAAAATCTTGATAACTCAAACCCTCAAAATCCTCACTATCTTCCTCAAATTGCACACTTTGACTAAGATTAATGAGTTTTTCTAAGTCTTTATCTACTTTAGTATTTTTATAATTTTGCATAAAAAATTCAAAAAAAACAAAAGCTTCTTCAGGGCTTTTTAACGCCAAATCACAAATACTAATAAAAGTTAAAAGTCTTTTGTTTTTACGCTTTTCATAAGCAAGAGAAAAATACATCTTAGCATTTTTAAAATCTTTTTTATAAAAACACTCTATGGCTATTTTTTTATAATTTTGCAAATTCGCTTTCCCCGCCTGCTAAATTTACTATAGAAATATCTGGATGTATGTCGATTTTAAGCTGTTTTTCCAAACCATATTTTAAAGTCGTCCCACTAGCTGGACAGCCATGACAAGCTCCGGTTAATTTTACATAAACTACACCATTTTTTACACCTAAAAAATCAAGCCCCCCGCCATCATTTTCTAAAATATGCATAGTTTTAGCTAGACTTGCTTTTACAGGCTCGATTAATTCCTCATCACTAAAAGGCATATTCATAACTTTTCCTTGATTATTTTTAGTTTAATTTTATCTTATTTGCCTTTAAAAAATGTAAATTATTGCTTATTTTAAATTCTTTTACTATACAATGATAAAAATATTTTAGGAATACTTATGCAACAGCACACACAGATAAAAGGTTTTGAAAAACTCAAGCTTATTATAATTTTGGCTTTTTTATCATCTATTGCACCACTTTCAACTGATATGTATTTGCCTGCTTTAAATGAAGTAGAAAAAAGCTTTCAAACCAATTCTTTTTATACTCAACTTTCCCTTGCAAGTTTTTTCATAGCCTTTTCTTTGGGTCAGCTTTTTTATGGGCCATTAAGTGATGTATATGGCAGAAAAAAACCTTTATACATAGGACTTTTTCTTTTTATTTCTTCGAGTATTGCTTGTGTTTTGGTTGATTCTATTCATGCTTTTATAGCTTTGCGTTTTTTTGAAGCTTTGGGAGGTTGTGTAGGCGTAGTTGTAGCAAGAGCTATAGTAAATGACGTTTTTGAACTTAAAGAGGCGGCAGGAATTTATGCACTAATGATGGTTTTTACCTCTTTAGCTCCTATGCTCTCCCCTACTTTTGGTGGGATTTTGCTTGAGTTTTTTTCTTGGCGTAGTATATTTTTGACATTATTTATTTTAGGTTTTATTTTGTTTATGCTTGTTATTTTTGCCTTAAAAGAAAGCAATCATAATACTAAAGGAAAAAAATTTAATCATAAAGAAGTTTTAAAAGGTTATAAAAAAATTTTAAAAGACCGTCGTTTTGTGGTGTATTTGCTTTGCGGTAATTTAATCTTTGCAGGTTTTTTTGCTTATTTAACCGGATCATCTTTTATTTTTACACGTATTTTTAATCTTAGTGAACAACAATATGCTATACTTTTTGGTATAAATGCATTAGGCTTTGTGATATTTGCAAATATCAACGCAAGATTAGCTCTTCGTTTTTCTCCTTATTATATATTACCTAGATCTTTTATGATGATTACTTTTTTAACTTTTTTACTCATTTTAGGAGCAACTTTTGATCTAGGTTTTTGGGCTTTTGAAATTCCTTTATTTTTGATTATAGCAAGTTTAGGTTTTATCCTGCCAAACACCACCACTTTAGCTATGGCAAGATCAAAACAAAATGCAGGTAGTGCTTCAGCACTCTTAGGTGCAGCACAATTTGCTATGGCAGGAGTGATGGCATTTTTAGTAAGTCTTTTAAATGCTAATACACCTATATTTTTATCACTTATTTTAGGCACTTGTGCGTTTTTATCTTTGGTTTCTTATCTAAGTTTAATCAATAAAAGAAAGTTAAATAAAATCAAAAAGAAGTTAAGCGTGATTTCTCACGCTTAATTAAGCAATATTTTTGAAAAGATTCACTGACTATATCGAACCTTTTTTAAAAAACTTTATATTTATTTTCAAAACACTTATAAACAATTTATGTTAAAATTTCTCATCAATCAATAAAGGCTTTATTAATGAAAAAAATAGCTACTATTTTTGCAGGAGCCGAAGGATGTGGAAAAAAACTACCTTGTATTATAATGAACTTGAAAAAAACAAAGACTTTGGACTTAGAATCAACATCGATGAAATCGTAAGTAGCTTTGGCGACTGGAAAAATCAAGAAGATCAATTTAGAGCTTCAAGGATAGCCATTAAAATGCGTGAAAACTATATCAAAAAAGCTTATGATTTTAACCAAGAAACCACACTTTGTGGCACTAGCATTTTATCTTTATTCAAAAAGCTACAAAAAATTCTTACACTATAAATCTTTACTACATCGGGCTAGACTCTCCAAACACAGCAAAACAAAGAGTTAAAATTCGCGTAGCTAAAGGCGGGCATGATATAAAAGAAGAACTTATAGAAAAAAGATACTATGAATCTTTACAAAATTTTAACACCGTTGCTAAATTCTGTAATCACATTACTATTTTTGACAATACTCAAAATTATAAAAAACTCTTAGAATTTAAAAACAGCAAGCTAGAAGTATTTGAAACTACCAAATGGCTAGAACCATTAATGATAAATTTTAAAAATCCAAGTTTATAAATTTTTATTTTAACTTGTCGATATGCAAATCATGCTACTCACTCCTTAAGGCAAGAAAGAAGTGAGTTAGCAATAGATTGAAGGCTTCAAGGCTATCAAGTATTACAAGGCTACCTCGATAACCTTGTAAAGCTTGATCCCAAGGTTTTAAAACCTTGGGTTAGAATTATTGTTTTAATTGAAGCAAAGTATTTAAAAGCTGATCACTTGTGGTAATCGTTTTTGAGTTTGCTTGATAACCTCTTTGGATTACGATAAGCTCTGTTAATGCACGACTTAAATCCACGTTTGACATTTCTATAGCTGAGCCTTTTAAGCCCCCTCTACCACCTTCACCAGCATGGCCTATAGTAGGTGTTCCTGAATTTGCTGTCGCTTTGAAAAGGTTATTACCCATTTCTTCAAGACCCATGTTGTTTGGGAAAGTAGCTAGAGCAACCTTAGCTAGAGCTAGAGTTTTACCATTTGTAAATTCTCCATAGATATAACCATTCTCATCAGTTCTTAATGCATCTGGCTTTAAGTTACCCCCTGTGTAACCATCAGTTTCTTGTTTAGTGGTAGCTGAGTCTTTATCATAGCTTGTTAAACCATCAAAACCACCTGTTGTACCAAAGTCAAGTTTTATAACTTGATCAGGTTTTGAGCCGTTATTTCCGGTGAAATTTAATACATTTGGTGTATAGCTTTGAAGAGATCCATCATTACCAAATCTTAAATTTCCTACTACTATATTTCCCGGAGCTCCATCACCACTGAAATTAATCTCTGCAGGCTCAGGCACTGAGATGATGATAGACCATTCAGCTCCACCATCTGCTGTTTTACTCTGCTTAGTAAATTGCACAGTTAGCTCATGTCTAGTTCCTAATGAGTCAAAGATTTCTATACTAGCAGTATGCGCTGAAAGATACATGTCTTGAGAGTATTTTTCATTATTACCCGCATTAAAATTTCCATCTAAGGCGCTAAACATCGCTGTGAATTTATCATTTGTAGCGATTTTATTAGTTTCATTAGAATAACCTGTAACTTTAAAAGTCATATCCTTAGCATTATCACCTGCTGGATTGGTTATTTTAAATCTACCATCACTTTCTACTACTACTTCTACACCAGGATTAGCATCAGCTCCAACGCCACCATTTTGCCAATTTACTATACTTCCATTACCATCATAATCTACAGCATATCTAGCATCTCTTTGCAAAAGCTCTCTTAAGTCTTCTGTAGTATGGAAGGTTCTTTGTCCTTTTGCACTAGGCATATTAGCATTTTCTTGTGTATCTGCGCCTGGATTAGGATTAGCTCCTATATCTACACTATTTGAGCTATAAATATACTCATGTGCTGTAATGACTTCTATAGGATTTGCTGCATTGCCTATAATATTTGATCCTGCAGGTGGAACAGATACTGCAGGTTGTCCTGTATTATTTGTAGCTAGCACTTGTCCTGCAGTATTAGCAGCTGCATTTACTGTGATATGCAAATTTTTTGATTTTGCTGTAGTTCCTGTGCTATTATCGTTAGTAAAAGTCATTCTACCATCTACTATAGCTGCTACTACGCCAGTTTCTGAAGTCTTAGCATTGATGGCATTAATAAAAGTATCCCTACCAATACCCTCGGCTACTATATTAACACCATTAATTGTAATATCTAATTTTGCCGGATGTTTTGTTCCATCAGTTGCTTCATAACCCCAAAAAGTATAATTAGTGTCTGGCTTAAACTCTGTAGCATTAGTAGGTAAATCTGCATTCGCAAAAGCAGGTGCTTGCCATTTAGCATCAGCAAAACTCACCCACATACCTTGCCCATCTCTTAAATTTAAACCTTCACCCTGAGCGTTAAACACCACACCCATGTCTACACCTTTTTCGGTTACTTGGGCTCCACTTTTTGAAGTAGTGTAAAACTCAGTATGTCCCGTATCATTTTCATCTATAGGTTTGCCTATATCATCTCTTCTACCATGAGTAGAATCAAGAGCATAGATAGGACGCTTAGCAGAAGCATTCATACCTAAAGTATTACCACTATCTAAATTTGCTGTAAGTTTTACTGAAGTACTTGGTCTAGCAGGCATACTCATACCAGGTGGGATCACTATATCTTGCACTGAAGTTGAAGAGTCAATTTGCCCTGTTTCTTGATTATAATTCCAACCTTGAACGGTGTAGCCGTTATTATCTACGAAATTTCCTACCGCATCCGTTTTAAAGTCCCCTGCACGAGTAAAAAACTGTGTGGTACCACCATCATTTGAAACGATGAAAAATCCATCCCCATTAATAGCCATATCGGTGTTTTTATCTGTAGTTTGAATATTACCCTGAGAGTGAATTCTAGTAGTAGAATTTACACCCGCACCAAGTCCAACTTGCATAGGGTTTTTACCACCTAGGTTGCCATCTGGAGCTGTAGCTATCTTAGAAGTTTGGCTCATAAGCGTTGAGAAATCCGCACGAGAATACTTAAAACCAAATGTATTAACATTTGCTATGTTGTTACCTTCTACATCCATTGCGTATTGGTGTGCTTGGAGTCCTGAAACCCCAGCCCAAAGAGATCTCATCATAATTAAATCCTTTAAAAAATATTGCTTTGTGAATATCTCACAATCTTCTATTGCTTAGCAGATATAAAGCAATAAGTGTTCCAAAATACAAGTAAAATGAAATTAAAAAGTAGAAAATAAATCAAAAATTAGGTTTTAATGTGTAAAGTTTTTTTAAAATTACTCGATATAGTTAGTGAATCTTTTCAAAAATATTGCTTAATTAAGCGTGAGAAATCACGCTTAACTTTTATTTCTTTCTTTTAATTTAGCAATCACATCATTTAAACTCAAATCCGCATCAGCTAATAACACTTCTAAATGATAAAGTAAATCAGCAGCTTCATTTATAAGCTCATCTTTGTCTTTAATAGTAGCAGCCAAAGCGGTTTCAACGCCTTCTTCGCCTACTTTTTGCGCTATGCGTTTAGTACCTTTTGAAAAAAGTTCAGCCGTGTAAGAAGAACTTGCGCAAGTGTTTTTACGTGAATTAATAAGTCTTTCAAGACGCGATAAAAACACAAAATCAGCCTTTTTAGAAAGTGTTTCAAAACAAGAAGTATCACCCGTGTGACAAGTAGCGCCGCTAGGTTTAACTAAAATCAAAATACAATCTCTATCACAATCAAGTCCCATATCTATGATATGTAAAAAATTCCCACTTTGCTCACCTTTCATCCACAAACGCTCTTTAGTGCGTGAGTAAAATACAACCTTTTGGTGCTTAAAACTCTCTCTTAATGCCTCTTCATTCATAAAACCTTGCATTAAAACTTCACAAGAATGATAATCTTGTATGATCACAGGAACAAGGTTATTAACCTTTTGCCAGTTAATGCTTTTTATAAATTCTTCTTCATTTATCTTCATAGCTTTTCCTTTTAAATACGAATTTGTATGCCTTGATCTTTTAAAAATAGTTTTAATTCTTTAATATCTATAAGTTTTTTATGAAACACAGAAGCTGCCAAAGCTCCATCAACACCAAGTTTAAAAGCGTCTAAAAAATGCTCTTTAGCTCCTGCGCCACCGCTTGCTACTAAAGGCACAGGACAAATTTGTCTAACTTTAGCAAGTTGATCAAGATCATAACCCTTTCTCATGCCATCTTGATTCATCATATTTAGCACGATTTCACCCGCTCCTAACTCGCATACTTGCTTTACCCATTCTAGTGTTTTTTTACCACTATGATGAGATTTGCTCTCATCTCCGGTGTATTTATAGACTAAAAGCTCATTGTTTTCATCTTTAAAAGTATCTATGCCTACGACTACACATTGTACTCCAAAGTTTTTTGCAAGGCGTGAAATCAAATCAGGGTCATTTAAAGCAGGGGAATTAATAGAAATTTTATCAGCACCATTTGCTAAAAGCTCTTTTGCGTCATCTTCGCTTTTTATACCCCCTGCGACGCAAAATGGTATAGAGATATTTTGTGCTACTTTGCTTACCCAAGTTCTATCAATACGCTCATTTTTAGCTGAAGCGGTTATATCATAAAATACAAGCTCATCAATGCCATTTTGTGAGTAAAATTTAGCAAGTTCTATGATATCGCCCATATCTTCATGGTTTTTAAACTGCACCCCTTTAACTACTCTACCATCTTTTACATCTAAACATGCGATTATGCGTTTTGCAAGCATTCTTGAGCCTCCTTTATGCTAAATTCTTTATCAAGCAAGGCTTTACCTACGATGATACCACTTACTATGCCATTTAACTTTTTAAAATCTTCTAAGCTCGCCACGCCTCCACTTGCTTGGGTTTGTAAATGTGGGAATTTCTCATGTAAAGCTTTATATAAAGTGATATTTGCTCCACTCATCGTGCCATCTTTAGAAATATCTGTGCATAAGATATGTTTTACATCTTTATAAAAATTTAAAAGCTCAAATAATTTTTCATCGCTTGTTTTACTCCATGCATCAACAGCCACAAAAAACTCATCTTTAATACAAATACTATCAAGTGCTAAGACTATATTTTCTACGCCAAATTCATTTAAAAGCTCTTGTGTAAAGGCTTTGTTTTTAACCGCTAAAGAGCCTATAACTACGCGTTTAACACCGCTATCAAACAAAGCTTTAACCTCATCTTTAGTGCGAATTCCTCCACCTACTTGAAGATTTACTCTAATTTTTGAAGCTAGCTTTTCTATGAGTTTTAGTTGTCTTTTACTAGGATCTTTTGCACCGCTTAAATCCACCAAATGAAGCCAAGCAATGCCTTGAGCCTCATACTCTTGAAATTTAACTAAAGGATCAAAGCTGTATTCTTGCTTTTTAGTATAATCTCCTTTATAAAGCCTTACTACTTTGCCATCTATTAAGTCTAATGCTGGAATGATTTGAGTTTGCATTTTTACCTACATATTTATGAAATTTTTTAATAATACTTCACCCGCTTCACCACTTCTTTCAGGGTGAAACTGCACGCCATAAAAATTGTCTTTGTTTAAACTTGCACTAAATTTAGTAGAATACTCACACTCTGCAATGGTGTATTCATTTAAACTCACACAATAACTATGCACAAAATAAAAATAAGCCCCATCTAAGCCTTTAAAAAGCTCATGAGAGCTAAAGACTTGATTCCACCCCATATGTGGGAAAGTAAAATTTGCTTTTTCTTGGAATTTTTGTGTCTCAAAAGGCATAATACCAAGTGTTTTTTGGTGTAATTCTTCTGAAAATTTACCCAAAATTTGCATACCAAGACAAATACCTAAAAGTGGTTTTGTGGTAGTTTGGATAAAATTTTCTAAATTAAGTGTTTGTAGATTAGCCATTGCTTTAGCTGCGGTGCCAACCCCAGGAAGCAAAAGCTTATCTGCTTGTGAGAGTTCTTTTAAATCATGTGTGATAATACTTTTTTGTCCTAAACGCTCAAGCGCAAAAGCAAGTGAAGCCAAATTCGCACAACCTGTATCTATAATAGCTAGTTTCATGATAAACACTTTCTTGAAAAATTAAATTCCCATTTCATATTTTACACTCTCTTTCTCATATTGCTTAGCAATACTCTCATAATCTGCAAAATATACAATATCTTTTATTTTTTCATAAATAGAATTTGAAATTATATTTTGAAATTCTCTATATCTATTTTTATGCGCAACAATAAAAAATTTTGCTCTAAAATCTTGAAGCTCATAAAAACGGTTAATAGAATTTTTTATATTAGTAGAATGCTCTACCTCATAAAAAGCATGAGGCATTTTTCGTTCATTAAACCAAATACAATCGCTAAATTTAGCTTTTTGTGTCAATTCATCATATGTAAAACTATAAAGAGAATCTAAAGTAGCCAAGTCGCCTAACCTAGTATCCATAAAATATTTATTCTTATCTTGACTAGGAACAAAAGTTTGAAAGCCTCTTAAATTTCCAATTGAGACAATAAGTCCTTGATAATAAGAATGACTAAACTGACATTCGTTATTTATCAAATTTAATTTTTTTTCAATCTCATGCTTTTTCTCTGTTAAACCCCAAAGTCCTGCTGTGATTTTATAAAATTCTTTATTTGTTTGTAATATTCTTCTAATGCTTGCAAAAGGTGTTTTTGTTTCCCATTTACTAACATCTGTCAGCATATAAAGCTGACTTAAAGTTGCAAAGTTATTATTATTTTTAAAAGCTTCTATAACATTATCTTTTTGTTTCATTGTTGAGTCTCATATAACATAATAAGCGATCATATTTCACAAACACTTGCATTATAAAAAAATTTTTCATATCACTCCTTTTGAGCTTGCTAGGTTTTCATTTTCTATTTTTATAGCCATTTTTAAAGCTCTTGCAAAAGCTTTAAAAAGTCCTTCGGCTTTGTGATGATCGTTTTTGCCTTTAACTTTTAAATGCAAACTCGCACCCATAGCATAGCTTAGTGAGTAGAAAAAATGCTCTATCATTTCTGTGCTTAATTCTCCAAGTTTTTCTTTTTTAAATTTAGCCTTATAAACTAAATGCGGTCTATTGCAAAAGTCAATCGCACAACTTGCCAAGCACTCATCCATAGGTAAAACAAAGCCATATCTTGCAATGCCTATTTTTTGATCTAGTGCATTTTTAATAGCCTCGCCCAAAGCAAGTGCGACATCTTCTACGCTATGGTGTTCATCAACTTCTAAATCCCCTTTGCATTTTATCTCTAAAGATATATTCGCATGCGTAGCAATTTGCTCTAACATATGATCAAAAAATGCGATATTTGTTTTTATATTAGCTTTTGTTTTTTCATTAAAAGCTATTTTAACTTGAATTTGGGTTTCTTTGGTATTACGCTCTATACAAGCACTGCGGTAATTTTGCAAGATAAAATCAGCGATTTGCTCCCAGTTAAAATCGTTTTTGTCATATTTTAAACCTTGAATTTCAAGATTTTGCGCTAAAAGCATATCGCTGTCTCTATCGCCTATGACAAAACTTTTGTTTTTATCATAAAGTTTATTTTTGATATAGTTTTCAAGCATGGCAGTTTTTGGCTTCCTGCAGGCGCAATTTTCATGCTCAAAATGCGGGCATATAAAGATATCTTCAAATTCTATACCACAACTTTGAAAAACACTTAGCATTTTTTCATGAGCCTTGTCAAAATTTTCCTTAGGAAAAGAATTTGTGCCTAGGCCGTCTTGATTACTCACCATAACAAATTTAAAACCAAAATTTTTTAACTTTAAAAGTGCATTGATGGCACCTTTTTCAAACTCAAGCTTTTCTAAAGAATCGATTTGAAAATCATCTTTTGGCTCATCAATGAGCGTGCCATCTCTATCGATAAATAAAATTTTTGCACTCATTTTAGACTTTCTAATCTTAAACTCACGGCGTTTTTATGCCCATCAAGCCCTTCAGCTGCTGCTAAAACTTCCACCACAGGCCCAAGTTTTTTAAAGCCTTCTTTACTAAGTTCTTGCACGGTCATTCTTTTCATAAAATCAGCAAGCCCTAATGAAGAATAAGACTTAGTAAAACCATAAGTTGGCAATACATGATTTGTCCCACTTGCATAATCTCCCATGGATTCTGGAGAATACTCACCTAAAAATACCGAACCTGCATGCATAATATCATCAAGTAAGCTAGATGGATTTTGTGTATGAATGATCAAATGCTCGGGTGCATAGTCATTTGAAATACTTATGGCATGTTTTATATCTTTTGCAAGAATGATTTTAGAGTGTGCTAAAGATTTTGAAGCAATTTCTTTACGCGAGAGTTTTTCAAGCTGTAAAGCAACTTCACTATCTACATCTTTGGCTAATTTTTCACTTGTACAAACTAAAATCGCTTGAGAATCTGCTCCATGCTCAGCTTGCGAGAGTAAATCTGAAGCTATAAATTTAGCATTAGCAAACTCATCTGCTAAAACTAGCACTTCAGAAGGGCCTGCTTGCATATCAATAGCTACTCCATGATTATTAACTTGCTTTTTGGCTTCAGTTACAAAGGCATTTCCTGGACCAAAAATTTTATCTACTTTTTGCACACTTTGCGTTCCATAAGCAAGCGCTGCTATGGCTCCTGCTCCACCTATTTGATACACTGCATCAACTTTGCAAAGCTTTGCTACAAAAGCAATAGCAGGGTGCAGTGGCGCTGGGGAAGCTAAGGCTATGAATTTACATTTTGCAATTTTAGCAGGGATAGCTAGCATAAGTGCGGTTGAAAAAAGTGGTGCTAAGCCTCCTGGTATATAAAGCCCTACTTTTTCAATGGCTCTTGTTAGCACTTTGCAAGTTACCCCTTCAAAGGTTTGAACCTCTATGGTTTGACTTTCTTGAGCTTTGTGGAATTTATAGATATTTTCATAAGCTATTTTAATAGCTTGTTTTAACTCATCATCAATTTGCTCTGCTAAACTGCTAAGCTCTTCATCGCTTAGTTTTATAGAATTTAACTCTACTTTATCAAATTTTATGGCCATTTGTTTTAAAGCTTCATCACCATTTACTTTGACATCTTCAATGATTTGTTCTACTATGGTTTTAACCTGTGCATTAGCGCTTATAGCAGGACGCTTGAGTGCTAATTCTTGTTCGCTTTGGTTTAATTTTTCAAAATCCAGTATTTGCATGTTTATCCTTTAAGAGAGCATTTTTTCAATAGGTAAAACTAAAATCGCGCTTGCACCTTCTTTTTTTAAAGCTTCCATAGTTTCCCAAAATAAATTTTCTTGACTTACCATATTTAGTGCCACTCTAGCTTTATCATTTTCTAAAGGTAAAATCGTAGGTTTTTCAACACCTGGTAATAAAGCTGTAATTTTTTCTAGCTTTTCAATAGGAGCATGCAACATGATGTATTTTGACTCTCTTGCTTGCATAACTCCATGAATTCTAATGAGTAATTTATCGATTAATTCTTGTTTGTGTGAAGCTAAACTTTCTTTTCTTTGGATAATACAAGCTTTTGACTTATAAATTACCATAACTTCTTTAAGTCCATTTGCTTTTAAAGTAGCTCCACTTGAAACCAAATCACAAATTCCATCGGCTAAATTTGCACTTGGTGCTACTTCAACTGAGCCTGTTAACATACAAGTTTTATAAGGAATATTATTTTCTTCCATAAAACGCTTTAAAAGCTGTGGATAAGAAGTTGCTATACGTAAATTTTTAAAACTTTCTATACCTTTATACTCGCTAGTTTCTGGCAATGCTAAAGACAAACGACATCCACCAAAATCAAGCTTTTTAAGCATGATAAAATCTGCATTTTCGTTTTTTGATTTTCTTTCTAACTCATTTTCTTCTAAAACATTTTCCCCAACTATGCCAAGATCCACTACTCCATCAAAAATTAATCCTGGTATATCATCATCTCTTACTCTAAGTAAATCAATAGGTAAATTTGTAGAAAAAGCAATCAAGCTTTGATCGTGTATGCGAAGTTTTACACCTATAGACTCAAGCAAGGCAATAGAATCTTTGCTTAAACGACCTGATTTTTGTATAGCTATGCGTAATCTTGAATTTTCTTGCATTTTTTTCCTTTTTTGTAGTTAAAAGATTAATAGTAGCAAAAAATGGATAAAAATACAAAAAATAGTAAGTAAATAAATAAATAAAAATAAGAAGTTTTTAGCCTTTAAAAAGGCTAAAAATTAAGCTACGAATTCGATGAAAGCCATTTCTGCAGCATCACCACGGCGAATTCTTGTTTTAATAATTCTTGTATAACCACCGTTTCTATCTGCAAATTTAGGTGCGATTTCCGTTACAAGTTTATTTGTAGCTTCTTTATCTTGTAAGCTAGCAAAAACTGCTCTGTGAGCATTGAAATCACCTTTTCTTGCACGAGTGATCAATCTTTCAACATAACCTCTTAATTCTTTTGCTTTAGGTAATGTTGTTTCTATCTTACCTGCTTTAATAATAGCAATAGTAAGGTTTTTTAATAAGGCTGCACGATGAGTAGAAGTGCGACCTAACTTTCTATATCCATGTCTATGTCTCATTGATTATCCTTCATTTTGTGCTTTTAATTCTGTAATTTTTTTCTTTAGCGTTTCTTTTGCACTATCACTGAGTTTTGAATTTCCCATAGGGAAACCTATAGATTCCATTACACTTTTAATCTCATCTAAAGATTTTTTACCAAGATTTTTTAAATCTGCAAGTTCGCTAACACTCATTAAAGCAAGCTCGCCGATATAAAATACATTTGCTTTTTCTAAGCAGTTAAAACTTCTTGCACTTAAATTTAACTCAGTTATATTTTGAAGTAATTTTACATGTTCTACTTCATTATTTGGTGTTTGACTTCTTACAACGCTTTGTGCATTAGTGATTTTATCAAACACTGATAATTGTTTATACATTGCTTCTAAAGCATTTTTAAAAGCATCACTTGGTGAAATTTGACCATCGGTTGTGATTGTAAAAACAACTTTTTCATAATCTGGATTATCTTCAAAAAGCACTTTTTCTATATCATAAACCGCATGTTTTACCGGAGTAAAGAATGCATCAAGTGCTATAAATTCAGGATCTAAGAAATTTTGAATTTCTTCAGAAGGCACATAACCTATACCTTTTTCAATGATTAAAGTAAATTCTAAATCTGCATCTTCATTAATCGTTGCAAGATAGCTATCTGCATTCACAACTTCAACAACTTCATTGTCTAAGTCTTTTCCGCAAATTTCTTTTGGTCCTTTAAAACTAAAAGTTACGATTTCTTTTTCAGAATCTGTTTTTAATTTAAATCTTAATTTTTTTAGATTGATAATAAACAATGCTACATCTTCAAGCATACCACGCATACTATCAAATTCATGTGCTACGCCTTTGATTTTAACTCCTGTTGGAGCAAAACCTACTGTGCTTGAATAAAGCAAACGACGCAAAGGATGCGCCAAAGTAATAGCATAGCCGATTTCAAAAGGCCATGCACTTACTTTTGCTACTGTATCACTGATATTTTCAATACTAAACTCTGTTGGTGTATAAGCAGAAGTTGTAATATGTCTCATATCAAAAACCTTTATTATTTAGAGTACAACTCAACAATATATCTTTCCTCAACTGGAATGATAACTTCTTCTCTTTCAGGTTTTCTTGTAAAAATTCCAAATCTTTTATCTTTTTCTACATCAACCCAAGCAACTATACCAGTTTGAGCAGTAAGTTCGATCGCTCTTGAAATTTGAGGATTGTTTTTGCTTTTTTCAATCACTTCAATTTTTTGACCTGCTTCTACTCTATAACTAGGAATATCCACTCTTTTACCATTTACTAAAATATGTCCATGAGTTACAAGTTGTCTAGCAAAACGACGTGTTGTAGCAAAACCCATTCTATAAACAACATTATCTAGTCTTTGTTCTAAAAGCTGAATTAAAAGTGCACCGGTGTTGCCATCTTTTCTAGCAGCTTCACTAAATAATCTTCTAAATTGTTTTTCGCTAACCCCGTACATAAATTTAGCTTTTTGCTTTTCTCTTAATTGAAGTCCGTATTCGCTAATTTTAGCTTTTCTTTGTCCATGCTGACCTGGTGCGTAAGGGCGTTTATCTAAAGCACTTTTACCTGCTAATCTTCTTTCGCCTTTCATTGCCAAGCTTACGCCAAGTCGTCTTTCTAATTTCTCTACTGGTCCTCTATATCTTGCCATTATAATTCTCCTAAATCTTATATCTTATTCTTAGACACGACGACGTTTTGGTGGTCTACAACCATTATGAGCTAATGGGGTAATATCTTTTAAGAAAGTTACTTTAATACCTTCCATAGCACCTACACTCTTAACCGCTGTCTCACGACCACTTCCTGGTCCTTGTACTTTAATACCTACTTCTTTAATACCATGTTCTTTTGCTTTATTTAAAGCATCCTCTACTGCTTGTTGTGCTGCATAAGGAGTTGATTTTTTAGAACCTTTAAATCCTAAACCACCTGCACTACTCCAAGCAATAGCATTTCCCATTTCATCAGTTACAGTAACCATAGTATTATTAAATGTTGCACTGATATAAACTATACCTTTAGCTATATTTTTTTTAACTACTTTTTTCTTAACTACTTTTCTTTTTGCCATTTTCTATCCTTATGATTTTGCACCAACGGTTTTTCTCTTACCTTTTCTAGTTCTGGCATTTGTTTTAGTTTTTTGACCACGAACTGGTAAGCCTTTTCTATGTCTTAAGCCTCTAAAGCTTCCTAGATCCATCAATGCTTTGATATCCATAGCAACTTGTTTTCTAAGATCACCCTCAACCATATAATTTTCTTGAATTTCTTTACGGATAGCTGCTGCTTCATCTTCACTTAGCTCATGAACTCTTTTATCATAAGAAATTCCTGTTTTATCTAAGATTTTTCTTGAAGTATGTAAACCTATACCATAAATATAAGTCAAGCCATATTCAATTCTTTTTTTCTTTGGTAAATCCACACCTGCAATACGAGCCATAAATTATCCTTGTCTTTGTTTGTGTTTTGGATTTTCGCAAATAATGCGAACTACGCCTTTACGACGAACTACTTTGCATTTGTCACACATCTTTTTAACAGATGGTCTAACTTTCATGCTTTACTCCTGTTATTGTAAATTCCACTTTTTTACAACTGCACCAGGTTTTTAGAGCAACCAACTATTTTCAAAATAAGTGGTGATTTTGAAAATACTTCTTCATACAGTTTTATTGCAATTTCTGCAAAAGTGCTAATTATACTTTACTTTTGCTTTTAAACAACTTAGACTTATTTGTATCTAAATGTAATACGACCCTTATCTAGACTATAAGGCGTTAGCTCTACTTTAACTCTATCGCCAGGCATAATCCTAATATAATGCATACGCATCTTACCTGCAATATGACAAAGTATCACATGTTTATTATCTAATTCAACTTTAAAAGTTGCATTAGGTAAAGCTTCGATTACATTACCATCGATTTCGATAATATCATCTTTTGCCAATGCATTCTCCTTTCTATTAAAATACAAAACTATTATTTTAACACAATTTTTCTTTTTAAATTTTTAATATTTTTTGACAAACTATGATATTTTTTCACTATAATTATAAAATTACTACAAAAAAAGAAAGTATTTAAATGCCAAAAAGTTTAAAAAGAAGTGATTATAAAACTCTTTCCTTATCTTCTTTAGGTGGAGCTTTAGAATTTTATGACTTTGTGATTTTTGTCTTTTTTGCTAATTATATTTCAAGAAATTTTTTTCCAAGTGATATGAGTGATTTTTGGAAACTTTTAAATACTTATGGAGCTTTTGCAGCAGGATATTTAGCTAGACCACTTGGTGGTATAGTTATGGCTCATTTTGGCGATAAATTTGGTCGTAAGAAAATGTTTATGCTAAGTATATTGCTCATGGTGCTTCCAACTTTTTCTTTAGCTTTTATACCTACTTTTGAAAACATAGGTTATTTGGCTCCTATTTTTTTACTACTTGTTAGAATAGCTCAAGGTATAGCTATAGGAGAGGAATTGCCTGGTGCTTGGGTATTTGTGAAAGAGCACGCACCTGATGGTAAAGATAGTTTTTATATTAGCGCTATTAATGCCTCCATGGCTTTTGGTATCCTTTTAGGATGTTTTGTTGCACTAATAATTAACCATTGTTTTGATCAAGAATCAATTTATGATTATGCTTGGCGTATTCCATTTGCTATAGGTGGTATTTTTGGCATTATTTCAATATATCTAAGAAAATTTCTAGAAGAAACACCTGTTTTTCAAAAAATGTACCAAGAAAATAGCTTAGAAAAATTTCCTTTAAAAACATTTTTTAAAGAAAAAAATATTTTTTTAGATATCATCGCCTCTATGCTTTTAACATGGATGCTTACAGCTTGTGTAATCATACTTATTTTGCTTATGCCAAATTTTATACCTGAAGTTTTAGTTCTTGATAAAACAGATGCTATTTTAATACAAATGATTGCAATAGTAATTTTATCTTGCGGAACCTTGCTTGCTGGAATTTGGGTAGATAAATTTGGTTTTTTAACCACTAGTTTGATTTTTACATTAGGTTTTAGTCTTTCTTGCTTTTTTTATTTTTATTTTTTCTATGCACAAATTTTACATTTGAGTATATATTTTTATTTTATAGCATGTTTTTTTGGTGGTATTAATGCTTTAGCACCTATTTTAATGTGTAAAATTTTTAAACCAAGTATTCATTTTAGCGGGATTTCTTTTTCTTATAATATAGCTTATGCCATAGCAGGTGGCTTTACACCTCAACTTGTATTTGCATTACACTCTTTAGCTATAAAACCTGAAAATCCTTTTATATATGGAATTTTTATTTATATTTTATTTCTTTCACTAATAACGTTGCTAGCCACTGTGCTTACTTATAAGAGATTAAGATTTTAATGTTATAATTAAGAAAAATTATTAATTAAAAATTTATAAAAATAAAGGAAAATGATTATGAAAATTTTTATTATTTTAATATTTTCTTTACTACCGCTTTTAGCACTTGAAATGATCACACCTATACCAGAAAGCATACCTTATGATAAAGAAAAAGCTATCTTAGGGAAAAAACTTTATATGGATACAAGTTTATCAAAAGATAAAAAAGTATCTTGCAATAGCTGTCATGATATTGCGAATTTTGGAGTAGATAATAAAACTTTTTCAACAGGTACTAATGGTATAGTAGATGAACCATTCCATACCCCTACAAATTTCAATGCTGTTTTTAATCTAGCGCAATTTTGGAGAGGCAATGCAAAAGATTTGCAAGATCAAGCTAAACATCCTTTACTAAATCCTAAAGAAATGGGTTTAAAAGATGCAGATGAAGTGGTGCAAATAGTAAAAGCTAACCCAATTTATGAAAAAGAATTTAAAAGACTTTACGGAGAAATAACCTTTGATAATATAACACATGCTTTAGCTGAATTTCAAAAAACCTTACTTACTCCAAATTCACCTTTTGATCGCTATTTAAAGGGTGATAAAAACGCTATAAGTGAGCAAGCAAAAAGAGGTTATAATGCCTTTTTATCAAATGGTTGTATAGCTTGCCATCAAGGACAGAATGTAGGTGGTAATATGTATCAAAAAATGGGAGTATTTGTGCCTTATGATAATGGAACAAACTGGAAAGGGCGCTATGAGATTACCCAAGATCCTCATGATCAATTTGTAGTAAAAGTCCCAAGCCTTAGAAATATAGCTAAAACTGCTCCTTATTTTCACGATGGCTCCATGCCAACACTTGATGCTTGTGTGCAATTTATGGCGTATTATCAACTTGGTAAATTTTTAGAGCAAGATGTGGTTGATGATATAGTTGCGTTTTTAAATTCTTTAACAGGAGAATACCATGATCCACTCAAATAAAAAATCTTTTTCTTTTTTAAAACAATTTATTACTTTATCTATAGTGGTTTTGGTGTTACTTTTAACTTTGACTTTGTTTATTTTTGATACCTATAACACTACAAAAAGAAATTCACTCATTATGGGTTCATTTCAAAAATTAGAAATTCTAGATACCAAAATAGATGAGATTTTTAAAAATAAACTCAACTTGCAAAACTATGATACTAGCGTTGCTTTAGTGCAAGATTTTGAAAATACTTTAGCAATTTTGAAAGCTAATAAAATAGACATCAAAAAAATACAAACAATTTTTGAGAAAAAAAACACTCAATTACAACATTTCAAATCAGCTAATTCCATTGCTATAAACTCAAAACTATACCTTTATGAAATTCAACAAGAAATCATCAAGCAAACAAGTCAAATAGCACTCAATACTCAAGAAGCTAAACAAATAGATTACACAGGAGATATATTAAGTATTATAGGAACTATGGATATATTAGAGCCTTTATCACAAAATAGACTACAAAATCTTGTCACAAATTTGAATGCAAAAGATTCTCAATTGCCACAAGAATTATTTGAGCTTTTTAGCACACATTGTAAAATGATACTAAATCAAATAAAAGTTTTAAAAGATAATTCTCAAAGTTTTCTTGACCAAGAACTACAAAAAGAAATTATTGCTCATAAAAATTTAATTGCTCAAGAAATTAATCTTAATAATAAATATAATCTTTACACCGCTATAGGAATTTTCTTATTTATTTTAACTGTGTTGGTATTTTTTATATTACTAACATTAAAAAAAGTAATTATACCTATATCTTTGCTAGAAAAACTAAGTGCAAACTTAGCTGGTGAGCATGCAAATTTAAGTGCAAGATTAGACATTGATAAAAAAAGTGAATTAGCTACAAGTGCTGGTTATATAAACTCTTTTATACAAATAGTACAAAATTCAGTTTTAGAAGCTATACAGACTGCAAATTCAAGCCATAAAAGCTCACAAAAACTTTCTCAAAATGCTGAAGTTTTACAGCAAAGCTCACTTTTGCAGCATGAGCAAATTTCTAATGTTCATGAAATAAGTTCTGTTTTAGAAAGCCATATAGACTTAACTCAAAACCTAGCTAAAAACACTATAAAAGATATGTATGACATGCAAGAAGTTATGGGTGAAGTTGAGACCACTCTTAAAGAATTAGTAGAACTTATATTATTAAGTGGCGAAAAAGAACAAAGTGTTTTAAGCGCTATGGATATGCTAGTGCAAAGTGCTGACAGTATAGTAGAGGTTACCACTACTATAAAAGATATAGCAGATCAAACCAACTTACTAGCTTTAAATGCAGCTATTGAAGCAGCGCGTGCGGGTGAGCATGGACGTGGCTTTGCTGTTGTTGCTGATGAAGTTAGAAACCTAGCTGATAAAACCACAAAATCCCTAGTTGCTATAGAAACTACCGTAAGAACTATAGTACAACAAATCAATGACAACAAAAGCTTAATGGATGGGATTCATCAGTCCATGAATGATACTTCTAATAAAGCTAATATCTTACAAGGTGAGGTTGGAACGTCTATAGAAAAATTAAAAACAAGTATTCATTCTACTAAAATCATGGAAGAAAAAAGTGATGAATCAAAAGCTAAAATGAATGAACTAGAACAAAATATAGAAAAAGTAACTGAACTTGCAAATTGTGTTAAAAATTACTCACTTGATTTAACACAAATTTCACAAGATGTTTTAGAAAATGCTTCTAAACTTTCAGAAAAATTAAAAACATTCGAGTAAGAAAGATTAAACTTTCTTACTTAGATAAAATATCTACTTTACCATTTATAATAGCAACACAATGCTCATAATGAGCCGCATTTAAACCATCTTTACTTCCTGCTTCCCAATTACCTTTTAAATGTATTGGCGTACCATCTTTTTGGCATACCATAGGTTCTATGCAAAATACCATGCCATTTTTTATTTTAGGGCCACTTTTTGCACTAGCACCTGGTTCTAAATAATTTGGAATTTCAGGCTCACCGTGAGGTTTTTTACCTATACCATGACCACAATAACCTTTCAAAGGCACAAATCCTCTTTTAGTGATAAACTCACCAAGCTCATATGAAAGCTCTTTAAAACGCATACCTTCTTTGATAATATCTATAGCATAATACAAAGCATCTTTAGCACAAGCAATTAACGCTTCATCGGTGGCTGAAATTTTACCTATAGGTATAGTCCTTGCTGCGTCTCCATAATATCCGTCTATACAAGTACCTACATCAAGCCCTAAAATATCACCTTCTTTTAAAATACGCTCATCACCTACGCCATGAATGCAAGCTTGATTAAGCGAGATGCAAATACTACCTGGAAAACCATACAAACCTTTAAAAGATGGTTTTGCACCATGATCAAGTATAAATTCTTCTGCTTTAATATCAATTTCTTTTAAGCTCATACCTGGAACTATAATACCCTCTAGATAATCAAGCGTTCTAGCTACAAGCTCATTTGCTTTGCGTAGTTTTTCTATTTCTGCTGGTTTTTTAATTTCTATCATTTATATTTTCCTTAAAATTTTTAAAAATTTAGCATTTATGCGCTTTTAAAAGCTTTAAGGAAAAAACCTTAAGTTCTAAAACTTAAGGTTTTAGCATACACTTGTAAGATTGGTAGCTAAGCCACCTAAAGAAGTTTCTTTGTATTTTGAGTTCATATCCTTGCCGGTTTCATACATAGTTTTTATAACCTCATCAAGACTTACTTTTGGAGTTGATTTTCTACTCATTGCCATTCTAGCGGCTGAAATAGCTTTAATCGCTCCAAAAGCATTTCTTTCTATACAAGGAATTTGCACCAAACCACTTACTGGATCACAAGTTAGCCCCAAATGATGCTCCATTGCAATTTCAGCAGCATTACAAGCTATCTTTGCATCAAAACCCATCACAGTAGCCATAGCTCCTGCTGCCATAGAACTTGCACTGCCAATTTCAGCTTGACAGCCAGCTTCAGCACCGCTTATGCTTGCATTTTTCTTATAAAAAGAGCCTATTAACATAGCAGTAAGTAAAAAATTAATAGCTTTTTCATCGTTAAAGCCAACCGTGTGATTTTTAAGATAGAGCATTACAGCAGGCACAACAGCACATGCTCCATTAGTTGGAGCAGTTACCACTCTAGCTCCACTTGCGTTCTCTTCTGCAATAGCAATAGCATATAAAGAAATAAAATCAATAATTCCTAAAGGATCACTTGTCATAGCCAAACGCTCATTTAGTCCTTTCGCACGGCGTTTTAAATGTAAATTTCCTGGAAGGAAATCTGAACTTGGATGAATACCATTATAATAAACCTCTTGCATTACTTCCCAAATTTCTAAACAATAAGCTCTAATTTCTTCTTTGGTGTGAAATTGAAGCTCATATTCATAAGAAAGTTTTGCTAGATCCCATGATTTTTCTTCGCAAATCCTTAAAGCATCGCTTGCATTATTAATATCAAGTTCTAATTTAGTATGTTTTTGCTCACAAGCTCCATCTTTGTGTTTTTGAAGCTCAGCTTCACTCATAACAAAACCACCGCCCACTGAATAATAAATTTCTTCAGCAATGATTTCTCCGTTTTCATCATAAGCGCTTACTCTTAACCCATTTTCATGCAAAGGTAGAAAATCTTTTTCAAAAATCAAATCTTTATCATAATCAAAACTTAATTCTTTTTGAGCATTTAAAACCAAAATTTTATCTTGCAAAATTTTATTAAAAACGCGATCTTGCAAAGCAGCATTGAGTTCTTTTGCCCTTAAGCCACTCAAGCCCCATATAATAGCCTTATCACTTAAATGGCCTTTACCAGTAAGCGATAAAGAGCCATAAAGTTTGATTTGAATTTTTGTAATTTGTGTGATTTTATCTTTGATTTTTTCACAAAACATATTCCCTGCTAACATTGGTCCTAAGGTATGAGAAGAAGAAGGACCAACACCAACTTTAAATATACTTAAATTACTACTCATTCACTAGCACCTTAAAAAGTATAAATTACAGTGATGATTGTCAAAATACCTGTGATAAACACAAACGCATCTAAGGCTTTGTTTTGGAATTTCTTCATTTTAGAAACAGTGTAAATTGCAATCATAGGCATTAAGAATAAAATCGCAGCAATAATTGGACCACCTAAGCTTTCAATAAAGCCTAAAATACTTGGATTTACATAAGCAGTAATTAGCATAACAATATACATTACTAAAGTTGAATAAACTGCGATTTTTTTCAAATCAGGATTTTCATTGCCTGCTAATTTGCAGCATTTTCTAACTATACCATAAGCACCCTCTCTAGCACCAAAATAATGTCCAAAGAATGAACTAGAAATTGCTAAAAATGCGATTAATGGACCACCATAAGAAATAAATGGATTATCAAGTTTGTTAGCAAAATAAGAAAGTACAGGTATGTTTTGTGCTCTAGCTTCATTAAGTTCTGCAGGAGTTAAAGAAAGCACGCAAGATACCACAAAAAACATAACAAAGGCAAGTAACATCACAGAAGTTCTAAACAATACTTGATTTGCTTTTTGTACTGAATTTTCAGGATATTGTCTTTTTACACTTAAAGAAAAAGTAGAAATCGCTGGTGAGTGATTAAACGAAAACACTAAAACTGGTAAAGTTAGCCATACTATAGTGATAAATTCTTTTGTCCCAGGAATAGCGCTAAAACTTTCAAATGACCATTGTGGGATAAGATATAAAGAAAATAAAAATAAAATAGCACATAAAGGATACACAAGCCATTCACATACTTTAGTGATTAATTCTTCACTAAAAAGCATAATAAGCATAAAAATACTTACTAAAACAAAAGCAAAAAGCGCTCTATAAAAAGGAAGTAAATTAGCTATAGTTTTTCCTTGCTCATTAACACTTGTTTGATACATAGCACTAATTGCACTTGCAAAAGAACCATTTGGATCTAAAAGTGGTAAGAATTGATTATAAATGAAACTCTCAAAAGTATTAGTTATACCTACACAATATGCTAAACAAATTGGAAAAATTGCAAAGAAATAAAGCACAGAAATAAAAATACTTACTTTTCTACCAAAATACTCTTCAGCCGCATGAGTAATGTCTTTATCATTACCATTTGCTTGGCATACAAAACGACTTAAAGCTCTATGGCTTAAATATACCATTGGGAAAATAATCAAAGCCATTACAACAACTGGCCAAAAGCCACCAACACCCGCCTTAATAGGTAAAAATAAAATCCCCGCACCAACTGCAGTCCCAAAAAGAGAAAGCATCCAACGCGTATCAAAAGAATTCCACTTAAGATTATCCACATTTTCTCCTTGTAAAAAATAATAAAAAAAGCTTTTACCTAAAAAAACTTTTTGTATTATTTTACAAATATGCTCTGGAGTAATTTGGCATAATTTTTTCTCTTTCATTTAAAGCAACTGCGGCTTCATTTGCAAAATTTGGATTTCTTAATAATTTTCTACCATAACAAACCAAATCACACACCTCACCCAAAAGCAAAGCCTCGCCTTCACTAGCACTATTTATAAGACCTACACAAGATATAGGAATTTTAACAACTTCTTTTAAGGCCTTAGCATAAGGAGCTTGATAAAGTGGTGCTATGTTGGGCATTAAAGAAGGTTTGTTGATATTTCCTCCTGCTGAAACATCTAGCATATCAATGCCTAATTTTTCTAAAATCAAAGCAAGTTTTTTACTATCTTCTAAATTCCAACCACCCATTTCCCACTCTGTAGCTGAAATTCTTACAAATAAAGCAATATCAACTTCTTTTTTTATACGCTCAATGATATCACATAAAAGACGTGTTCTATTTTCAAAACTGCCACCATATTCATCGTCTCTTTGATTTGATAAAGGCGATAAAAACGAACTAAGCAAATACCCATGAGCGCTATGAAGCTCTACTGCGTCATAACCTGCTTCTTTAGCCCTTTTAGCGCTTTGAATAAATTCTTGCTCAATTTGTAAAATTTCATCTTTGCTTAAAACATGAAGTTTGGAAAATTTTTCACTAAAAGCTATATTGCTTGGAGCTTTTGATATGGCTTCTTTGCACGAATTTTTACGGCCACTGTGATTTAACTGAATGGCGATTTTAGCACCAAAATGATGACAAAGCTCAACAAGCTCTTTATGTCCTTGAATTTGAAAATCCCCCCAAAGATCTATATCATTATCAGCAATTTTTGCATTTTCATTAATCGCACAAGCTTGAACTATAATAAGCCCGACACCGCCCAAAGCTCTAGCTCCATAATGCATCAGGTGAAATTGATTAATCTTGCCATCTAAAACTTGTGTTTCATACATATCCATAGGGGGCATTACAATGCGATTTTTTACATAAAAATTTCCAATTTTTAGCTCACTTAAAAGTAAAGACATAATACCCCTTGAAATATTTTTATATTACTATAATAGAAAAAAATTAATTTTTCTTAAAACATATAGCAATTTTAACTAATATTATTATTTTTAATAAATAATTATTAAAAAAATATTTTTTGACTATATT
>NZ_NFOE01000077.1 GCF_002179635.1 Campylobacter jejuni | reverse complement strand
AAAACAAAACCACCTTTTCATTTCTTATTTCTTCACTTAAATCTAAATAATGAAAAACTAAATAAATAATCTCTAATTCTTCTTCAAAAATAATTAAATGATTTCTAATAGGATTAGAAAGCAAAGCTTTATATAAAATTCCATTACCTAAACCATAAAAAAATAAAACAGGATATCTTAAATACTCTCCATTGAAAAGTTTTAAACTTTCATCTAATTCTTTTAAAGGATCTTTATAAACAAATTCTTTTCTTTTTTTATCTAATATATTAATATCTAAATTATCACTACTTCCTTGAAAAAGTTCAAATTGCTCACACTCTTTAAGCTCTC
>NZ_NFOE01000008.1 GCF_002179635.1 Campylobacter jejuni | reverse complement strand
GATGATAAACCCGAATTTGCATACTATGAAGATCAATTTAAAGCATATATGGGTGAAGAAAACTATAAAAAATTAAGACCTTATTTGATTATGAGCAGTTATTATGTATGCAAAGGTAAGAGATATCCTATTACTTTTTATACCATGATAGATTATAAAGTAAAAAGCTATGGATTATTTGGAGATGAAGGAAGAGGATTTAGCTTTTCTAGCATTAGTCGTAAAAGTGCAGGAGGAGGATCTTTTCATTATTTTATTAATGGTAAATTTGTAAAAAGTGATGAAAAATATACAGGACAAAGTTACTGATGAACCCTAAAGAACTTATCTCTCAAATCAAAGACTATGCTAATATAAGATGCTAGCTATGCTATGTTGCAATATGTTTGGGAAAATATAGAGCAAGATGAAAAGAATAATATTTATAAAGCAGATAAACTTACTTTTGGTGATAAATTAAAGCAAGATATTGTTATGAAAAATAGTAAAAGGGAAAATATTGTAAAACCTAAAAATACAAACACAGCTTATGCTTGTGCTATACAAGCTCGTTTTGAACAAAATAAAATAGTTAAAATAGAACCTAAATATTGTATTTCTCTTATAAATACTTGTTTTGATAGTAAAGAAATAACATTGGATAATGATATTAGTAGGGTAGGATT
>NZ_NFOE01000067.1 GCF_002179635.1 Campylobacter jejuni | reverse complement strand
ACCCAAAGACAAGTGGAAGGTTTTAAAAATGATCGTTTAATTAAGAAAAATTCCTTATTGCTTACTATGTTAGATTATTTGGCTGGGCAAGATAGAAAAAGCAAAGATTATTTGATTACTTTTGATGATGAGTATTTTTATGATTATTTTGTTTTTAGTTTGGGTGGGTTTATATTAAAACTTTCTCAAGGTATGCTTCAAAATGAAATCAATTCTCTTTTTAACCCTGCAGCTTATATAGATGATACAAAAATAAATTATATAAATTTAAATGACGAATTAAGCAAAAAATACGAAAAAGAAATATTGGACATGGGATTTGAAAAAAGAGGTAGTTATTTTGTGGATTATTTTGATTATAGTTTTAATTATAATGGGTTTTTTGAGATTAA
>NZ_NFOE01000117.1 GCF_002179635.1 Campylobacter jejuni | reverse complement strand
CTACAGGTATTACTCAAATTAATGATGCTGTAGCTCAAATTGATCATGTAACCCAAGAGAACTTAAAGATAGCAAAAGATAGTGCAATAGTTGCAGACAATGTAAATCAAATAGCTAATGATATCTTAGAAGATGCTAGGAAGAAGAAGTTTTAATACTAAGCCAGACTTTTAGAAGTTTGGCTTGCATTAATTTTAATATCCATAATGCTATATATTTTATTTCTTATTATTTTTCATAATTTTTTTATTAAAAAATAATTTTTTCATATTTAAATATTACAATTTTTTATTAAAAA
>NZ_NFOE01000025.1 GCF_002179635.1 Campylobacter jejuni | reverse complement strand
TTTAAAGATAAAGCTTATAATGTGCTTTATAATACAGGAGTTTAAATGGGAGATAGTATTGCACTTTCTATTGGCTGGGGTTTGATAGGATTTATTTTTGCTTTTACTAATATAAAATTTTTCTTACAACTTTAAGTGTTCTTATTGTCTTTTCTATTTTAAATTATTGGATTAAAATTAATATAAAAGAATTTTTAAAGTCTTATTTTTTAATATCTTTCACTATCTTTTTTATGGCTATTGTTATCGTATTTTATCTTACTTATGATCTTGAAACTTCTAAGGATCTTGCATTACTTAGCTCTCTAGAAGCTAAAGAATTGTCACCACAAGAATATAAAGCGTATAATTATTTTGGATTTTTGACTTGTATGGCTATGTTTTTTTTAGTAATCACATTTTTTATACTTCCTTGTTTATTACAAGCTTATTTATTTAAATGTTATAGCATAAAAGAAAAACGCAAAAAATTAAGTTGGTTTATAGGATTTGTGTGTAATGTTCCTATATTGATCTCAAGTGTTTATGTGATATATGAAAATTTTTAA
>NZ_NFOE01000086.1 GCF_002179635.1 Campylobacter jejuni | reverse complement strand
TAATTTTATATTTAAACTATTTTTAGCTAAAACATAGTTTTTAATCTTACAATGATAATAATCATAAGTAATGTTTAAATCTTTTAAAGCATATAAATTATTCTCATCATATTTAAGATAATAATTTATTTTTTCATCATTGAAAGAAAAAATTTCATCTTCCTTTGCGCCTAAAAGAAGTTTTTCATAAAAAAATACTCTTGTTTTTAGTTTATTAAAATCTAGATTATAGTTTTGTTCTAATAAAGCTATATCGATTAATGACTCATCTTTAACAAATATATCACAATTGTTCTCATAAAGATG
>NZ_NFOE01000103.1 GCF_002179635.1 Campylobacter jejuni | reverse complement strand
AATTTCGTTTACATAAGATAAGATTTGTTCTTGATTTAGTATAGTTGTATTTTTTTCTATTTTACATTGATATTCTAGATTGTTTGGGCTTGTTATATGGTAGCTTTGTCCTTCTGTTGTAGGTATAATTTCAGGTTTAACATAATTATCATTTTTTTCAGCTATCCATAGAGGATTTTTGATTTTTTTAACCTCTTCTTCTAAATTTTCAATACTTGTAGGTATATATTTTGGAATGAGTTTGTTACCTTTTTTGTTAAAAATGATTTTACCTAAATAAATGCCAAATTTGGGATTATAAAATTTATCAAGTTCACTATCTATTAAGTATCCAATTGACCAATAATTTTTTTCACTAGGACATATATTGTTAAAACATTTTATATTAGTATTTACACCTAAATAAAATGCATTTGGTTCTTTTCTGGTTTGTAAAAATTGTTCATATTTTTTTTTATTTGGTAATGGTCCTATGTTATTATTCATTATATTATCCTTGTTTTTTCCCTAAATTTTCCAGCAACAATCCTAGCATCCCTTTCACTTGGTTGTATAAAATATAAAGGAGAATCTGTTAAATTCTTTTTTTTATCTTTTATAGCTACAATCTTTTTTCTACTTTCATAGTAGGTTTTATTTATAAAACATTTTTGTGTTCCATATTCTACACTATCAAAAAGCAAACATTTTTTATTGTAAGCATTAAAAATATCATGATAATTCCATTGTATATACAAATTTACTGTGTTTAAAAAAAGTAACCTTTCTAAGCTATTGTTGGAGTTGATATTTATATGACTAACATAAAAATGTCTAAATTCATGTATGATGGTATCGATGAAATCAATAAAATACGTTTTTAGGTTTAAACTCAAAATATTATTTGTAAAATCATAAGTTCCAGAATCCCCGTTATTGGGATTATTTGTAATTATAGGTAAATCTTTTTCATTTATATTTAATCTTTTGGCAAAGTTTTTTAAAAAATCTTCTATAATTTCTATATGAATGTTTTCATTTTGAATTTTTTTTTCAAAGGTAAGCTTATAAATGGGAGTTTGATTATAAATTTCTGAGGCAGTTGTATAAAATTTCTCTCTTTTTTTTATGTATTCATCTCCATCTTTTACGCTTTTTATAAATTTTTCATTCGCTAAATCAAACCTATAATAAATATAAGCGATTTTTCCGGCAAGTTGAGGGTAGGTTTTAAAAAAGATATTATCATTTGTTTT
>NZ_NFOE01000093.1 GCF_002179635.1 Campylobacter jejuni | reverse complement strand
AAAGGAAGCATACCAAATTCATCATAAGGAGGATTTTTAGAAAAATCTTTTAGCATTTTCTCTCTTAAAGCATTAGTATGGCCTCCACCTGCTAAGGCTACAGAAGAAGAATAAGTGCTAAGTTGGTGTTCTAAAGAAGGTTGATATCCTAGTTGTGCTGCTAGAAATAATGCTTGATAAGCTCTAGTAGTAAATCCTGTTTTCCATAATCCTCCTCCACCTTTTGCAAAGCCTTTTATATCTCCTAGTATCCCTGCTGCTAATTCCCATTCACTCATAAATAAATATCCATTACTTAAATGAGCTAAGCCTCTATTGCTTTCTACTTTTTTATAAAGCTCTTTATAATCTTCATTGATTAAATTTCCTTTTTCATCTACATTAGTATAAGCTTCATAAGGTATATCTATAACAGTACTTCTTAATCCACTTCTAATGACTAAATACTTATATCTTTCTCTTTTAGTTTTTAAAGATTTATAATAAGCTTTTTCTGCTTTAGTCCAAGGAGCTATGCTTCCTTTAATAGGATCTTTTAAATAAATACTTTGCCAATCTTTAAATTCAAGCAAAGTAGAACTTTGTCCTGTGTAAAGATTAGGATCTAAATATCT
>NZ_NFOE01000040.1 GCF_002179635.1 Campylobacter jejuni | reverse complement strand
GAATTACCATTCTCATCATAAGCTAAATCTTGACCTATTAAGATAATATTCTTATGTCCTAGTTTTATGGCTAATTCATAAGCCATGTTGGCTACGCTCATACCACCAGAAATGTATCCATAGGCATTTAATTTTAATGTTCTTGCAAAAGGTAAAGATCTATGCACTAACATAAACTGTCTATTATTTCTTTTTAAGTATTCTATAGCTTTAGGATTGACTACACTAGCTAAGATAAATAATATATCTTTGTCAAATTCTTTGAAATCATTATCAAAACACTTAATGACTATATCATCTCTTTCAAGCATTAATACATAATCAGGTTTTATATTGTGTTTTGCTAATATAGGATAAGCACTATCAGCACATATAATGCTAGCTTTATTAGTATATTCTTTTAATAAAGGTAATTGTTTCATCAAAGATGGACCAGTAGAAACTATAATAGCATTTTCTATTTTACCTTTTCTTTGTT
>NZ_NFOE01000122.1 GCF_002179635.1 Campylobacter jejuni | reverse complement strand
ATCACCCAACCCCAACCCATCAAATAAACCATTAAAACAATTCAATAACCAACAACACAAATTCTAAGCCATAAAAAATAACTAAATCAACCAAGCTAACCAAACAACTAAAAAAATAAAAAACCTAATTTATCAGATTAATAAAAAAGCAAAAACATAAGCAATAAAAACTAAAAAAACCAAATTTATCAAACTCGCTATAAACATTTTAAAGTTAAAACAACTAAATTCCCAAACAATATAAATCCAAAAGCTAAATTACTAAAAACACAAACGACTAAAAACAAAAATAAAAAACCATAGCAAAAAATTAAAAAATAAAGAATAAAAATAAATTAAAAAATACAAAGGGATACAATTAAACAAAAACCACAAAAAATAAAATAATAAACCACCAACCCACCAAATAACAATTCAATAACCAACAACACAAATCTAAACCATAAAAAATAACACATAAAACTAAAAAATTAAAAATAAAAATCAATAATAAGTAAAAAAATAAACTAATTTAAGGATTAAGCCAATAAACAATCAAATAACACATAAACTAAATTTTATAAAATAATAAAAAATAATAATAAACATCCTATCTAATCAGCACAAATTAATTAGAAATTTTCACAAGCTAACCAAACAACACACTTTCTAAATTTTATAAACTAATAAAAAAATAAAGTAATTTAAAAGTTAAACCAATTTAACAACTA
>NZ_NFOE01000022.1 GCF_002179635.1 Campylobacter jejuni | reverse complement strand
ATATATAAATATATTTTTTCAAACTTGATAATAAAAAATATATTAATTTAAACTTAATTTAAAAAAAATATACTACAATCTTAAAAAATAAAATTAAAAACCTATTTAAAAGGAGAAAAAATGGGTAAGTTTGTAAATAATATTGATGAGTTTTTTAGCTATTGTCAAGAACATGAAGTAATGTTTGTTGATTTTAGATTTACCGATATGATAGGTACTTGGCACCATATCACTTACAATATAAAAGCAGTTGATGATAATACTTTTGAAAATGGAATTCCTTTTGATGCAAGTTCTTTACACGGTTGGCAACCGATAGAAAAATCGGATATGATTTTAAAACCCGATGTAGAAAGTACGTTTTTAGATCCTTTTACAGCAGATCCTACCATCATAGTAATTTGTGATGTATATGATATTTACAAAGAACAAATGTATGAAAAATGCCCAAGAAGTATTGCTAAAAAAGCAATGCAACACTTAAGCACGAGTAATATCGCCGACACTGCTTATTTTGGTCCTGAAAATGAATTTTTTATTTTTGATAATGTAAAAATAGTTGATTCTTCTCATTGTGCAAAATATGAAGTAGATACTGAAGAAGGTGAGTGGAATGATAATAAAGATTTCACAGATAGCTATAACAGCGGACATCGCCCAAGAAATAAAGGTGGATATTTTCCTGTAAGTCCTATTGATTCTAGTGTAGATATTAGAGCTGAAATGGTACAAGTTTTAGAAAGAGTAGGCTTAAAAACTTTCGTACATCATCATGAAGTAGCACAAGGACAAGCTGAGATTGGTGTAGAATTTGGAAATTTAGTTGAAGCTGCCGATAATGTACAAATTTATAAATATGTAGTAAAAATGGTAGCACATTTAAATGGAAAAACCGCAACCTTTATGCCAAAACCACTCTATGGAGATAATGGAAGTGGTATGCATGTACATATGAGCCTTTGGAAAGATGGGGTAAATTTATTTTATGATAAAGAAGGTTATGGAAAATTAAGTGAATGTGCGATTAATTACATCGGTGGGATTTTAGCTAATGCAAGAAGTGTTGCAGCATTTACTAATCCTAGTTCAAACTCTTATAAAAGAATAGTTCCAGGTTTTGAAGCACCTTGTATATTAACCTATTCTTGCCAAAATCGCTCTGCAAGTTGTCGCGTGCCTTATGGTATTAATGAAAAAAGTGCAAGAGTAGAAATCAGATTTCCTGATAGCACTTCTAATCCTTACCTAGCTTTTACAAGCTTGCTTATGGCAGGGCTTGATGGTATTAAAAATAAAACCATACCGGTTGGCCCTATGGATGAAAATTTATTCGCACTAACTCTAGATGAGATTAGAGAAAAAGGTATAGAGCAATTACCTCACACTTTAAGAGGATCTTTAGAAGCACTCATTAGAAAAAATGCCTTCTTAAAACCTGTTATGAGTGATGTGTTTATTGATGATTATCAACATATGAAATTTGAAACCCAAGTATGGCCTGTAGAAGCTAGACCAACTGCATATGAATTTAAAACTTGTTATTCTTGCTAATTTTTGATGCCAAAAAGGCATCAAAAAATTTAAAATACTATTGTTTTATTTTCGTGTATAAAAATCCTATCATCAAACACCAAATCCAAAGCCTTAGAAAAAACATTTTTTTCCACATTACGTCCTGCTTGTTGCATAGCCTGCCAAGAATATTCATGAGTAACCGGTATAACATCTTGAGTAATAATTGGCCCCTCATCTAAGTTATTATTTACAAAATGTGCTGTTGCACCTATAATTTTAACTCCTCTTTCATAAGCTTGCTTATAAGGATTAGCTCCTATAAATGCAGGTAAAAAAGAATGGTGGATATTAATAATCTTTCCTTCAAAATACTCCACAAAAGATGGAGATAATATTCTCATATATTTTGCTAAAACAATATAATCAAACTCATATTGTTTTAAACACTCTAGTAATTTTTTTTCATGCTCTTGTCTACTTAAGTCCTGTGCTAAAATAGTATGAAAAGGTATGTTAAATTTATCCACCAAAGGTTTTAATATCTCATAATTTGCAATAACTGCCTTAATATTTGCATTAAATTCCCCACTAAATTGGCGGATAAGTAATTCGCCTAAACAATGAGTTTCTTTGGTAGCTAAAACAATAATATCTTTTTTTCTCTTTGGTGTAATTTCAATTTGTGCATTATCAGGAAGCATGGCCTCAAGCGTTCCTTTAAAAGCTTTTATATCAAGCTCACCTTCTAAATGCGCCCTAAAGAAAAAACGATTTTCTCCAACAAATTCATCATTTTTTATAATATTGATTCTATATTTAAAAATAACATCTGAAATTCTATAAATCAATCCTTTTTCATCACTACTTGAAATTTTTAAAATATATTCATTCATTTTTGCTCCTTTATATAATTTTTTAATTCTTGTAATCTTCTTTTTTCAAGCTCAATCCCAAGCTCTTTCCCACTAAAGCCTTCCTTTAGTAAATCATTAGCACCAATTTTACTTTCAAAAGTATGATGATATAAATTTAATTTCTTTGCTTGTGCTATACGCTCATTATCCCAAAGCCCAAGCCATTTACAAAGTGGCATTTTCAAAGCAATTTTAGCTAAATTAAAATCATCAATTTTACCTAAAATAAATTCTTGTTCACATTTTTTTAATAGTTCTTTTTTTAATTTTGTTTTTTTAAAAAAAATCTCTTTATTGATATGAAAAAAATTCAAATATAAATATAAATACAAAGCCTCATCATAAATCAATTTTTGACTATGCTCTAATAACCTTTCAAATTCTTCATTACAGCTTTGATAAAAAAATATTTTTTCTTCTAAATTTAAAATTTTGAAATACTCATAAGCTTTATTTAGTCTTGAAGTTCTAAAAATTTTATAAAGTTCATTATTAATACGCTCTTTAGATAAATCACCTATATCCATAGTTTGCATTAATTTTAAACTTTCTTTTGTAATTGTTAAATCAAACCTGCACGCAAAAGAAATTCCACGAAGCACCCTTAAACTATCTTCAATAAAACTTTTACCATCAATATGCCTTATAATCTTTGCTTGCAAATCTTGCAAACCATTAAAAAAATCTAAAAATTCAAAATCAAAAATATTTACCATCAATGCATTAATAGTAAAATCCCTTCTTTTAGCACCTTCTTGCTCATCATTGCAAACTTTAACCTCAAAACCTCTATGGCCTGTAGAAATTTTATTTTCATAACGCGCTAGAGCTAAATCAAATTTTTTGTATTTATATACAAAAAAACTTTTTCCTACTCCATTTGCACCAAGTTTTTGCATAAGCTCATCAAAAAGCTTAGGCTCAATATCATAAATTTCTATATCATAATCATCGCTAGATAAATCTAAAAAAGAATTCCTTACACAACCGCCTACTAGATAAGCTCTTTGCGTGTAAGGTTTAAGCATATTTTTAATACTTAAAAAATCTTGGTCATTTTTTAAGTCTATCTTCAATCTTTGCAAGTAAAAACTCTAAAAAGGTAATGGTCATATCTAGTCTTTTTTCTATATGCTCATCTTTAGTATTTTTTAATCCTTCAAATAAAACCAAAATACGCTCTCTAAGATTTTTTAAGAAAAATTCTTCATTGTTTATAATGCTTTCTTCTTTTCCTTCTAAAGCTTCAACCTTAATAGCGACATTTTGCTTATCATCTTTTACTTTTACTTCTAAATCATCTAATTCTTGAATTAGCTCTTGCGCAACCTTGCTAATTTCTTCTTTGATTTTTTTCTCTTGAGCATCAACGCTTTTTTCCTGGGTAATTTCTTCTACCATAGGAGCAAATTCATCATTTTTACTTTTTTTGTTATCTAATTCTGAATTAACTTCACTTATGGCCATTTTTGCTAAATCTTCTATATTCATAGTTTTATTAACCACCTTTTAAATTCATTAACTTCTTCTTCGCTTTTCATATTAACAAAAAAATCAAGCATATCATAATTTAAATCTTCATGATTAGAACGCAAACCACTTAAACGCCTTATAGCATCAATGGCATTTTTATTTTGCGGATCTTGTTTTAATATATTTTTATAAATCTCCAAAGCTTCATCTTTTAAACCTTGTGCCTCATAAATAGAAGCTTCTGTTACTGTATATCGCATTATTAACTCACAAAAAATAAAATGTCAAAATTCTAACAAAAAAGACTTTAATTTATTTTAATTTTTACTTAATCACAGGAGCTTTATATGCTAAAAATACAAAAATATTAAGTATTATAGCTACTGTAATAAGCATGGTAAAGCCTAAAGTAAAATTTCCAAAGCTATCATGGAGCATACCTATAATCCAAGGTGCTTGAGCTGCTATTAAATACCCTATGCCTTGTGACATAGCAGAAAGTTTAGCTGCTATAAAAGAATTTGAACTTTTTATGGCAATAAATAATAATGAAATTGTAAAAACTCCACTAGATGCAAAACCTAAAAAAATAGCCGCTAACAATAACACTAATTTTACATCACAAAAAAACACCAAGATAAAACTTAAAACATACAAAAATCCTAACAGCACAATAACAAAACCCTTAGCATGAGCTCTTAGTTTTCCTAAAACAATAGGCAATAAAAATGCCACAGGCATACCTATGATTTGAGAAAGCAATAAAACATTAGAACCAAAATCAATTCCAAAACCTTTTTCACTTATCATCACACTAAGCCAAGCAAAAAGACTATAAGATAAAAAACTTTGTAGTCCCATTACAATAGTAACTTTCCAAGCTGTTAAATTTAAAAAAAGATTTATTTTATTGATATTTTTCTTTTTAGGACGCAATAATCTTTTATTTTTTAAATGCGGAAAATAAAAAATCAAAGCAATCAAAGCTAATACAACCCAAAAAAACATAGCTTGAGGCACTTCAAAAATTTTAAGCAAAGGAAGTGATAAGGCCACTCCAGCAATTGAAGATAAACCTATAATTGATCCATATAAACCCATTATTTTATAAGCGTTTTTTGCAAATTTTTCTTTTACAAAAGAAGGTAATAAAACATTAGCTATTGCAATGCTTGCTCCGATTAGAAAAACTCCAGAAAATAAACCTATATTACCCCCATAACTTCTAATAAACTCTCCAAAAACAATCAAAATTAAGGCAAAAAACAAAGCTTTAATTTGCGAAAAATACGCTACAAAAAACGATATAAGACCAAAAGCTATTAAAGGTAAGGTTGTTAGCATACCTGCTAAAGTGGAGTTGATATTGTAATATTCTTGGATATATTCTATCATAGGACCTATGGAAGTTATAGGTGCTCTTAAATTTAAAGCAAGGGTAATTACAACTAAAATATTAATCCAAAAGAATTTTTTATATGAAATTTGTGTATGCATGATTATTTTTGATTTAATATATTTTCAAGATATCTTTGTTTATCAGAATCGGTGTTTTTTTGCACTACTTGTTTTTTTTCTTTTACAACTTCATTCTCTTTGGAAAAATAAAAGTGATCAATGATAAAAATAGAAGAAATAATCACAATTAAAGGTATTAAAAAAATCATAATCAATACTTTCTAAAAATATTGCCATAGTATTCTATATTATCTTTTTTTAAATTCTCATCAAAAGTATTTGCTTCAAAATTTGCTTTTAAAATTTTTTCTCTCTCTTCATCTAAATCCTGATAAGAAAAAACCATATTAATACTCACTACCCCATCAAGCTGTTCTAATTGTTTATATGCTTTTAACTCATCATCTAAATTTTCACTTTCTATTACTACTATAATTTTTTCATCCTGAGCTAATTCCACGCTACAACAAGGTGTTTGTTGAATTTGCTTTTTGAGTTTTTCTAATTTTTCTTCTTTAGTTAAAATCAACACACTAGAAAGATTCATCTATACTCCAAAATATAATTTTGTTTTCATAACCTGCACTAATAAACTCATGCTCGTTTAAAAATATAAGATATTCTAGCAAAAAATCTTTATTTTGGAATTTTTTTATTGTTTTTAAATTTTTAATATCTATAAGTTCTATGATATTTTTTTCATTATCTCCAAAAACTGCTATTGAGCCATCTTTATTTAAAGCACAAGTATAAATCAAAAAATCTCTTTCTATATTTTTTTCTTGGTCATTTTGCACTATACCTAATTTTCTATCAGTGCTACAGCTTGCAATAGCTGTGTTTTTAAAATCAAGTTGATAGATATTATCCTTATGAATACTCTTATAACTTTTTATTTTTTGCCACTTTTTCACATCAAAAAGTATTATTTCGCCACTTTCAAAACCTGCCACTAGTTGAGTTTTTGTTTCATTTAAAACCACATCACTTAAGCTTGAACTAGAAAAAGTAAAATTTTTTACAACACTTTTTGTTTTTAGATCAAAAAGCTCTATATTAGAACCTAGCAAGGCTAATAAAATAGTATTATCATCTAAAAACAAAGCCTTTTTCACCCCATCATTAGCTAAATCATAGCTTAAAAGTTGTTTATTTTTGTAAACATGTAATTTTTTGCTTCCAAAATCACCTTCACTTAAAATCAAAATAGCCCCATTTAAGTAATCAATACTATAAATTCTAGGGCTAAGATTTTCTTCATAAAAATTTTTAATCTTATCTAGCTGAGTGATTTTTTGCATTTTTTTATCTTTAATAAAGTATTGATTTATTTCTCCATTATCAAGTCCTATAAACAAACTATCATCAACAATTTTCAAAGCATTTAAATTTGAATCAAGTTTAAGCTCATAGCTAAATGCATATATACTCATTAGTAAGATTAAAAATATTTTTTTCATGATTTTATTTCACACCTTCATTTAAAACATCTAAGAAATTAGACTTTTTCTTTGATTCCTCGCTTTTAAATTTAGCTTCAAAGCTATTTCCCACTAAAGGTTTAGCATCACTTTGTGGCACATGGCATTGCGTACAATTAAATCTTGCATCACTTACCATATCTTTAGTAGATTTATTTTTTCTTAAATCAAAATAATGGCTGCTTGGAAGTGCTGTCGCAGCTAAGTCTTTTGCTACCGCTTTATCATGGCAACTTAAGCAAATATTATTATCTTTAGTAATTGGAAGCATATCCTCTAAAGTGTGTGGAATCAATGGTGGAGCATTTTCAAATGATCTCTCAATCAAAACAGATTCACCAGCCAAAGTTTGAGAGTATTTGGCATCCAACAACTCTACATTTTCACTTTCCAAACTTGTTTTTCTTAAACCTATATCTTTTGAATCAACACTTTTAACAGCAAGCCCGCAAGCACTTATTAAAACAGCTGCTGCTAAGGATAAAAAGATTTTATTTTTCATTTTCTCTCCTTAAATTTATTATACTAAAACCTAAAGCATCATCACCGCAAACATCAATACATTTTCCACATCTTATACACTCACCTGATTTTACATCTTGATTTTCTTTACCTACCATCCAAAGTACTTGCTTTTCAGGACATACCCCAAGGCATTTGTAACACTTAGTGCATTTTTGCAAGTTATATCTTACTTTTAGTAATGAAAAATGCGAGCTTAAAGCCCAAAAAGCTCCTAAAGGACAAAAATGTGAACAAGTAAATCTTGGACTAAAAAATGTATCTATACAAAAAATAATCAAAGCCACAAAAAGCCAAGAAATACCACCAAAAATAATCCCTCTTTGGATTATTCCTATATAAGAAAATTCCTCAAAAACAGGAAAAGAAAAAAGAAAGGAAAAAATCAAAACAAAAGCTAAAACATAATAACGTAAATTTTTATTTACATTAAAAACTCTTGCTTGATTAAAACCTAATTTATTTCTAATAAAATAGGCAAAATCAGTAATGATATTCACAGGACAAACCCAAGCACAAAACGCCCTTCCGGCAAAAATAGCATAAAATAAAAATACTATCAAAGCACCACTTAAAGCCATTAAATCTACTTGCAAACTTGCTAAAGCAAGTTGAATAAACGCAAAAGGATCACTTAGCGGCACCGAAGAAAATAAAACCGAAGAGCTTAAATTTCCTTTTAATATAAAATTAAATACACCAAAAGAAAAAAAAGTCAAAATAGACAATTGCACTATTCTTCTTAAAATAAGATATTTCATAGCAATTCTCCATCATTAAGATAATCTTTAGCCTTGTTTTTATTGAAATTTTTATCCGTATTTACATCTTGTAAACGCTTTTCATCTTTTTCATCCCAACCTTTGATGTAATTATCTCCAGCTTTTCCTAAAACAAATTCTCTAGGTAAAACTCTAATAGCTGCTTTTTGCGTTATACAGGCTTTTTCACAAATCCCACATCCAACACATACTTCATGATCTACCACAGGTAGTAAAAATGCATGCTTTGCGGTTCTTTCATTACGTTTTGTTTCAAGTTTTAATGCTTTATCTATTAAAGGACAAGCCCTATAGCAAGCATCACATTGAATTCCCCAATAAGCAACACAACTTGCACTATCAATTATAGCTATACCCATTTTTGTTTTATAAATTCCATCTTGTTGCTCTAGATATTTATGATCTAGTGCATTTGTAGGACAATCTCTTATACAAGGTATATCCTCACATAATCTACAAGGATTTTCTCTTGCTACAAAAAAAGGTGTGCCATTTTTAGCACTATTTTCTAAATTTGCTAGCTTCAAAACATCATAAGGACAAGCTTTTACACAAAGTCCACATCGTATGCATTTTGACAAAAACTCTTTTTCATCATCTGCTCCAGGAGGTCTTAAAAAATACTCCTGATTTGAGCTAAATGCTAAACTTGCTAAAAATGCACTTCCGCTTCCTATACATAAAAGCTTAAAGGTAAAGGCCAAAAATTCTCTTCTATTTTTCATTTTTATGCTTTAGTAATTTTTACGGCACATTTTTTAAAATCTGTTTGATTAGACAATGGACAAGTTGCATCTAGTGTAACTTTGTTTATATATACATTCTCATCAAACCAAGGCACATACACAAGGCCTTTAGAAGGTTTATTTCTACCACGAAAATCTACTCTAGCTTTTACTTTACCACGGCGTGACTCTACCCATACGATGTCGCCTTGATTGATTTTCATAGCCTTAGCATCATCTTCATTCATATAGCAAAGTGCTTCAGGTACCGCACGGAAAAGCTCAGGAACTCTCATAGTCATAGTTCCACTATGCCAATGCTCTAAAACCCTACCAGTGCATAACCAGAATGGATATTCTTTGCTTGGTCTTTCAGGTGCTTTCATAAATGGTCTAAAGAAAATTTTTACCTTATTTTTTAAACTATATTTTTCTTTAGTTTGTGGAGCTAGTAAATCTCCTCTTGGTAATTCTTTAGCAAAATCTCCATAAAATGCAAAGTCTGAATTTGGAGCAGCTTTTTTAGCATAATAATCAAATTTGGTATTAAATCTCCATTGAGTTTCCTTACCATTTACCACAGGCCATCTCAAACCTCTTACTTTATGGTAAGTATCAAAATCAGCTAAATCATGTCCATGACCTAAACCAAATTTACGGTATTCTTCCCATAGATATTTTTGTACAAAAAATCCATATCCATTAAATTCTTTACCATCACTACCTATAACTTTTCTCTCATCGCCAAATACTTCAGAATTATCAAATCCTTTTGTAATATTATCTTTAGCTTTGAAAGATTTTGCTTCTTTGTTTGCAAATAATACATCATATAAAGTATCATCTTCGCTATAACCCATAGCTTTGGCTTCTTCTAAAACACTTGGCAGAGTAAGTTTATCATTTACCTTAGTTTCACCCCAAACTTCTTTTAATTTAAAGCGTTTTGCAAATTCCATAATTTGCCAAGTATCACTCATAGCCTCACCTACAGGTAAAACTTGTTGCTTCCAGTGTTGAGTTCTTCTTTCAGCATTACCATAAGCACCCCATTTTTCATAAATCATAGCACTTGGTAAAATTAAATCTGCCACCTTAGCACTAATTCCTGGGTAACAATCACTCACAACGATAAAATTATCCATTTCTCTAGCTGCTGCTATCCAGTGATTTGCATTAGCTGTATTTTGCCAAGGATTATTTACTTGCACCCAAGCAAATTTGATATTTCCATCTTCTAAATCCCTCATGATTTTTAAGTATGGAGCACCTGGTTTTGGATTGATTGTTTTTGCCGGAACTTTCCAAATTTTTTCACTAATTTCTCTGTGTTTAGGATTTGCAACAACCATATCAGCAGGCAAACGGTGTGAAAAAGTCCCTACTTCTCTTGCAGTTCCACAAGCACTTGGTTGTCCTGTTAATGAAAACGCACCATTTCCTGGTTTTGCTTGTTTACCAAGTAAAAAATGCACCATATAAGCTTGCTCGTTCACCCAAGTACCTCTTGTGTGTTGATTAAAGCCCATAGTCCAAAAACTTACAACTTTTCTATTTTTTTCTATATATAAATTTGCTAATTCTTGAAGTTTTTTCTTAAATTCTTCTATACTTTCATCTTCATTACCCTTAGCAACTTTAGCAACATAATCAAGCGTATAAGGTTCTAAAGCTTTTTTGAAATCTTCAAATGAAATTTCCCAATGCGCATCAGGAGTACTTTGGTGTTTCATTTCAAATTTATCGCCTGCTTTTACCCCCAAATAAGCCAAAGATACCGCTTCTTCTTCATCTACAATAATAGCATTTTGTTTTGCTACAGTATCTTTTTCACTTGCTTTAAATTTAGGATGGTTTGGATTATTTCTCATTCCATAACCAATATCAGCATAACCTGTTGTAAAAATACAATGTTTTTCAATAAATTCTTTATCCATAGCTTCAGGATGATTATAAACAATCTCTCTAGCGATATAATTCCAAATAGCTAAATCAGTATTTGGTTTGAAAATGATTTCAGTATCTGCTATATGAGAGGTTCTATTAGAAAAAGTAGATAAATTTACGATTTTAACTTTATCTAAATTACTTAATTTTCTATCACTTACCCTTGACCATAAAATCGGATGCATTTCTGCCATATTTGCACCCCAAGTAATGATAGTATCAGTAAGTTCTATATCATCATAACAACCAGAAGGCTCATCAACCCCAAAAGTTTGCATAAAACCAACAACAGCACTAGCCATACAATGACGTGCATTTGGGTCTATATTATTTGATCTAAAACCAGCTTTTACTAATTTTGCAGCAGCATATCCTTCTTGTATAGTGTATTGACCACTTGCAAAAATTCCAATTCCTTCAACACCTTTTTCTTTGTAAGCTTTTTTAAATTGTTTTTCCATTTCATCAAAAGCTCTTTGCCAAGAAACTTGTTGGAATTTTCCTTTTTTATCAAACTCACCTTTTGCATTTACGCGAAGCAAAGGTGTTACTAAACGATCTTCTCCATACATAATTTTTGCATTAAAATAACCTTTAATACAATTTAACCCACGATTTACTGGAGCTGCTGGATCTCCTTTTACAGCAACAATTTTACCATCTAAACTTGCAACTAAAATTCCACAGCCTGTACCACAAAATCTACAAACAGCCTTATCCCAACGCCATTTATTCTCAGTATTTGCAAGTACACTACTTGGAACACTAAGACCTGCAACACCACAAGCACTAGCAATAGCGGTATTTTTAATGAAGTCTCTTCTGTTCATTATATCCCTCGTTATTGTTTATTTATGTATAAAATAAAAATACATAGATACAATATTACTATGATTAGTTTTAAATATAAATTATAAAAAGGAATATTTTAAAAGTATTTATAAATTGGAGTTTTTTAGTGTTTTTTAAAAATTATTGCATATTATAAAACGCTAGTTAATTCTAGCGTTTTAATTGATTTACAATACCAAGCATATCATCACTTGTAGTGATTGCTTTTGAACCAGCTTCATAAGCTCTTTGTCCTGTAATAAGATCTGTCATTTCTTCTACAAGTTGAACATTACTAAGCTCTACAAAACCATGTTTGATTACAGAAAATCCATTCTCACCTGCTATACCTGCAATCGGCGCGCCACTTGCATCTGTTTCTACCAAAAGATTATCTCCTAAAGCATGTAAACCTGCAGGGTTAATAAAATTAACAAGCTCAATTTGACCTATTTGAGTTTCTGCTGTATTTCCTGGTTGCATTACTGAAACCGTTCCATCGCTTGCTACGTTAATAGCTGTAGCATCTTCAGGTATAGTCATTTCTGGTAAAAGTCTATAGCCATCTGAATTCACTATATTTCCTTCAGCATCTTTGGTAAATTGACCATTTCTAGTATAAGCTATAGTTCCATCAGGCATTTGAATTTGGAAAAATCCATTATTACCAGCAATTGCCATATCAAGACCTGAAGTTGAAGTTTGTTTTAAACTACCTTCGCTAAAAATTTTACTAACAGCTGTCACTCTTGAGCCAAGACCTACTTCTATACCGCTTGGGTGTTTTGTAGTACTTGAGGTTGAAGTACCTGCATACTTCATTGTTTGATACATTAAATCTGCAAATTCTACACGCGATTTTTTATAACCTACTGTATTAACATTTGAAATATTATTTGATGTTACATCAATTTGTGTTTGTTGTGATACCATCCCTGATGCTGCTGTGTATAATGATCTTAACATTTTATCTATCCTTAGTTTTATTTAGTACTTGCTAATTTATTAATAGCTTCTTGATTTAAATCATCCATATGAGATGTCATAACTTTTTGATACATCTCAACCATTCTATTTGCTTCGATTAATCCTACCATTTCTGTAACTGGATTAACATTTGATCCTTGAGTAAAACCCTGCTTTATGGCATTTGAATTTGGCAAATCTCTGATTTTGTTTAAATCATCGATTTTATACATATTATCGCCATCTTTTTGTAAATCTCTTAAATCATCAACTTGTGCGACGAATAATCTTGCTATATCTTGATTAGATGCACTAATGATTCCATTTTTATCCACATTAATAAAAGAAGTAGAATCTCCTATGCGTATGCCATCATTTTCAGGATTATTAAAATAATCACTACTTAAAACTCTATATCCTTGACGATTGACTAAATAACCCTCATCATCAAGCTGGAAATTTCCATCTTGGCTTAATCTTACTTCACCATTATTTGTTTTAATCAAATAAAAAGCATCTTCACGAGTAAGAGCTAAATCCAAAGGATTATGTGTCATTTTCATAGAGCCTACGCTAAAATTTGTATAGACGTGATTAACCTGCGGAACTCTATCTATAGTTGTGTTTACAAATCTTGCAGCATCTCTTGTGTGATTTTGTATAGGCAACTCATCTTGAGTTTCTTTAAAAATCCTTTTAAAATCTGCAATAACAACATTATCTCTTTTATAGCCACTTGTATTTACATTTGCTAGGTTGTTAGTTACAACATCTAAGCGATTAAATTGCGTAACCATAGCACCAGTAGCCTGATAATACCCATTTTGCATTGTTTTTCCTAACTAAAATCTTAATTTTTCACTAACAAAGCAAAAGATGTTCCAAAATGTTTTTATTTGTTTTTAATTAATCTTTAGGCATAATATTTGGTTTTACACTCATTACTTAAATACAAGGGGTATCCATGGCTAATGAAACCAATGTTTTAGAAGAACTTTTCAAAGAAAATTCCAAAGATTATATCACATATGAAAAACTTGTCAAGTATTTTGCAAAGCTTCCAAATGCAACAAGTGCAAAAAAAATCCGTGATTTAATGGATAAATACAAAGTAGAATTAATTTCTTCAGCTGAAATTGCCAAAAAAAGAAATTTAGAAGAAGCAAAAAAACTACAAGAAGAAAAACAAAAATTACAAGATACAAGTTTAGAAAATGAATTTGATTTAGCCAATGAAAATGATTTATTAGAATGGAGTAGATCAGACTCTCCTGTAAGAATGTATTTAAGAGAAATGGGGCAAATTGCACTTTTAAATAAAGATGAAGAAATTGAAATTTCTAAAAAAATTGAACTAGGTGAAGATATTATCATCGATGCTTTTTGTTCAGTGCCTTATTTGATTGATTTTATACTTGATTATAAAGAACCTTTAATCAATAGAGAAAGAAGAGTAAAAGAACTATTTAAAAGCTTTGAAGATGATGATAAAAGTGATGATGATAAAAGTGATGATGAAATAGACTCTGAAGAAGAGAATGAAAACGAGGAAAATGAAAACTCAAGCGAAAAAAAACCTAAAAAAACAAGCAAAAAAGAAGATGAAAGAACCTTAAAAGTCATAGAAAGCTTTAAAGCTTTAGAAAAAGCAAAAAAAGAATGGTTAAAAACCATATCTACTATTAATGCAGAAAAAAATGATGATGAATTATTAGATAAACTCATAATTGCTTTTAAAAAAAATATACTAAAAGAAAAACTAATGGATCTAGGTCCAACCTCAAAACTCATCTCTGAAATCGTAAAATCCATGGAAACAGCTTTAAAAAGCGATGAGGAATTTGATAAAGAATTAAAACGCTTAGAATACCGTTTACCAATGTTTTCAGAAGAACTAAAACAAAGACACCAAGATATTTTAAAAGATATTACCAAACTTAGCAAAGAAGAAATTGCCGAACGCGCCCTAGAAACTACCATGGTAAGCACTTATATGGAGATAAAAAAACTCATTCAAACCAAAGAAGCTAGCCAAAATTCTTTTGATTTAGAAAAAGATCAATTAAAAGAAATTCTAGAGCAAATCAAACGTGGTAAAAAAATATCTGATGAGGCTAAAACTAGAATGGCAAAATCAAATTTACGCTTAGTTGTAAGTATTGCTAAAAGATATACTAACCGCGGATTACCATTTTTAGATTTAATCCAAGAAGGTAATATAGGTTTAATGAAAGCAGTAGATAAATTTGAATATAAACGCGGTTATAAGTTTTCAACCTATGCAACTTGGTGGATTAGACAAGCTATTTCAAGAGCAATTGCCGATCAAGCAAGAACTATAAGAATTCCTATTCATATGATAGAAACCATTAATCAAATCAATAAAATCATTCGTGAATATTTACAAAAAGAAGGTAAAGAACCTGATGTAAGTATTATTGCTAAAGAAGTAGGACTTAGCGTAGATAAAGTAAAACAAGTGATTAAAATCACCAAAGAGCCAATTTCTCTAGAAGCGCCTATTAGCAATGAAGATGATGGTAAATTTGGAGATTTTGTAGAGGATAGAACTTCAATTTCACCTATGGATCATATCTTAAAAGATGATTTAAAAGAACAAATTGATGAAGTTTTAGATCAGCTTAATGATAGAGAAAAAGCTGTTATTAGAATGCGTTTTGGTCTGATGGATGATGAGAGTGATAGAACCTTAGAAGAAATCGGTAAAGAATTAAATGTTACAAGAGAAAGAGTAAGACAAATAGAAAGTTCAGCTATAAAAAAACTCAAACATCCAAAAGTTGGCAGAAAACTTAAAAATTACATAGAAGGTTGGAAATAATCCTTGCTAAAAAAGCAAGGATTTAGCTATCTCTAAAAAGCTTCGTTGCTAAATGTGTTGCTCTACTATGATCAGTATCTTTTTTCAAGGTATTAAAAATTCTACTAATATATTCTTCTAAGATTTGTTGAGAATTATTAATTTTTTCTGCTTCATTTAAAGCAATCTTACGATATCTTCCTTCACTGTTTAACTCGTAAGCTAAATCATTATCGCTTAATTGTAGTTTTAAAATTTGAGCTAATTTTGCACGCGAATGCTCATCAAAAATAGGAGTCATTAGCTCCAGCCTTCTTTCTAAATTCCTTGGCATCCAATCAGCACTTGAAATAAAATAATTTGGTGTTGTATGTTTAAAATATAAAATTCTAGCATGCTCTAAATATTTTCCTACTATACTTCTAACTCTTATATTTTCACTATATCCTTTTACTCCAGGTCTTAAACAACAAATTCCTCGCACAATAAGATCTATTCTAACACCTTTATTTGAAGCCTCATATAAAGCCTTAATCACATCACCATCTACTAAAGCATTCATTTTAGCTATGATTACTCCATCTTTTCCATGACTTGCTTCAGTAGCTATCATATCTAAAATTCTTTCTTTGATTTGCTTTGGACTCATTGATAAAGTCTTTAAACGACGACTTTTGCTATATCCTGAAAGTATATGAAAAAAGGTCGTGGTATCTTGAGAATATTCTTCTTTAGAAGTAAAATAACTTACATCAGTATAAATTTTAGCTGAACTTGCATTATAATTACCCGTACTTAAGTGGTTATAAATTTTTAATTTTTCCCCTTCTTTTCTAATCACTTGAGCCACTTTTGCATGCACTTTAAAACCTGTAATTCCATATATTACATGAGCCCCTGCATTTTCTAATGATTTTGCCCAATGTAAGTTATTTTCCTCATCAAAACGCGCCTTTAACTCTACCATTACAGTCACTTGCTTGCCATCACTTGCTGCATCAATTAAAGCTTGGACTATATTTGAATTTTTCTCTACCCTATAAAGAGTCATTCTTATAGACACAACCTTAGGATCTTTGCTTGCCTCTTTGATAAACTGATACACAGGCTCAAAACTTTCATAAGGCTGTATAGCTAATATATCTTGTTTATCTATTGCACTAAAAATGGATACATTATCTCCAAAAGGTGGTAAAATTTTTGGTGTATACATAGGATTTAACAAATGCGTAAATTCTTTATTAGAAATGATTTGCCACAATGATGGCAAATTTAAAAGTATACTGTATTCATAAATGTCTTTATGAAAAATATTCATATGAGAGCTTAAAAATTCAATCAACTGCTCATCTGCACCCTTTTCTATTTGCAAGCGTATAAAAGCACCTTTTCTACGAAGTTTTAAACCCTGCTCTAAAATCAACATAAAATCATCAGCTTCTTCTTCTTCTATCTCCATATCTGCATTTCTAGTTACTCTAAAAGCAGCAGATGATAAAAGTTTATAACCAGGAAAAATATGCTCAGTATGATGACGCACTATGCTTTCTATAGGCACATAAATATTCGAACTTACTTGGTAAAATCTTGGTAAAACCCTAGGTATACGTATCATGCCAAATTTTAAAAGTTCAGGATGCATAGGATCACAAAGCTTTACCGCCAAAGAAAACGAAAGATTATTTAAATGCGGAAAAGGATGAGTTGCATCAACTGCAATAGGCACTATCACAGGAAAAATGTTAGAAAAAAAATGCTCATTACATTGCTGTTTTAAATCCTCATCAAGTTCTTCATATGAGCGAATAAATAAATTTTCTTTTTCTAAATCTTGGGTAATTTTAGTAAAGTATTGCTCTACTACATATTTTTCTTCATGTAAATAATTTCTAATGGCTTTAAGCTGTGCAAGTGGCGTCATTTCATCATTACTTGCTGTGCTTATCCCTGCTACAAAAAGCTGTTTTAATCCTGCCACTCTTATCATATAAAACTCATCTAAATTTGTACAATATATAGCAATAAATTTAAGTTTTTCAAGTAAGGGAAGATCTTTAGAACATTGATCCAAAACACGGGAATTAAATCCAAGCCAAGAAAGCTCTCTATTAATATACATTGATGGTTGAATTTGCATAATACACCTACCTTATTTTCTAGTATTTAATATTTTAGTATTTCTTTTATTAAAATTTATTTTATTTTTATAATAGTAAATAAAATCATATAAA
>NZ_NFOE01000011.1 GCF_002179635.1 Campylobacter jejuni | reverse complement strand
ATCATTTTTATCTTTAAAGGTAAAAACTTTATTTTTACAAGGATAAGATATACTATCTTCTTTTATACTAAATGTTTTATCTTTTAGTTTTTCAAGCATAATAGGTAATTCTTTATTAAATAAAGCCTTATCAGGAATTCCACACCCATGAGTTAAATTTTTAATAAATTTACCATCTATATCTTTTTCATCTATTAGATGAAAATCTACTTCATAATTTAAGGCTTTTAAAATTTCTATCATAGAAATTTTATATTCAGCTGGAGTTTTTTGGTCTGTCTGCGAATGATAACTAACATAGATAATATTTTTATTCTTTTGACTTTGAAGTGTTAAATGCGAAGGATTAGCTAAAGTTCTTATTAAATAATTTTCATCAGCAAAATAATA
>NZ_NFOE01000092.1 GCF_002179635.1 Campylobacter jejuni | reverse complement strand
ACCTTTTCTTTGTTTTAGCAAGTCTTTTAAACTAGGATTAGCTAATTGATAAGGTAGATTGTGTAAAAGTTGGGTGATGCCTTGGAGGGAACTTTTTGGAGAATTTCCTTGATCATTTACTAGGTAGGAACAAAGGTTTTTAACTTCTAAAGAAAGATTTTCATAGTTATTGTTTTTATAAAAACCACTATGTAATAAAAGCTCACTGTTTTGAAGGTAGTTTTTTACATCAAATTCTTCTCTGAGTAGTTTTTTTAATTTTTGTTTATGAAAATTTTCCACCACATACAATCTTTTATCTTTTAATTCTTGACTAAAATCTATTAAATGAAAAACTATATAAAGTATTTCAATATTAGGTTC
>NZ_NFOE01000097.1 GCF_002179635.1 Campylobacter jejuni | reverse complement strand
TTTAAATTCAAGCAAAGTAGAACTTTGTCCTGTGTAAAGATTAGGATCTAAATATCTAGGTTGATAGTCTTTGTAGGGGGAGTTTTGTTTGATATTGTGTGCTTCAAACAAAGCTTTAGAATATTCTTGGGTGTATTTGCCTGTAGGCTTAATATTTTCTGAAAAATATATTTTATTTGTCTTTTTATCCACCTCTACCCCTCTTCCATTAGGAGCATATATTATATAAACATCTTTATTATTATCACTCATTGTTTATCCTTTCTTTAATTAACCTATACATAAACCATTTTTCATAATGATAGTAGTAGCTAGTCTACCTATCATTTT
>NZ_NFOE01000026.1 GCF_002179635.1 Campylobacter jejuni | reverse complement strand
TGAAGAAGAATTAGAGATTATTTATTTAGTTTTTCATTATTTAGATTTAAGTGAAGAAATAAGAAATGAAAAGGTGGTTTTGTTTTATACACCATTAACAACTTTCACTCAACTTGATGTTTTAATGAGCTATTCAACAATAAGAAATTATTATAAAATTTATAATCTTTTTATACACAGCAATTTTTACTCTTCTTATAATACAAACACAATAAATCAAGATATTATACAAGCCATTAAATCTAATCACTTAAGAGTAGGAAACGCACCTAGTGATTCCTTGCAAGGCATTACTCAACTTACAAGAAATTTAGTTTCACTGCTTACTAATCCTAGTTTAAAAGACTTGCTAAAACAAAGAAAAGGTAAAATAGAAAATGCTATTATAGTTTCTACTGGTCCATCTTTGATG
>NZ_NFOE01000108.1 GCF_002179635.1 Campylobacter jejuni | reverse complement strand
GGTGTATCTTGTTTTATAGCATTATCTTGATCTAATTCTCCAAAGTAAAAAGGATTGTTAGGAAGTTCACTTGAGCCTGTAAGGAGAGTGGAGTTTAAAAAGATATAAGCTTGGTAGTTTTGAAGTTCTTCAAAAGTAAAATCTGTCGTTGCTTCTAATTTATAAAGTTCATCATAAATACTTTGACAATCAATGATGCTTTTATTTTCACAAAAGAAATAAATACTTTTTTTATCTTTATGAATAGAATATAAAAAGTCTTTACCTATCATAATTTTCCTAAATAATACCTATTTTAGCTTTTCCATTAAAATACAAAGCTTGTGATATTTTACAAACTCCACCTAAATATTGCTCATCCCAAATTTGATCTTTTATTTTATAACTTTTTGAATTATATCTGTATATTTTTGTTATATTATTAATATTTTCAAGACATTTCATATCTTTATAAACTACAATGAAAATTCTAAATTCCCCAATGGCAATTTTATGAGCTAAATTTTCTTGATTATTAATAAAGGAACAATCTTTTCTGTATTTATTAAAATCATTTTTATCAAGAATTAAAATATATTTTTCTTTTTCATGTGCTTTTAAAATAAAATCTATGATTTTTGTTTGACTAATGGTAGGAGCTTTGTAGCTTGTATAATAATTATCTCCAACCTCTTCTAAAATATCATTTGTTTCTTGCATTATGGTGGCTATTAATGAAAGAAAATATTCAAAATGGTTGATTTTTTCTGGAGAGCTTCTTAAAAGCCCAAGAGGTCCATTTTTAAGAGCGAAATTTTTATTATTAATAGCATTATTTTTTAACACAAAAGTTTCTGTATATATTTGAATATTTTTCATAAAATGATTAAGATACTCTATACATTCACTAAAACTTTTATCTTTGACTTTGTTATGGTTAGCATCTAATTCTAAAAGATAGGAGTAGAAGTAAAGAGTTTGAGTTAGGGGGATTATGGAGTGAGAATCTTTACCCGTATAGATAGGCAGTCTATTGTGTGAGCCATATTGAGCAGAAGCGATGATTTCAATTTTACCATTATCATAAATATGAGTGATTTTTTCTGAAACATCTATAGTGTATTTTCCTAAAAGATCTTGCATAATTTTTATTGTATTAGGGTTGATAGCTATATTAGGAAAATTCCAACCATAAATACTAGGGGCATTAAAGGTATAAACTTCGTTAGGGCTAAAAGATAATTTGTCTTTATATTTAATATCGCAATATATCAAAGCCATTTGAGCTAAATACCCACCCAATGAATGTCCTACAAATATAATGCTTTTGTGTTTATTTTTGATTATTTTATTTACTTGTTCTAAAAATTCTAAAAGAGAAGAAGATTGGAGATTGCCATTGAGGGATAGAGTTATGTCTTGAGCTATATCTTGAATCGAGCTAATAAAATTATCAGCTTCAGTTCCCCTAAATCCTACCACAAATTTATCTTTTTCTTTATCATAAAACAAAGTAGCACTAAAGCCACTTGTAGTGTTGGGCTGATGAAATTGAACCTCATATCTTTGAGAGAAATTCCTAGCTTGTAATTCTCCAAATTCTCCATTTAGTTTATCAAAATTTGTCTTTTCATCAAAGAAATTTAATATTTTTGATTGCCAATCATTATCTTGTCTTAAATTAATCAATACTTTTTTATCTTTATATTTTTGACTGACAACATGTTCTAAATTTACTTTTATTTCTCTATAACCTCTAATAGAATTTTCTTCTTGAATTTTTTCTTGATTAGAATCTAACTCAAATATATTTCTAGTATTTAAAAAATCAAAATAAAAATAACTAGCTTGTGCAAGTTCTGCATAATCTTTTAAATTATTGATTTGAGTTTTCATTTTTATTTCTTTTAATTAAATAAATTATTGCAAATATTACAATATGTATCACAATAATAATTAAGTACAACTTAAAATTACTATTATTTCTATTAATCAGTAGTAGCAACAAATAGCAACAAATAGCAACAAATAGCAACAAATAGCAACAAATAGCAACAAATATATTTTTTGTATTTCTTGCTTTTTTATAAATCAAATAACAAAAATAAGGCAACAATGGAAAAAGATAAAGTATAACAAGAAAAAAGAATATTTTAGTAAAAGTTGCATCATATCCCATATAATAACCTAAAATAGCCCCAAATCCCCAAATTATAATCCAAATAATATATAGATTTTTTAGTATTATCACACTACTTCCTTTTTTGTTGAAATTTAAATTATTATTAAAAAATCAAAAAAACCAATCTATACAAGTTTAGCATAATTTTTGAGATTGTTAATTTGAGCTTTATTACTCATTTTTTAAATCCATATAGAAAATAAAAAGATATAAAAAAATGTATAAAAAAATACAAAATAATAAAGAAAAATAATAAGAAAGTTCTTTTCTAAATTTAATAGATATTATTA
>NZ_NFOE01000112.1 GCF_002179635.1 Campylobacter jejuni | reverse complement strand
GGATAATTCATTATCAGGATAAACTAAAAAATATGACAATGAAGGATATGGCTTGTAATATCCCGATGGACATGTTATAAGATTTTATGAGAGAATCTTAAAATACAAATTAAGTAAAACAAATGGAAATTTACTTGATTTTGGTTGTGGGAATGGAGTGCATTCTAAGTATTTTCAAGATGTAACAGGGAGGGGGTATTAAGACTTATGGTATAGATATTGTTTCTAGTTTAAAAAATACCTGGAAAAAAGATTCTAGGATAAATGAAAATAATTTTCACGTAATTACACCTAACTCTAGCTTTAAAAATTTATTTGATGTAAAAATGGATTTTATTTTTGCAAATCAAAGTTTATATTATCTACCAAACAAAGACTTTCAAAAAACTATTGAAGAATTTTATGATTTATGCAATGATGGTGCAATAATTTTCGCGACAATGATTAGCTCTAAAGCTTATCAGGAATTTGTTGCAGGAGATGTTAAAGATAATGGTTTAGTAGAAAAAATCTAGTCCAAGATTAAATGGCGAATCTACTTATATAAATTTTACAAATACGATTGAAGAGCTAAAAGAAAAATTTAAACCTTTTAAACCATTGTTTTGGGGAGATTATGAGCTGATAAATTTATATAATTTTGAAGAAAGTATACAACACTTCATTTACATAGGGCAAAAATAATTTTTACACTAAAGGTTTTAACAAGCCTTTATCTTACTCTCCTTGCTATTATAACTACCTCATACTATCAACCAATATTCCAATCCTTTTTTTGCTAAACTCTAATACTTATATTATATATCTATCCCCTTCAACTTTTCAATATCAAACCTATATATTACATATCATAATACAACTTCTATCTTTCTTTCTCTATTCTTTCTCTATTCTTTCTCTATTCTTTCTCTATTCTTTCTCTATTCTTTCTCTATTCTTTCTCTATTCTTTCTC
>NZ_NFOE01000121.1 GCF_002179635.1 Campylobacter jejuni | reverse complement strand
TATAGGTTAATTAAAGAAAGGAAAAACAATGCAAAAAATACTTCAAATTGATTTAGAAAAAAGAAAAGCTTTAGAGAATTTAAAAAATTTAAGCTTATTGGGTTTTGGTGGAGTTATGTTATTTAATCTAAATAAAGATGATTTGATTAAAGATAATGATATTTTTTCTATGCATAATATGAATCATTTTTTACAACTTAGTTTAGATCAATTTTATATACCTAATGCTTTTTTAAATATTTTAGAATTTTTACATATTAAAAAACATATTGATATAAAAGAATCTTTTCATATCAATATCTTAATCAATAGTGATACACTTTATAAAAATCCTTTATTGCAATATAATACAAATAGAACAATTTCTAAAGATGATAATATCATTTATGCTTTAAAAAATACTTCTAGTATAAATCAAGCTTTTAAAAACTTAAAAGAATTACAAGAAGTATTATTAAAAGAAAATATATTTTTAAATTTTATAGACTTAAATAGCAAAGAAAGTCTTTTAGGTTTTTATAATCAAATATTAAGTAATCATCATCTTAAAGATTATTTTTATATAAAAAATAATCAATTTTTTATTAAAGAAGATATAAAAAATAAAATTGTATTTCATAATATCAATTCTTCTTCTATTATAAGTAATTATCTTAGCTTGTTAAATGATTTTAATACTTTAAGTAAGATAGAACTTATAAATATATTAGAAAGTTTAAGTTTATACAATCTTTCAACTTTAATGCAAACTATACAAAAAAGATACTTAAAACTAGAATATAACTTAAAAAGCTTTGATAAAGATAGTATCTTTTTATCTAATATGATTATGAATGTGAGGTTGAAGTAGGGAAGGTAGAAAGTAGTAAGT
>NZ_NFOE01000076.1 GCF_002179635.1 Campylobacter jejuni | reverse complement strand
TCTTTTTAATTAATCCTAATGGAGTAATCATTACTAAAACAGGAACTATCAATGCTAATCGCTTTGTGGCTTCGACTTCGTCGATGGATAGTAAAAGTATGCAAGATTTTGCAGATGGAAAACTTGCTTATAATACTTTCTCTCCTATATTTAAACCAAATGGTGGCAATGTAGTTAATATGGGTAATATTAATGCTAAAAACGTTACTTTACAAGGTAATAAAGTAATGTTAAGTGCTGATACTAGTTGGGATGATAAAAATAATAAAATAAAATTCAATCAAATCACAGCAGATAGTATAGATTTAAAAGGTAATGAAGTTTATGTGGATATTTCTACTATAAATTCTAAAAACCTAACTACTGAAGCAAAAAATAAAGGAATTGCTTATTTAAGCACTACGGGTTATTATTATAATCCTACAAGAAAATACAATGATATTGAATTTACCACTAAAGGTAATATGGATAAAACATATAATCAATATATTAGTATAGGTTCTGACTTAGACTGGTGGCACTTTGCTAAAGGATGGAATGAAAAAGATGATTTTAGAAATAACGTAGTAGGAGATACTTTTAAACTTACTAATGATATAGATTTTAAAGCAAGTAGTGGACAAAACTATGCTAATTATTGGGTAGACTTAAATGGTGATGGTAAAAAAGATGCTAATGAATTTACTAGTATGATAGTTGGCTATGACAATAAAAATTATTTTAATAAAATTTTTGATGGTCAAGGTTTTGCTTTAAGTAATATCAATATAGATACAACAAGCTTAGAAAATAAACCAGAATATTTAGGTATTTTTGGCGTATTAAGAGCTGCTACTTTAAAAAATCTTAATGTTAATTATAATCAAGGAAGTATTATAGGTTCAAACGATGGCATTATTTATGCAGGTGGTATGGCCGGTATGATTATGGATGGTAGTGATGTAAGTAATATCACATTAAAAGGTATTAAGGAAATAAAAGCAGAATCAAAAAATCATATTAGTTATGTAGGTGGTTTTGCTGGCATTATTGCAGATTGGGGTGGAGATTTAGATGATTGGGATGGTGTGAATTGCTATGATGATATTTGGTGTTTCATGAAAGGAAGCTCATTTAACAACATAGCTCTTAAGGATATAGGTAAGATTTATGGTAAAGGTGATTTAGCCTATGTAGGTGGCTTTACTGGGGGTTTATGGTCTGGAGTTTATAATTATAGCAATATAGGACATAAATTTGATAATATTGTTTTACATAATATTGATAATATCATGGCAGAAACAGATACTGAAAGAGCGAGAGTTGGTGGTTTTGTAGGACTTATTTTTAATTCAACTCAAGGAGATTTTAGCGGAGATAGAATTAATGAGTTTAATCACATAGTATTAAATGATATTGATTTGATTCAAGCTAAAAATAACGGAACTTATGATTGGAGCCCTCCTTTTTATATTAAAGATGATGCTCATGCAGGAGGGTTTGTAGGATATTCAAATGGTCAAAATTATTATTCTAATATAGTTTTAAACAATATTAAAAACATTCATAGTAAAAGTATTGACAAAGCAGAAACAAGCTATGCTGCTGGTTTTATGGCATATTCAGCAAGCACAGGGCAAATTTTTTCTAATATAGTTTTAAACAACATAGGTTCTATTATAGCAGATGGAACAGGTTATATGGATGGTAAAACAAGAGCTGGTGGATTTGTTGCTGTGGACGGAGATAAAGGTAGAGATCAGTTTAAAAATATTTATATATTCTTTAGTCCTAATGCAAAAATCGAAGCAAATAGTGGTGAAACAAATGAATATGCTGGACTTTTCCATGCTGTTTCTAAAACAGACTCTAAACATGAAAATATTTTTATATATCATCCAAATATAACAGAAAAAGGCACTATTGCGGATACTACAAATGGATTTAAAAAGATTTCATACAGCAGCAGTGATCATGATAGCAAATACACCGAATTTAAAAATCAAATTAATAAGGATCTAAAAGATTATGGCTTGCATGAAAAGAATGGCTATTTTAGTTTCAATACTGATTTTGAAGTAAAACCAAGTGAAAATATCTTTAGACCTGATGTAGAAAAGATTAAAGATGAAACAGCCACTTTAGATCAAGGCGATTTAATTAGCGATAATATATGGGATTATATTATAAATGATATTGATAAAATTCATTATAATATAGATATTAGATTATTAGCTAAATTACTAAGTGAATATAGCAATATATCAAATAAAACAGAAGATGAGCAGGTTAAATTTATAACCACATATTTAGGTGTAAAAGAAAATGACGCTAGAGCATTATTGCAAAGCTTGAGCTTCTTAAATGCATACAAAGATCATGACATAAGCAAAGCTAATTTTAAAGATGAAACAGTAAAAACTAACTTTGCAAATTCTTTCAAAAATACTGACACTAAATTTACAAACTTTAATAATAAGAAAAATAAACTATATAACGAGCTTGAAGTTCTTAATAAAAATATAGTATCAAAAGGATTTAATCTTGAATACTTACTTGAAGTCAATCAAGAACAATTAGCTAAAGCTATAAAAGCTTATAATGATTATATAGTTTTAATAGAAAAAGGCTTGAAAAATGAAAATGATCCTGCATTTATAAATATCAAAAATACTATCATAAAGCTTAATAATGAAGCTAAAACTCTTTATGCGCAATTGCTTGACTATAAAGGCAAGCTTCAAGATTTTAAAGATAATAACGAATTTAAAAAAGTTATCATAGCTGGAGATTTTAAAACCATTCCTTTATTAATAGCTCCTGATGTTAATAGACCTATTGATGGAGGTGGTGAAGATGGTGACTATGAAAAAATCTCTCGCCAAGTAGCTGATTCACAAAAACAAACACCTGTTTTTGAATACGAAGAAGAAGAGATTGAGGAAGTTGAAGAATCTGCATTTAAACAAAAAGGTAAAACCTGCATAGTCAGTGATAATTATAAAACTATGAATCCTTGTGTGGTTGGGGGATTATAATCTACAGCTTTAAT
>NZ_NFOE01000032.1 GCF_002179635.1 Campylobacter jejuni | reverse complement strand
GAATTACCATTCTCATCATAAGCTAAATCTTGACCTATTAAGATAATATTCTTATGTCCTAGTTTTATGGCTAATTCATAAGCCATATTTGCTACACTCATACCTGTACCTAAATAACCATAATCATCCATATGTAATGCTTTAGAAAAAGGTAGTGGTCTATGCACTAATATATATGATTTTTTTGTTTTTTCTAAAGTATCTATAACACTTTTATGTGCCACACTAGCTATAATAAATAATATATCTTTATCAAATTCTTGATTGTCTTGTTCAAAACATTGATAAACAAGATCATGTCTTTCTAAAGCTAGCACGTAATCAGGTTTTATATTATGTTTTGCTAATATAGGATATGCTGTATCAGCGCATATAATACTAGCTTTATTAGCATATTCTTTTAATAAAGGTAATTGTTTCATCAAAGATGGACCAGTAGAAACTATAATAGCATTTTCTATTTTACCTTTTCTTTGTT
>NZ_NFOE01000066.1 GCF_002179635.1 Campylobacter jejuni | reverse complement strand
CTTAAAGCCGGAGCAAATGTATAACTCACATCTTCCAAAGGTTTATCATTGAGTTCTAATTGACTAGGAAATATTATCTCAATAAACTCTCCACTACCATCTTGTGTTTGTATTCTTATCACATTATCGGGGATGAGTTCTTGAGTATTGTTATAATCTTCATTGATGCGAGTTTGTGTGGTATTTATATTATCTTTTATATTATCACTTGTAAGTATATCTTTATCATTTGCCTTAAAATAATCCTTAGTTAAAATATTAAAAGAACATACACCTTCATCATCAAGCCACTCATCTAAACCTTTGGCAATTTCAAACTCAATCCTTTGCATCTTAGCAGGAGCTAAAAAAACTCTATGATGTATAATATTTTCATTTTCTCGATAATCTTGATGATATTCAAAAAGCTCTTTAAAATACCCTGCTCCTAAATCTTTATATTCAAATTCTTTATAAGCACTTTTATAAACTTTAGCAATATTTTTTGGGATAATAAAGATTAATTTTAACAAATGCACACCAAGTGTAATTTTACACTCTTTAAAATCATAATCTTTACTAAAGTCTTGTTTAAGAGTATTTAGTATATTGACATCATTTAAATCAAATAAATCGTTTTTAGATAATTCTAATTGATCTAAACCTTGTTCGTTTTGATATAAAGTATCGTTTAGATATAAATTAGTGATTAAAAGATTATCTTTTTGATATTTATGTTCTTTATAATACATTCTTAACTTAGGCTCTTTTAGCTTTGTTTGGTTTTTGTTTTGTTTGGCTAAGCCTTCCTTAGGATTAAAACTATGATCAAATTTAAACTTAGTA
>NZ_NFOE01000020.1 GCF_002179635.1 Campylobacter jejuni | reverse complement strand
CCTATAAACCAACTTAATTTTTTGCTTTTTTCTTTTATGCTATAACATTTAAATAAATAAGCTTGTAATAAACAAGGAAGTATAAAAAAAGTGATCGCTAAAAAGATAATGGTGATACCACTTAAAAATCCAAAATAATTATACGCTTTATACTCTTGTAGTGATAATTTTTCAACTTCTGGAGGACCAAGCAATACAAGCGATCTAGAAGTTTCAAGATCATAAGTAAGATAAAATACGATAACAATAGCCATAAAAAAGATAGTGAAAGATATTAAAAAATAAGATTTTACAAATTCTTTTATATTAATCTTAATCCAATAATTTATAATAAAAAAGGCAATAAGAATACTTAAAGTTATAAGATAAATTCTTACAGTAGTAAAACTAGCAATAAACAAAATCAAACCCCAGCCAATAGAAAGTGCAATACTATCTCCCATTTAAACTCCTGTATTATAAAGCACATTATAAGCTTTATCTTTAAA
>NZ_NFOE01000130.1 GCF_002179635.1 Campylobacter jejuni | reverse complement strand
TTTATAAGCTTAGCTTATCGCCCTTTAGAGCTTATCTTTTGGGATAAGTATTATTATGAAAAAGAAAATCAAATTAGAAAAGAGATATCTAAATTATTCTGGAGCAACGAAGAAGAATTTAAAAAAGTTTTTGTAGAACAAAACTTAAATCAAGAATTAAAACTTAATCAAAAAGAACTATTAAATTATATGCATAACTTTAAAAAAGATTTTAAATTTATGCAAATTTTAGGTTTAGACAATGCTTATTTGGTAGCTCTTAAAAATAAGGATGTATTATTTACTTTACAAATGCAAAATAATCTTAATTATTTTTATTTTATTTCCAATAGCACTGATTTAAAAGAAATTAATAATTATTTAAATGTTGTGGATGAGTTTCTTGTCTTTATGAGTGAAATTGAAAAATTACCATCTAAGTATAATCCAGGTAAAATAATGTTTGAGTTTACTTTTGTAAATTACAACACTTTGTTTTTTGGTTTTACTTTAGATATAAATCTTATGTGTTCTATACCTCAAAAAGAACAGTTATTAGAAAATATGATTAATTCTTATAAAAAAATGAATTTATTGTATGATATAAATTTAAAAACCGAATATCAAGAATTATACGAAACAATATATGGCGCTAAAAAACCTAATCGTCTAATAAATTTTGCTAAAGGAAGATTAAATGCATGCGGAAAATAATTTAAGTCCTGAAGATAGACAAGGTATAGAAAATGCTGTGCTTGCTAAAAAAGATATAATACCGAATTGGATAGCAAATTTTAATAGACAAGATATAGAAAATGTAAAAAAAGAAGTAGAAGAAAATTTAAATACAATAACTAAATTAAACAATACTATCAATTCCTACTCCAAGCAATATCCTACTTTAGAACCAATAGCAAGAAAAATAAGAATAATAACCAAACCAACAGAAAACACTTTAAAAATTATGGATTATTCTTTAGAATATGTCCTTAATGGCGAAAGGTCGGTAGTTATTAAAGCTATAGCTGAAGGGGTTGAAACTATTGTTTATACAGTTGGTATTTCTGCGACTGCAATTGCAGCTGGAATTGTGAGTTTGGTTGGTATATTATGTCCAGATTCAGCACCTTTGGTAGCATTTGGTGCCTTTGTAATATTCACTCAAGGAGAGGAGCTGAGTTACTATATATCACAAAAAGCTAAAGAAATAATAATAAATTTTTTAAATCCAAAAATACAATATTTTCCACAAACTATCCATCTGGGCAATGGACAATATTATAAAAATGATAAAAATATAGATGAAATATTCAACAATATATACGAAGTTCTTGGTTTCTCCCTCTTCACTCCACGCCCCTACCCTAGCTATTCAAAACAATACAAACTTGCTCTAGCAAAGAAAAAAGAACTTATAACTAAAACAAGTATAGCTTCTACAACTTACAATTTTATAGATGAAGAATATTTAAAAAACATACAAGATTTAAAAGAACAAGAAAAAATCATTGAACAAGAAGAACAAAAATATCAATTGGATTTAAAACTTTATAAAGAAGATAATAAAATAAAAAATGAAATTTTTAATTCTTTATTTAAATCTTTAAATGAAAAGCTAAGCTTTCAATTAAAACAAGAAAAAAATACTTTTTTAAATTCCAATCAAAGCTTAAGTATTATTGCTAATAAACAATACCTACTA
>NZ_NFOE01000014.1 GCF_002179635.1 Campylobacter jejuni | reverse complement strand
TTAGCTAATCCTAGTTTAAAAGACTTGCTAAAACAAAGAAAAGGTAAAATAGAAAATGCTATTATAGTTTCTACTGGTCCATCTTTAATAAAGCAATTACCTTTATTAAAAGAATATGCTAATAAAGCTAGTATTATATGTGCTGATAGTGCTTATCCTATACTAGCAAAACATAATATAAAGCCTGATTATGTATTAATGCTTGAAAGAGATGATATAGTCATTAAGTGTTTTGATAATGATTTCAAAGAATTTGATAAAGGTATATTATTTATCTTAGCTAGTGTAGTCAATCCTAAAGCTATAGAATACTTAAAAAGAAATAATAGACAGTTTATGTTGGTACATAGACCACTGCCTTTTTCTAAAGCATTACATATGGATGATTATGGTTATTTAGGAAGTGGTTTAAGCGTAGCAAATATGGCTTATGATTTAGCCATAAAACTAGGACATAAGAATATTATCTTAATAGGTCAAGATTTAGCTTATGATGAGAATGGTAATTCGCATCCTAAAGA
>NZ_NFOE01000090.1 GCF_002179635.1 Campylobacter jejuni | reverse complement strand
GCTCTTTTATTGTCAATGAAGAATTAAATAACAAAGATAAAACAATCAATAAAAATGAAAATAAAGAAATAAATAAAAACTTAAATCAAAAAAGTAATATAAAAGAAAGTATAAATTTCAAAGAACTTTCTTTAAATTTAAAACAAGAAAACAATACAAAAGAAAATACAGACACTATAATAAAAAATACAAATTTTAACAATGAAACTTCTTTAAAAATAAAACAAAGCAATATCATTATAGATGATATAAAAGAAGATTTTAAGATTGTATCTTATCACCTTAAAAACCTAAGCCACTTCATCTTAGAAAACAAAGAAAAAAATAAAAAGCTTATATTTTTTGACAATGCTTCATCTATGTCAAATCTTTTGCATCTTTATGAGAACAATTGTGATATATTTGTTAAAGATGAGTCATTAATCGATATAGCTTTATTAGAACAAAACTATAATCTAGA
>NZ_NFOE01000037.1 GCF_002179635.1 Campylobacter jejuni | reverse complement strand
TTAATCTCAAACCACAGCTTGATATACCCCCCCCCATACCAAGTATTATTAGCTTGTATAATAGCTTCACCTAATCTGTAACTAAAATATTTTTTAATTTTTACTGCTTCTTGATAATCATCATAATCTTGTAATTTTGGTAAAGCTAAAGTTGGATTTAACTTGATCATCATTTGATAATTTTTTTGTTCTTGATTATACTGTTTGTATTCTTTTATTAAATTAAAAGGTAGTCTAAAATAACCACCTATTGTTTTAGAATTTGCTATTGCAATTTGTCCCAATCTATAAGCAAGATGGTTTTTAATACGAGATGGTGCTCCTAGT
>NZ_NFOE01000118.1 GCF_002179635.1 Campylobacter jejuni | reverse complement strand
TTTCTTTGAACTTTTAAAACCATATTATCCTAGTATAAAAAATCTTCCTAAAGGATGGAGTAAAGAAATGATTGAAAAAATGTAATACACCTAATAATATTGCTTATAATAAATAATACTAACTTTAAAGGTAAAAAAATTGCTTAAAATATTAAAAAGAGTTTTTATTATATTAGCTTTTATCCTAGCTATTGGTATTTATGAATTGATCCAAGAAGCTTTACAATTTAAAGAAGCTAATGAAAATAAAGCAAGAGAAAATCTTAGTGCTTTAATCAAATGGAGTGAAAACGAAGGCAAGGAAGAATTAGAATATGCTAAGAATTTAAGCAAAGAAAACTATAATCAAGAAAAAGTTACACAAATGATTATTAAAAATCTTAAGATGATACAAGCTAGTATTGAAGATATGAAAACTTTAACCTCTTACTATCCTACAGAAGAAGATGTTGAGCTTATGAGACAAGCTGGGCATGTTACAACAAATTCAAATACCTATATTATATCCTATCTTTTATACAATGAAAGAAATATCACAAATCATAAAACTTATTTTTTATTTGATAAGGAAAGATTTAAAGTTTTTGAAGATTTTTTATTTTTTCTAAATACTCGTTTAGAAGAGGATTTTTTGCAAAAAGATATTCATAAGTTTGATAGCTTTGATGTAGTTAGAATTGGAATGTATATTAACACCCTAATTGGCTATAATAGTGGATTTACTAGTATGTATTTGAGTGAATTTTTACAAGATTATATTTGTGATTTAAATACCCCTAAAACTATGACAATTTTAAATGGTATGAGTCAAATTAACACTACTACTGACAAAGTTTTATTGTTTTTTAATAAAGAATTAAAAATACACACTGATAGTCATTTAAAAATGCAATTAGAAAAAGCGATCTATAATTTTAAGAAACTCAAACTCGGTCAAAAACAAATCAATCAGCTCAATACCCTACAATCTAAACTAAAAGAATGCACAAATGAATGAGATAGAACTTAACACTCAAAATAAAACCTTAAACGAAACA
>NZ_NFOE01000051.1 GCF_002179635.1 Campylobacter jejuni | reverse complement strand
GATCTAAGCATCAACATAGCTAATGCTATTAAAGCAAATCCTGATTTAATTAATCCTTCTAAAGAAGAAACTTTATTCTATGCTAAAGATCAAGAAGGCAAAACTCAAGTAGTAACTTGTAACCAAACTTTAAATCCTAAATATGTTGTTTGCTCTGTTACTGATGAATCTGTATATACTGATGCTGCTAATAAAGTTTTATTCCAACAAGTTATTATTGCATTAATAGCCATCGCAATAGCCTTACTTTTAGTAAGATTTGCTATTATTAAAAACTTAAAACCTATTGCAGTTATTACTACCGGCCTTAACTCTTTCTTTGATTTTATCAATCATAAAACTAAAGATTCAGCTATGATTAGTGTTAATACTAATGATGAATTAGG
>NZ_NFOE01000084.1 GCF_002179635.1 Campylobacter jejuni | reverse complement strand
ATCTTCTTTTTTATCTTCTTTTTTATCTTCTTTTTTATCTTCTTTTTTATCTTCTTTTTTATCTTCTTTTTTATCTTCTTTTTTATTAGTAGAAGCTGTGGTATTAGTTTCAATTTTTGTTTGTTCTTTTTTTATTTTTTGATCTTGTATGACCTTTAAAGCATTTTTTAAACGTGAAATTTCTTCTTCGCTTACTCCACTTTCTTTAAGCTCTTGTACATAAGCCTTATCATCAAAACCTAAAGAATTTGAACTTATGATTAATCTTTTTAAAATCTCATTTTTTTCTTCATTATTATCATTAATCACACTTTGTATATACAAAGATTTTAACTGCTGGTGTAATTGTAATTTTTCTTCTGAATTAGAAGTTAAAAAATTTTGATCAAATTTCTTAACTTCTGCATTAGCAAAAACACTAAGACATGATAATAAAAAAATAAAAAATATTCTAAGCATCTTCACCATTAACTAATTTTTTCATTAGCTCTTCTACACTAATAAGCTTATCTAGTCTATATCCATTAGCCCCTGTAAAAAATAAGCCTGTTTCTTTTTTGCCACTCCAAGCATCATATAATCTATCTGCTATACAATAACCCACTTTAGTAGCTTCCTTACCTCTACCACATGGTGCAACACAATTACTTACACAAGAAATTTTTGGCCCCATTCTTTTATCAACTAAATTTAAAAGATTAGTTCTTACTCCTCTTGCAGGATAGCCAACTGGAGATTTTAAAAGCTCAATATCTTCTTTTTTGCAATCTAGCAATACTTGTTTAAAATCATCACTCGCATCACACTCAAAAGTTCCTATAAAACGAGTTCCCATTTGAACGCCACTTGCTCCTAAAGACATCATCTTTTCTATATCTTGCTTATCCCAAATTCCGCCTGCAGCAATTAATGGTATATCTCCCCAGTTTTTAATTTCCTGTGCAACTTGTGGCACTACATTTTCTAATTGATACTCATCCATTAAACATTGCTCATAAGTAAAACCCTGATGTCCTCCACTTTTTGGTCCTTCAACTATAACTGCATCAGGTAAGCGATTGTATCTGCTTTGCCATCTTTTGCAAATAATTTTTAAAGCCTTAGCAGATGATACAATAGGCACCAAAGCAACATCAGGATAATCTTGTGTAAATTCAGGTAAATTTGTAGGAAGTCCTGCTCCTGAAACTATCACATTAAAACCAACTTCACAGGCATTACGTGCAATTTGCGCATAATTATTACTTGCATATAAAATATTACAACCCAAAGGTGCGTCTTTACAAACCTTTCTAGCATTATCTATCAAAGCTTTTAAACCTGCTTTTGAATAAAAATTATCGCTACCATAGGGTTTTGCATTAAGTTCTTTATCTATATGTGTTCTATTTTCATAATACCCAGTTCCCACTGAAGAAATAATCCCTAAACCACCATTTAAAGAAACTGCAGAAGCAAGCTTATCCCAACTTATACCAAGCCCCATTCCACCTTGAAAAATAGGATATTTTATCTCATGCTTTCCAATTTTTAAAGCTTTAAAACTCATTATATTACCTTTAATTTTGCAAATTTTCTTTTTCCAACTTGTATAATATATTCACCACTTTCTAGTTGGAATTGTTCATCTTGAACTTTTTCTCCATTAATACTTACCGCATTAGAATTAATCAATCTTCTAGCAGCTGAAGTAGAACTTTCCATTTTACACTCTACTATAGCTTTTGCAAGCCAAATACTACCTTCTAAAGTAAAACTTGGCATATCGCTAGGAAGCTCTTTTGCGCTATGGACTTTGTCAAATTCTTCCTTAGCTTTTAAAGCATATTCATTTGAGTGAAAACGAGCTGTTATTTCTAAAGCTAAATTTTCCTTAGCTTTTTTAGGATGCAATGAGCCATTTTTAATATCATCTTTCATTTGTGAAATTTCATTTAAACTTTTTTCACTTAAAAGCTCATAATATCTAAACATCAACTCATCACTTATGCTCAAAACCTTAGCATACATATCTTTAGCATTTTCTGTTACACCAATATAATTTCCTAAGCTTTTACTCATTTTATTTACACCATCAAGGCCTTCAAGCAATGGCATCATCATCACTGCTTGCTCTTTTTGGCAATTATATACTCTTTGAAGCTGTCTACCCATTAAAAGATTAAATTTTTGATCCGTTCCGCCCATTTCTATATCACTTTTTAATGCAACACTATCATAACCTTGCAAAAGTGGATATAAAAATTCACAAATTGATATAGGACTTTGTTCTTTAAAACGCTTGGTAAAATCATCTCTTTCAAGCATTCTAGCAACACTAAAAGTTGAAGTAAGTTCTACTATACCAGCAGCACCAAGCTCATTTAGCCACTTAGAATTAAAATGAATTTGAGTTTTACTTGGATCTAAAATCTTAAAAACTTGTTCTTCATAGGTTTTGGCATTTTTAAGCACTTCTTCTTTATCAAGTTTTTTTCTTGTAGCACTTTTTCCTGTTGGATCTCCAATTTGAGCAGTAAAATCGCCTATTAAAAACTGCACTATAGCTCCATGTTTTTGAAGCAAAGCCATCTTGCTCAAAACCACAGTATGACCCAAATGCAAATCAGCAGCCGTAGGATCAAAACCAGCCTTTACAAAAAAATTTTCACCTTTTTCATAGTAATTTTTTACTAAAGAAACTAATCTTTCTTCATCAATAATTTCTGCTATTCCTCGTTTAATTTCTTTAATAATTTCATTAATATCCATAAAAAACCTTTTTTAGTGATTATTATACGCATCATTTAAAGATGTAAAATCTAAAATTTTATATCTAGATTTTAATCTTTCTTTTGCATTTTCAACATCTACATTATTAGGTAATTCAACCTGCACTTCAAAATAATTTGCCACCACAGGCTCTGAATCAGCTGAATTAATACTTAAAACATTAATTTGCATTTTAGCTAAAGTAGTTAGAAAATCTGCTAAAGAACCTTTTTTATTTTCTATAGAAACGATGATTTTGTAACTTTTTATCGAACTATCATTCCAAGAAACAAAAACCATTTCTTTATTATCTTCTATCATTTTCATTGCTTGCTCGCAAAGTTTATGATGTATTGTTGCGCCAGTTGAGTGTCTAAAAGCAATGATTTCATCTCCTCTTTTAGGTCTACAACAATAATCAAAATTAATCGTAGTTATTTTATAATTAGAACCTACCACTATACTTTCAAATTTTTGCTCATTTTGTTCAAATTTAGCTGCTTGATTTTGTCCCACATATTTCCTAAGAGCTATAATTACTTCTTTAAAATAGTTAAAATCCAAAGCAATTTGTCTGAGCTTTTTATTAAATTTTTCTTTTTCAAGCCACTCTTCTATAAGCTTAGAATCTTTATTAAATACTGTAGATAAAAGATTTATAGCAATTTTATTATTTAATTCTTTTTTCTTTTGTTTACAAAAATCTCTTATGCTAGCTCTAGCCTTTCCTGTTTTAACACTATCTATCCAAGAACATCTAAAAAATTCTTCCTCTGAAGTTTCTATACTAACTATATCTCCATTTTTTAACACAGTTAAAAGCGGCACTCTCATACGATTAACAAAAGCTGTTTTTGCATGAAGCCCTACTTTAGTATGAACCTCATATGCAAAATCCAAAGCCGTGGCCCCACGCGGCAAAGTGAAAATCTCACCTTTAGGAGAATACACCGCTATATCTTCTATATATAAACTATCTTTTGCATATTCATAAAGCTCAATAGCATCACAATCTTGTATATTATTTCCTTCTTCTTTGCCATGCATGGAAATATCTGCAAGCCAATCTAAATTTGGTGTTGTTATATTTCCTTCTTTATATTTCCAGTGTGCTGCCACGCCAAATTCAGCAGTCTTGTGCATATCAAAGGTGCGAATTTGAGCTTCAATGATATTTTTTGCATCAAAAAGTGTTGTGTGTAAAGTTTGATAACCATTTTGTTTTGGCAGAGCTATATAGTCTTTAAATCTTGAGATTAAAGGATTAAAATGCGTATGTAAAATTCCTAAAGCCAAATAACAATCATAAACTTTTTCTACCAAAATTCTTACACCCAAAAGATCTAAAACTTCATCAAGTCCTACGCCTTTTCTTTGCATTTTTAAATAAATAGAATAATTATGTTTAATTCTTTTGTGTATAACAAAACTACCTTGTCTAAAACCATTCTCTAAAAATAACATTTCTATTTTTGAAATAAATTCATTAAATCCAAGTTGAATTTGTTGATCTTTTGCATTGATATAATTATCAATTTGTGCATACTCATCAGGTAGTAAAAATTTAAAACTTAAATCTTCAAGTAAATTTTTTATACTTGAAATTCCAAGTCTATGAGCTATAGGTGCATATACCACCAAGGTTTCTTCGCTGATTCTTTTTTGCTTATCTTCTCTTAAAAAATTTAAAGTAAGCATATTGTGCAATCTATCACAAAGCTTTATTACAAGCACGCTCACATCTTCAACACCCGCTAAAAGCATATTTCTAAAAGTCAAAGCGGATTTTGCAAGTTTTTCATTAGAATTAGAGCGTGTAAGATGATCTTCTCTAATGCTAACTATTTTAGTTAAACCTTGAACTAATTTGGTTACCTCTTCACCAAAATTTGTGTTTAATTCCTCTTCATTGCAATTTGTATCTTCTAATACATCATGTAATAATGCAGCTATGATCATAGACTGCACAGGACTTAAAAAAGCCACAAAAGAAGCCACTAATATAGGATGAACCGCGTATGGCTCTCCACTTTTTCTAAATTGCCCTTCGTGTTTTTGAATACAAAAATCCACCGCTTTTTCTAAAACAGTAGATTGTGGAAAGACCATAAAAAGGATTTCTTTTGCTCTTTGTAAATCCTTACAATTTTTAACATCATCAACAAGTTTATCTAACAATAACTCATCATTTACTAGCTTCAATAAATCCCTCTAAAACGATTTTATCTTCTGCTATTTCATGTAAAGCAATGTCAGTGTATTTGTATTTATTTTTATCTAAATTTACTAAAGGTTCTGCACCATTTGCAAGTTCTTCAGCTCTTTTAGCCACCACAAGAGCTAGTTTATATCTGTCATCTTTTAGTTTTTTTAATGCTTTTGCAGCTATTTGTTCTACTCTCATTTTTATCCTTAATCTTGATTTTTAACAATAGAGCATAAACTCATATCGCCTTGAATGATTTTTAATAAATTTCCTTCTTTAAACATATTACACACCACTATAGGTAAAGCATTGTCTTTAGCTAAGGCTATTGCAGTATCATCCATAACTTTAATATTATCATGCAAAGCTCTTTCATAGCTTAATTCATTAAGCATAATTGCATCATCATATTTTTTAGGATCTTTATCATAAATTCCATCTACTTTAGTCGCTTTAATGATCATATCCGCTTGAATTTCTACTGCTCTTAAAGTCGCAGCAGTATCTGTAGTAAAATAAGGATTACCCGTACCACAAGCAAAAATAACTATACGTCCTTTTTCTAAGTGTCTATGTGCTCTTCTCATAATATATGTTTCGCAAAATGCTTCCATTTGAATAGCGCTTTGAACCCTTACATCAAGCCCGGCACTTTCTAATGCTTCTTGCATAGCTATAGAATTAATCACAGTAGCAAGCATACCCATATGATCGCCACTTGTTCTTTTTATAAGTCCATCTCTTGCAGCAGATACCCCTCTAATGATATTTCCACCGCCTATTACTATACCTACTTCAACATTTTCATTAATCAAGCTTTTTATTTCAGAAGCTATGTATTTTAAAATAGAATTTTCTATACCAAACCCATTTTCTCCAGCCAAAGCTTCCCCAGAAAATTTAACCAATACTCTTTTTCTTTTATTGTTCATTAAATTTCTCCTTTGATTTGAAACTATATCAAAATTCGCATTAAAAAAAACTAATTTATTTAATCATTTCTAAAGGATTAATATGAAAATTCTTTTGCGTTACTTCAAAAGTTAAATCACTCTCAACCCTGCCTATAATATAACCTTTTTTAATATTTCTACCCACTTTAACTCCGGGTGCAATTTTATCTAAATGTGCATAAATAGTATGTATACCATCTTTATTTTCAACAATCACAACTTGTTTTAAAGTTGGAGTCGCTTTTGCAAAAACCACTTTACCATCTAAGACATTTCTTACTGCAGCATTAGCACTATCACTTTTTAAAACTACATTTTCGTTATAAATTTTAATATTATAAATAGGATCTATGTAATTTCCAAATTTTTGTTTTACCGTGTAAGATTCTAAAGGGGCGATTGTCTTAGGACCACTATAGCGCTTGACACTGCTTGTTTGATAGCTTGAACCCACTTGTTTTATGTTTGAATTTGGCTTTTTATCTTCTTTTTTTTGTGCTAATTTTTCTTCTTCTTTTTCTTTGATAATTTTTAATTTATTAAGTGTTTTTCTTAATTCTTGTTGTTGGGCTTGTAAATTAGAAAGTTTTCTAGTATAAATTTCCTTATCAGTTTTTTGTTTAGCTATTTCTTGCTCTTGCTTTTTTCTAAGATTTTTAAGCTCATCAATTTGATCTTTATAAACTTTTAAATTGCTATTAATTGTAGTGATTTGTGTTTGTTTTTCTTCTATTTTTTTACTTATATCTTCATAATCTTTTGAAATTTGGTAAAATTCTTCCTTGAAAATTTTATCCAAAACTCCAACTAATTCTAAAGCTATAATACTATCTTCGCTTTCGATATAGTTTTTAGGAATTGCTAAATCATAAGCAAAATCTTTAGCAATTAAATCGATTATCTTTCCTTCGATTTTATTTTTATTTTGTAAAAGATCTTTATTTTGCATATTAAGTTGTTCTAGTGCTTTTATTTGAGTTTTTACTGAGCTTTCAAGCTTAGAAGTTTTTGAAGTTAAAGCACTAATTTCTGAAGCAATTTTTTTTAAATTTTTTTCATTATCTAAAATTTCACTTGCTAAATCCTCTAACTTTTTAGAAAGTTGCTTTACTATGCGTTCATTTTCTTTAATATCTTTTTGTTTTTGAGCAATTTCATTTGCAAATAAAATAGAAAAAGAAAATAAAAAAAGCAAAAAGCATTTTTTCATTTTCTAACCTTAAACATTACAAAATTCACACAAGCAAAACAAACACAAAGCATTGCTAAAAAAATCAAAAACAAATGCGTGAAAATACTTATTTTAGGTAAGCTAATATCCACACTTTGCAAAGCTAGTTTAATGGATTCAAGATCATAAACTTGAGTAAAAAATAATACAAGCAATAAAAATGCTATAAAACAATCAATAAAAACTATCTTATAAAGCATAAAAGATCTAAACCAAAATGGCGCTCCAAGCAAACACATGATTTCCACTCTTTGAGTATGCTCAAAAAGCCAAATTTTCATTTGTTTAAGCAATAATACAAAACTAAGCAATATTATAATAAACAAGAAAAACCATAATAAAAATTTCACTAAAACTAAAAGTTTATAAATTTTTGTATGTGTTTTTGCAAAAGTTTCTACTTTAGTTATATTAGGATTTTTTAAAAGCTTATCTTTTAAAGCATTTAACTCATCTTCTGATAAAAGCTTATTAAGTTTTAAAGTATAAAATTTTGGCAATGTAGCCTTTAAAACCTCTATATTTTTAGCTGATATATCATTTTTAAGTCTATCTATCATTTCATTTGGATTTAAAATTTCTAAAGACTGAAAATAACTTACTTGATCTTCTATGCTTTTTTTATCCAAGTGAGTTTTTCCTACTAAAATAATATTATAATCTTTATTTAAAAGTTTTTCATAATGCTCTATAGTTTTGTTTGTAATGATTAAAAACTCAAAAGCAAACATCATTACCATTAAAGCAAATATCAAAGAAAGATGATTTTTAAAAGATTTCATTCATTCTCCCATTTTCTATATTAAAACGACGATAATCAAGTCTTAAATTAGTAGGAATTCTATGCGTAACAACAACCACACAAGTTCCAAGTATTTCTCTAGCTGATTTTAATAAAGTCCATATAATGTCTGAAGAATACTCATCTAAATTTCCTGTTGGTTCATCACATAAGAGTAATTTTGGATTATGTGCCAAAGCTCTTGCCATAGCCACGCGTTGTTGCTCTCCACCTGAAAGCTGAGCTGGTTTTTTATCAGCTTTGAAAGTTAAATTTACATGCTTTAAAAGCTTTGCAGCTTGTTCTTTACATACATTCTTGCTATAACCTTTAATCATCAAAGGAAGCATTACATTTTTTTCTACGCTAAATTCTTGCACCAAACGATAATCTTGAAAAATAATTCCTATTTTTTGCCTAAGCTGCAAAAGCTCAGCGTTAGAAATATCTATTAAATCATTATTGCAAACCTTTAAATTCCCGCTTATTGGCTCTAAATCTCCATAGAAAGATTTTAACAAAGTTGACTTTCCACTACCACTTTTTCCTGTAATAAAAACAAAGTCATTATCTTTTAGCGAAAAACTAGCATTTTCTATAACAAGTTCATCATAACCAAGACAAAGCTTTTTAGCTTCTATCATCACTACTTTTTCCTTATTTATTTTATAAATATTATTTGATATAAGAATACAATATTTCTCTTAATTTTTCTATAGCTTTTAAATTTTCTTTAGTTTTAAAAGGCTGTTCAAAAATAAATTCTATCTTTTGCGTATTTAAAGCTATATAAACATGCTCAGGCTTATAAAAAGCGCCAAAAGCTATTTTAACGATAAGCTCATCATCTTTAATATACATTTTTTCAAAATGCAAGAAAAAATCTTCACCTTTAAAAACTTCATTTTTAAAATTCTTTTTTATACAAGCTAGTTCTACTGTGTTTAATCTTAGATCTTCAATAGCAAATTTTTGATCCTTACTTAAACTTTCACTCTTGCTAAAACCACTGACGATTAAATCATATATATCTTTATTTTGTCTTTTCCAGCGATCTTCATATTTGCTTGAAATTTCTAAATTTTCATTTTTTTTGATCAAAGCTTTTAAATGTGAAAAAGTTAAAAAAGTTTCCAAAGTAAAATCAAAATACAAAAAGCTATCTGTTCTTAGTTCAAATTGACCATCTTCTTTTAAAACTCTAGCACATTCATTTGCAAAATTTAACCCCACCACTCTACGATGAGGCTTTTTATCCCAAGGGACAGGAAAATGCAAAAAGATTTTATCTACTAGATTAGATTCAAGTACGCTTAATAATAATCTTGCATCGGTTTCTATTAATAAAACATTATTTAAGTTTTCACTTAAGGCAAGTTTAGCTACTTGCTCTAATGCAGGGGTGTAAATTTCTATACCGATAATCAAAACATCAGGATTCAATCTTGCTTGATAAAGTAAATGTCTACCACTTCCAAAGCCTATTTCAATATAAATTTGTTTTTTGTTTTTTATTTGCTCTAGTAATTCTTTTAAATCATTGGCAATTAAAAGTGTTTTTTGGATTAACCTTGTATGTTTTAGTGCTACAGCTTCACAAACTACATCTTGAGTAAAATTTTCTTTAAATACAAGTAAAGCTTTTTGCAAATACCCAATTTGCGAAGGCTTAGTGTGTTTTTCACCTTTAATAAGCCATTCTTGTTTTTTTTCATCTTTTTTAATTTGCAAAAAAAAGTTTTCTTGCTTTATGCGCGTAAAAAGCAAATCAACATTTTCGCCTTTAGCAGACCATAAGAATTCAACCCCTTCTTTTTCAAAAGGAAGTTGAATTTCTTTTAAAATTTTACACTTAAAATTTGGCATTATTTCACCGCTGTAAATTTATCAGAAGCTTTTGATTCTATACCATTTGCATCAATTGCTATAACTTCATAACTATATACTTTTCCAGGAACAGCTGTGATATCTTTTAATTGTTTAGATTTAATCTCTTTAAACACAGCATTACTTCCACCACCGCTTCTTTTAACTATATATTCTTTGGCTCTATCGTCATTATCAACCCATTCAACTCTAATGCCATCATCTTCAACAGCACATAAAATAATACTTGGTGCTAATGGTGCTCCTAAAGTAATACCCTCCACAGGCTCACTTGCTATAGGACTTTCCAAGCCATCTTTATCCACCATACTAACTTTATAATATCTTTTTTCAGCCACACCTTTAACTACATCTTCATAGGTATTTTCAGAAGTTTTAGCTACCACACTAAAAGGTAAAAAGGTAGTTGAACTTGAATAAATTTTATAATAAGCAAAATCAGCATAATCAATTTTATCCCAAGTTAAAATGATTTTTCTTGGCGCATCTTTACTTGCTTGTAAATTGCTTACCATAGGAGGAAGGGCTTTTGTAGTTGATTCTACTATTTTACTCGGGGTACTTTTAATACCATCATAAGTTAAAGCTATGATTCTATATTGAAAACTCTCATCAGGCTTTAGTGAATCATCTATATATTCAGCACTTAAACGATTTTTAACCCTAGTTAATTCTTTAAATTTCATATCTTTCATATTTGCACGTTCAATGATGTATGAATTTACTCTTACATCAGGATGTGGTCTCCAAACTATTTTTACACGATTTGGCAAACCTACAATAGCTTGCACAAAAGGCACTGGATCAATCACTCTATTTGTAAAAGCTTCTATACTCACACCATCTTGAGAAACTTGCCCAAGCTCATTAAAGGTTTTCATAGAATAATAATATCTTGTATTTGGCGCTAAATTTGTATCAGTATAATGAGTTTGAAATTTATTTTTGATTTTTGCTATAAGCTCCATAGGAGCACCAGCTGCATTTGCCCTATAAATATAATAGCCTGCTATATTTTGATCATACAAAGGCTCCCATTCAAAAGCTATACTTGTAATATCACTTATACTTTTAATGCTTGAAATTTTTGGTAAAGTATCATTTACTTGAGCAATTTGAGGCGAACTCATAGTTGTACTACAAGCACTAAAAGCCAAAGCAGAACTTAAGATAATCCAGTGAAGTTTTTTCATCTATCTCTCCTTGTGTAAAATTTTCTTTTAAAATTTGATAAAAATCATCAAACATAGGAGCTTTTATAAACATTAACTCTTTAGTCCTAGGATGAATAAAATAAATCAAATACGCATGAAGCATTACTCTATTATACTTTATTTTTCCTTTATATCCGTATAATTCATCTCCTAAAATATAACGATTAAAATCTGCTAAATGCACCCTGATTTGATGGGTTCTTCCTGTATATAACTTAGCAGCTATTAAAGAGCATTTTTTAGCACTTAATAAATTTATAAAATCTGTTTTTGCATTTTTTGCTAGTGGATTTTTGGTATTTGTAGTGATTTTTTTAAGCCTATTATTAGGACAACGCATAATGGCTTTTTCATTACTCATTTTATCGTTTTTCAAAGGCAATTCACTTAAAGCAAGATAAAATCTTCCCATACTTTTATCTAAAAGTTGATTTGCTAAAAATTGATGCGATTGATTGTTTTTAGCTATGAGGATAGCTCCACTTGTGCCTTTATCAAGCCTATGCACAAGCCCTGCTCTGTGTTCTCCGTTTAAATTTGATAAAGCATAACCCTTATGTAAAAGCCAATCCACTAAAGTCGCTTCTTTAACACTGCTTGCACCATGCACAACAACATTAGGAGCTTTATTTAAAACTAAAACATCATCATCTTCATATAAAATTTCTATATCAAACTCAGGCGTATAACTTTCTTTGGCTTCTTTTATTAAAGGTAAAAAAATACTTATTTCATCTTTTTGTTTTATTTTTTTAGAACTTTTATTTTCTAATTTTTCATTAATATATATGCAGTTTTCTTTGATTAGTTTAGCAACTTGCGAACGACTTTGTTTAAGTATATCTGATAAAAAAATATCCAATCTTTCTTCACAAAGTGATGAAATTTTTAGCATATTATATTTCCTTGTGATAAAATTTGCAATTTTAGCATATAATTACACAATATTTTGTAAAAAAGGTTAGCTTTGATAAAACTTGATAGAAGAATTCTAACGCATTTTGATTTTGTTCAACCTCTTCTAGTGTTGCCTATCATAGCTATATCTTTTCTTTTAATTTATGAAGCAAATACACGCTTAGCTGAAAAACAATTTATCTATACTTTAGTGGGTTTTGCAGGATTTGCGTTTTTTTTCTTTTTACCTTTAAGAAGATTAATGTGGCTTATACCTGTGTTATATTGGATCAATATAGCTTTGCTTTTGAGTGTGGATATTTTTGGTGTTGAAAAACTTGGAGCTAGAAGATGGCTTGAAATACCTTTTACACATTTTACCATACAGCCTTCTGAAATTTTTAAACCTTCTTTTATTTTAATGTTAGCTTATTTGATTTATCAAAACCCTCCACCACCTAATGGCTATGGTTTAAAGCAATTTTTAAAGCTAAGTTTTTATATTTTACTCCCATTTTTGCTTATAGCAGGAGAACCTGATTTAGGAACAGCTTTAGTGCTTTTAATAGTAGGCTTTGGAACACTTTTTATTATAGGAGTAAATTATAAAATTTGGCTTAGTATTTTTTTAGCTATAGCCATAGCTTCACCTATTATTTATAGTGATTTTTTAAAGCCTTATCAAAAACAAAGAATTCATGATTTCTTAGCTGAAGAGCCAAGTTACCATGTAAAACAATCTATCATCGCTATAGGAAGTGGTGGTTTGAGCGGAAAAAAGGCTGATGAAGCCACACAAACACATTTTAAATTTTTACCTATTTCTACGAGTGATTTTATCTTTGCATATTTATCTGAAAGATTTGGTTTTATCGGTGCAGTTGTAATCATACTGCTTTATACCTTACTCATTTTTCACTTATTGAGTTTAAATTATAAGCTCAAAGATGATTATTTTACAAGAGTAGTGACAAATTGCATTGCTTTGTTTATTTTTATATATGTAGCGGTAAATATATCAATGACCATAGGTTTTGCCCCTGTTGTTGGTATACCTATGCCATTTTTTAGTCATGGGGGAAGTTCTTTTGCTACCTTTATGATTTTCTTTGGAATTTTACAAAATTTAATAACCTTTAGATATTTAGCAATAGAAAAAGCGGTAAAAATAAAATTCTAAATTTAAATTAAGGAAATAAAGATATAATAACATTTTTATTTTAACTTCTGGCGGATTTATAGCTCAGTTGGTTAGAGCAACCGGCTCATAACCGGTTGGTCGCAGGTTCGAGTCCTGCTAAATCCACCATTTGTATTTACACTTCTTGTAATTTTTTAATCTAAACTCTATTTTATTTCAAATTTTCTAATCTAGGTAGTTTAATCTCTTCTATTTCATGAGTTAGCGATGATGAAGCTATAAATTTTATATTTAATTTAGGATATAAAAAAGAAGTACAAGCCCACATAAAAGCCATCACAGGCGTACCTGGACTTAAAAATATTTCTATGCATTCTCGATCGCTTAATTCTTTCAGCACATCATCAATTGCTTTGTACATAGTATAAGTATCACTAAGACTATCTAAAAATACATCATAAACTACAATCTCAGCTTCAGCATTCTCTTTCAATAATTTTTCTTGTAACCATAGTTTGAAATTTTTATTTGCATATAAGGTATTAGAGTATTTTTTTATGATTTCTACTATGTCTAATCCTTGAAAATCACTAAAAAACTCATCTATTTTTTTATCCTTATCAACATAACCCAAAATTATAGCTTTGTCGTATTTTCTTTGCTTTATAGCGTTAAAAATAGGTCCATTATTCTCATCAAGCTTAAAAGAAGCTTTTAGATCTGTTATACCATACCAAGACAATAAAATCTTTTTCATACTACCACTCTAATAATCCTTTTCCTTGACAAAGTTTATCTATAACATCTTCTTTGTTTTTGCATTTTATTTCTTTTTGATAAAGTTTTGAGAGAGAATTTAAAGACACATAAATAGCCTCACTATCATTTTCAGCTCTTGCTTGATGAAAATTTTCTAAAAAAGTATCTATAGCAAATAATCTTTCTTGATGAATTTGAGCAATCATAATTGTTAATTCTTTTCTTTTTGCTTGCAATATAGGCATTTTTTCCATGCATAGTGCTTTTATTTCTTCATATCGAATTTGAGATAAACTTTTACGGCTCATATCCATATAATACATAGCTACTGCTATAGCAATCCCTGTCAAAACACCAACAAACACAGAAGTTATCACACTAGAAAACATACCTAAACCCAAAGAAACCAAAAATGCTTCCAAACTTTGCTCTATAAATATTCCAAGTCCTGTGATACATCCTGCTACAAATAACTTTTTCGCCTCATGCCACGCATCTTTAAGGCTCATTCCATCTGGTGGAAAAAGTAAAATTTTTATAGCCTTAAAAAAAGAAAAAATTCCTTCTCTAATCACACGAACTATTCTTGAAGATGTTGTCACAAAAATATTAATCGCAGTTGTAGTTAAATTTGAAATCACGCCAGATAAAAATCCATCGCCAAAACTTGAAACAATAATACTCCATTTATCTTTAATACGCTCTGCGACTTTGCTTGCAACAAGTTTAATTCTCTCTTTTAAGGTATAAAAAAATCCCTCACCTTCAAAATTATTATAAAAGCCATTTTTATAAATATCAACAATCTCATCTAACAACACACTAAAAAAATCCACCAAAATCAAGCCAAATGCTTGCTGAATTCCCATTTTAGCACCTTCTATAGCAGAGCTTTGTGCTACATTTTGAGCAAATTTAGCACTAGCATAGTATTCTTTTTCTATAATGCTATTTATATGCTCTCTAGCTTTTTTATCAGCTTCTAGTGCTTTTTCATCATCGATTTTTAACTGCTTTTTTAATTTTTCTAATTCATTAAGCTCATTAGAATTTAAAGAACGCTTTTGCTCTAGTTTTTCTATCGCCTCTAATCTCTCATCCCTTCTTTTTAAAAATTCCTCCATAGATAAAGCACGCTTTGATCTATTTAAGCTACTTTGAGTTAGTTTTAAATTTTCTTTATTATTAGCTAGTTTTGTTCCTTCTACTTCAGCTAAAATTCTACCAGCGTCATTGTGAATTTCATAAGCAGAAACAATATGATCTAAATCAGTTTTTTCATTTTGAGTGATTTTCTCACCAGTTAAATAATCAACAGCCAAACCAGCCTTTCTTTGCTGTAATAATTCTTTATTGATATTTATAAAGTTTGGATCTTTATGGTAAATATCGCTATTGTATTTTTCATTTTTTTTATACTTTTCTCTTTCGGCTTGAGTGGCGTATATTCCTTTACGCGCATTATGTATGGTATCTACATTTGCGCCTACTTGATCATAAATAGCCATAAATCTTCCCAAACCAAAAGGCGTGATTATAGATCTTATCACGCTTTGTTTGCATTCTTTTATAAGCTGATCAAATCTATGATTTTTACTTCCACTACGATAGTAATCATCAATAAATTTAGCGGTTTCTTTTTGATTTAAATATATTGCTTCTGACATCTTAATCCTTTATCAAGACCATTTTTCTTCTATTTCTTTATTTAGCTTTACGCATTCTTTTTGCAAAGATATGATTTTTTGCGTAGTTGTATCATTATCACTTAAAATAGGTGATTTGACGATATTTACCATAGCTTCTGAAATTTGTATCATTTGTTTGAGAATTTCAAATTCTTCTTCGCTCCATTCTTTGACTTTATATCCTTTTGCATGAGCTATTTCTTCTACTTTGTATACAACATCACTCAAATCATCATCAAGCTCTCTAATAGAAAGCATTTGCTCTTTAGTTTTATTATGAATTTCATTCCATAGTAAAGCTTCAGCTTGCATTGTTTCGCTTAGTGCTTTAACAGAGTAATAATAACTTCTTGCATCATATTTTTTATCTTCAGCCATAGAAGCAAAAATACTCCCAGCTACAGCTATAATAGGTGCAGCCACAATACCACCAAGTACTAAAGTACCACCAGCCATACCAAATCCACCAGCAGCCAAAGAACCACCTCCAAGCCACGCAAGTGTCGCATTAGTAGCAGCTACTCCACTTAAGCTTCCTATAGCCGTGCCGGTTGAAGCTGTACCCAAAAGTCCAACAGCTCCATAAGCACCAAAACCAGCCATAGCTCCAGCAGTACCACTACTTAACAATCCTCCAACAGCCATTTGTATAGTTATTAGTTCTTGATTAAAACTAGCAATACTTTCAAAATCAACACTTTGTAATACCTCATCGATATTTTTTTGATAATCAATATCTAATTTTTCTATAAGTACTTGGTATTGTTTTAAACTACCTTCAACAATTCTTGCTTTTATTTTTCCAAGTTTTTCAAATTCATTTGTAGCAGTCTTTTTGCTCTCTTTTAGCTTAGCATTAGTACTATCAAACAAATTTTCAGCTCTTTCATGATACCTTTGTGCTTCTTTTGTATCACAATATCCATCATATCCCTTTTTAGCACCATATCCTGCCGCACCCAAAGCAGCAGCACCTAAAAGAACAGGTATAAGAGGTAATGGCATTTTACATCCTTTTTAATTTTTATTAAATTTATCTTGCAACTTTTGACAAGCTTGCATATTTATATGTATAAATTCATCTTCTGAATAATATTTTTTAAAAAATTTTTTATACATAAAACCAACATTACAAACATCGGGTCTTTGTTTATAAATTTTGCATTTATTTGTTTTTAAATCCAAAAATTTACACACTCCATTTCCAAGATCAAAAGAAGCTAGTTCTTTGATATTTGATATGTTTTTACAACAAAGCCCACATTGCGTACAAGAAAAAAGCATTATAGTTCTATTAAAGCTTTTCCTTGGCGAGTTAAAGACAATACAGCCTTAGTCCATTCTGCATACACAATAGCTAAGTTTTTAGACAAACCAAACTCTTCTAGCATAGCTTCGATAACACTTTTTTCCTCTTTATCTAGCTCTTCAAAATGCGTAAGTTCATCAGCCATAGCAAGCGCCATAGTTTCTAGCAAAATGATTTTTTGACTTTGAGGGGATTTGATGTTTTTTAAAGTCGATCTTAAATCAAATTTAGAATCATCATAGCTTATATTTGCTATTTGCATTTCAGCACAATACCCGCTAATAACTACAGACTCAGCATTTGAAACACTACCATTGCTATGAGCTAAATGATGTGCTATCTCTAAAAATGAAATTTTTTCTTCTGGTGTTAGTAAATTTAAAAACATGTATTTTCCTTTTGTTATAAATTTTTAAATTTTATATATTTTATTTTAATTTACATTAACTTTTATGCAACCTCCTTGTTTTTTTACAAAAATTTACCACAAATAAATGACAGCTTGTGTCATAAATCCCTTTTAATCAGGTCATATTGTATTTATAAAGGAAGTAAGGTTTTAGTTGTTGGAAGATTAGTTGTTTCAATCCCTTTTAATCAGGTCATATTGTATTTATTCTTGAGATTCTTCAAAGTTAAAGTAAATAATGATATGACAGTTTCAATCCCTTTTAATCAGGTCATATTGTATTTATCAAGCCCTAACCGAAGACAACCCAAATGATGTTGTCTTTATAGTTTCAATCCCTTTTAATCAGGTCATATTGTATTTATTTGTTCGATGCCCATATATCTGGTCAGCGTAATACGATGTTTCAATCCCTTTTAATCAGGTCATATTGTATTTATTGGATTATGCCAGTAGCTGGTATAATAATATGTGTTTCAATCCCTTTTAATCAGGTCATATTGTATTTATATTAAAAAATAAGGTTGTATAAATATAGATATATAGTAATTGTTTCAATCCCTTTTAATCAGGTCATATTGTATTTATAACAATGAAAACTATTTTATTAACAAAATTAATTGCTGACAGAAATGGTTTCAATCCCTTTTAATCAGGTCATATTGTATTTATATAGTTTTACAAACTACGGTTCAATTAATGTCCAGCTGGTTTCAATCCCTTTTAATCAGGTCATATTGTATTTATTTAAAATCGTTGTAAATACTATATTTACTAATTTAATGTTTCAATCCCTTTTAATCAGGTCATATTGTATTTATAAACGAACTAGCTAGTAAAAAGCTAACCGAAATAATGTTTCAATCCCTTTTAATCAGGTCATATTGTATTTATATATTGATTATGAAGTTGGTAAAGAATCTGAAATGTTTCAATCCCTTTTAATCAGGTCATATTGTATTTATCCTCCTTACCTTCCTTAAAGATTCCAATAAAGTAACTGTATATGTTTCAATCCCTTTTAATCAGGTCATATTGTATTTATTCAATAGGAGTAAAAAAATGGAAATCTTATCTTGTTTCAATCCCTTTTAATCAGGTCATATTGTATTTATATAGATAAAGAGGTTCAAAGCGTATTATCAGCTAGCGTAGTTTCAATCCCTTTTAATCAGGTCATATTGTATTTATCTTTTCAAATCTAGCTAGGATGAGTAGAGAGCTACGTTTCAATCCCTTTTAATCAGGTCATATTGTATTTATTTCAGAAAGGACAACAATGCCAAAAATACTGCAGAGTGTTTCAATCCCTTTTAATCAGGTCATATTGTATTTATAGCTTAATTTTGCATGTTTAAAAAGATATGAGATTATAACATCTTTTTATAAATACCGATGTGATAGTCATTTGAGTTATGTAAATAAAAAGTTGGCAAATGTAGGTTAATTACGATTTTTAAAAAGGGTGTTTTTGATTAATTTTTGCTTAAAATGACTATATTTCAATACTTCTAAATGTAAAAAAGTTCGCAAATGTTTTTAGGAAATTTTACAAAACCATATTTTGTGAATTTTTTGGAAATTTTAAGTTTGCAAATGCCTAAATTTTCAGCAGTAAAAACTTAAAAAATTATAAAAGTTAGCAAAAGTATTTTTAAAATACATAAAAACACAAAATTGCGAAGTCATTTTAAAAATATAGTTTTTAAATTCAAGCTTTTAATACTTAAAAAGTTCGCAAATTAAAAAAACAAATCATTATCTGGAGTAAAAACATTTTTGTCTTTACTAGGGTGTAGTATAAAGGATTTTTCTATGCATTTTTGGCATAAAAAATAAAATCTAATATTATCTGTTTTTGGATTTAACAAGGTCAAAAGCTCTGCTTTTAGTTTTTTAAATTTTGTTTTATTTATATCGCATTCAAAGACAGAGTAATTAACCCTATATCCATAAGCTTCTAGGATGTGTGCTATTTTATTGCGTTTTTTATCATTTGAGATATCATAGCTTATGAGAATTTTCACTAGTATTTTCCTATAAAACCATTGTATTTTTTATCTTCATTATTGATCACTCTAGCTAAATGATAGCATTGATATTGAATGATGTTTTCGCATTTGATGGATTGTTTTTTCCATTTGGTATATGAGTTTAATTTCTCGTTGATGTTTTTTATGATGAGAATTTTTGATTGCTTATCTAACATTCCATTAGAGTCTATTTTTAACGGCTCTTCTTTATTAAACATGGAGATTATAGTTCTATCTACTATAAAGGTTCTAAATTCTTCTATCATGTCAAAACACAATGTTGGTTTATTTGAGTCTATAGCGTGCAAAAAAGAAATATTTAAGTTTAATCCAGCTTGTACTAAATAATGTTGAATTTTTCCATATAAAATAGCATAAGCGTAATTTAAAGATGAATTAACTAAGTCTTTAGCTTTATAAGTAACTCTAGCTTCAAAAGGAAAATCAAAATTTTCTTTAAAACAAGAATAATAAATATTTGAAACTATCCCTTCATATCCTAGCAATTCATCGGTATTTTGTGCTTTTGGTATTTTTAGTTTTATTATTTTTGTGATTTGATTGATATAGCTTGTTAAGTTTTTATGGTATTTGTTAAGGTATTTTAGATAGTTTAGTTGATTTGTTGTTTTTGAAGTGATGATTTCTTTTGCTATTTCTAGCTTTCTTGGTGAATTATAAAATTCTAATTGCGCTAGAGCTGTTTTAGAGGCTATATTTTTATAGCTTATTAATTGCGCATAAGAAATAGAATGATGATCTATAAAATCTATGGAAATTTGATTTTTTGCACAATAATAAATAAGATCAGTAGAAAATGAAACACCTTGACCTTCTAAAATAATCCTTTTGATTTTTTCTTTGGGAAATTTCTTTATGATTTTATTTTTCATTTTAAGTACAAATGAATTATGGTTTATGCCGATAAAGCTTCCTGCTTGAGATATATACAAAGTGCTAGATTGAGCAAATTTTTTATCATATTCTCTTGCTTTTTGATTTAGCTTTTTATCAGTTTGTGAAAAATCTATGCTTTTGTTAAATACATCAGAAACAATAAGCTCGATTGTATCATCTATAAGATGAGCATCTATAATATAAGATAAATTAAGTTCTTTAAGTAAGTTTTTAAAGTCCTTTTTAAAGATTATGGTTTTTTGATTTTTATATGAAATCAACTTTTGAGTAAGAGAATTTAAAAAAGAATTTTTAAGCAAAATATAATCACTGCAATCTTTGGTAAGAATTTTAAAATAATAATTTTTTAAACTTTCTAATAACACATTAGCTTCTTTTATGAAGTCCTTTTCGTATGCTAATTTTTTTATTTTCGATAGTATCTTTTGCAAAGAACTTTCTTTTAGATTTCTTTGTGAGCCTATAAATTCTACACCTAAAAAAACAAAGCCTTTTTGGTAATTTGTTATATATGTTTTTTCTTTATTTAAAGACAAATCAATTTTGCATAAAAAATTTTCTATATCCAAAAGACAGTGTTTTGCTTGCTTTTCTTCTTTAAATAAAACAACAAAATCATCTGCATAGCGTATAAATTCATAGTTTTTTGTTTCTAAATATCTATCAAAGGAATTTAAATAGATATTTGAAAGTAAAGGTGATAATATATCGCCTTGATGAATTCCTAAGATGTGTTTTTTATAATCTATATTACAAAATGAGCCATTTTTGATAAATAAAGCTAAAAGCTTGATGATGTTTTCATCTTTGATGTATTCTTTTAGTAGATTTATTAGTCTGTTTTGGTTGATACTATCAAAAAATTCTTTAATATCGCTTTTGAGTATAAAATAATATTGCTGGGCTAATAAATTATTAACACGATTAAGTGCTTTTACAATGGATTTTCCTTTTCTATAAGCATAAGATCGATTGCTAAATAAAGACTCAAAATATACGCTTAATTTGGTGTATAAAACTTTTTGTACTAGCTTATCTTTGATAGAGCTTATAGCTATAGGTCTTTTTTTATCATTTTCTTTTTCGATGTAAATTTGTTTTAATGGTTCTGGTGTATAGGTATTTGTCAATATAGAATTTTTTAACTCATCTAAATTTGCATTTAAATTCACACAAAAATCTTTTTTGCTTAATTCATCTAAGCCTGTATTGAAATTTATACTTTCAAATGCTTCATATAAAGCTTTGAAAGTATAAATTTCTTCTAATGTTTCTTCATACATATTAAATCATTTTTGCTTTGTATGCTTGTTTTTACCATAAGATTTTTTAGACTTATGATTAAAATTTTTTCGAGGTGATTTGTTTTTGCATTTTTCTCGCATTTGTTTTTTGATATTTGTAAAATCTTTTAATTCTAAGTATTTTAATTCTACATCGTTTGGCATTTTTTTAGCAATGCTTTTTAATTTTTCAATTTGTTTTTGGATATCAAAGCCATTTTCTTGCAATAATTGTTTATATTGAGAGACTAAAGTGTTTAATTTTTCATTATCAAAATTTATTTGTATATGACAATCCCCATATCCAAAAGCCTTTGCACCACCTATTTTATAATAATACTCTTGAGAATCAAACACACTAAGAGTAAGCAACAATAAGCCCAATTCTTGTGGAGTGAGATTAAAATAACGCATTTTTCCTTCAAAGACAGCACCTTTATCAAGAGCTTGTATTTTGGTATTTATCTTTGGATTTTCTTTGTTATTTTTTTGATACATATTGTTTTTTGGTACATAAAATTTAAATCCGCTAAGCTTTGCATTTGCATCATCATAAGTAAAGCAAGTATCATTACCTTGAAGTATATAATAAGGATAAAAAGTAGGTCTTGGAGATGATAAAGTCAAAGAGATCGGTTGTAATTCTTTAGCATTATGGGTGTAAAAATTTGAAAAATTTACCCTGGATTTTAAAGCTTCATCTTTTTTTACATAGCCAAAAATTCTCTCTACCATGTCTAATTTATCATCATCATAATTTATTTGGGTTTGTTTTAACAAATCTAAGGTGGATTTTTCATAAGGAAGTTTATAAAGCATAGATAAGCCAAAATGCATAATATTTCCTGCTGAATCTTTTTGGAAAAATATAGGAATTTTTTCTCCATGTTCGAATTTATCACTCCAATAACGCCAATCTAAACTCTCATTTATAGTATCAATATAATAAGCTTGTTTGAAGGTTTTAATCACTTCATTTGATAACTCATAAGAAACGCCACTTTGATTTGGAAACAAAAATTCTCTAGTTTTTCTTCCTGTAGTTCCTGTAAAGACTATATGCCCTTTGTGTGTAAGTAAATTTTCACGATTTTTGATTAAACTGTATTTATCGTGAGCTGTTTTTGATTTTTGTATTTTTCTAGCAATGTTTTCTCCAAAATGCACTTTTAAGTCAAAATCACCTTTTTTTGAAAAATACAAAATTCTATCGGTATTTTGTTTTACCTTTCCTAGATCTTCAATATACCATAAATTAGCTTTTTTATATAGCCATCCTTTAAAAATTTTATTTTGATCCATTGCTTTTTCTTCATAAGATGGATTGTTTAAATCCCTATAAGAAAGTCTTAGATCTTGAGTTTTTAATTTTGCAAAACTTAAAACCTCAGCTAAGGTTCTCACAACCCCACGAATACTACTAGAGGGAATGCAAAATTTTTCATCTATTTTAAAAAATTTAACTTCTTTATCATCTTCACTTTTTTTATCACCTACAAAAATAGGACTTTTAGCAATGATTTTTATATCTATAACACCACTTTGCTCATCTTTATATGGAACATCAAAGCTTATTTCTTCATCTTTTGGATAAAAAACTTTTTCATGTAAATTTATAAAACGATATGGAGCGATTATTTTCATTTATTTCCTTTCTCTAAAAATCCTGCAAATAAAAGCATAGTAGGTCTTAAGCTCGTATATCCATTGCAACTTTCTTCTTTGAATTCTTGCCATACTTGATAGAATTTTATTTTAGAATTTTTGCCTAAGAAAATTTGCTCGTTTATATGCTCAAAAGATGTGATTTTTTCCTTTACTATCATAAAACCTTGATTATAATGACGTATAGCCATAGAATATTCTCCATCAAAAAAACAAGCTTCTAATATGAAATTTTTTCCATTATGTAGCAACTCCCAACTTGGCAAAAGTGTGTCGTTTTGAAAAAATAATATTTCTTGGCTATCTGACATTTGTATATACGCTTGAGCATTTTTTGGAATGCTTTGATAAAATTCTCTTGTTTGATCTATGGTTTTTAGCATATACTCTCTCCATTTTTTATAACTTTTCCATAAAAATAACCATGTCCTTTGGTGCTTTTACCCCCAAGAGCTAAATTAGCCTTTGTAAGATCACATAAAGCAAGTTCAAAAGCTTCAATAGCTTCTTTATCTTGTATATCTTTTTTTAGATAAATATCCAAACAATACTCATTGCAAGAAATAGCTTTTTCTTGAAATAAAGCACCATTTATCGCACCAGAAGTAAATCTATCTATACCTACATGGTTAAAGACTTTTTCTTTCACTTCTTGTAAAAAAATATCATGGATTAAAATTTTTGCTTTACTGCTATTAGCCTGTTCTTTTTTACTTCCAAATATACTTTCGACATTATCAACAACGGTATTTGAACCTATAAAATTACCTTTTAATTTATTATAGTGAAAACATGTTCTATGCGATAAAGCGCCTTTTATAGAACTAGCAGGTATAACACACAAAGGCTTACTTAAACATTGATTAGCATAATCTATGGTTTGTTCTTTTAAATTTGCATCATCTGCTTCATTATCAGCACATGAAGAACCAAAAATAAAATAATCTTCTGGACTTAAAAGCAATCTATAATGATCAAAACTATCATCAATACTTTCTTTTATAGGATATTCTTGGCTTAGGTTTTCATTTAAAGAACTAGAAAAATCAATATATTTTTGTGAAGAGCTTTCAAAAATATCGTATTTGATAGAAATAACCTTGATTTCTCCATATCCTTTTGTACTACCCCCACCTACTCTAAAAGTGTTTTTAGATAATAAATCAAGAATATGATTAAAATCTTTTTCATCTTGCGCTGAATTTACAGGCATTTCCATGCTAAATTTAAAACGACTTCCTTTGTAGATTATTTCCTCATCAAATTTAGCCGTATTTTTTGTAACGCCTTTAGATGATATGCTATTATGATCTCTTTGTGTTAATCTTGAGGCTAGTTTTAAAAACTCACTTTTTTCAAGGATTAAATCCTCATTGACTTTTTCATTTTCATCTAAAAATAAAGCATTTGAAAAAATGATTTTAGAGGCATTTTCTTTTCCAAAAATTTCATCTTCATTATCATAAGTATAATCTTTTCTTAAAATTCCACACAAAGAAGTCCCTAAAATCATAGGCAAATCATTCCAGTCTCTTTGTATAATACTATCTTTGAAAAAATCAAAACGATTAGATGAAACCTTTAGTGGAGTTTTTGCTTCAAAAACAATATGAGCTATGATTTTTTTACACATTATCGTTCCTTGTGTTGATTTTTGGCATTAAAACAGCCAGCAATCTTGTATTTTCTTTACCATATTTGCTTATAAAATCTAACAAATCCTTGGAGCCACTTTTCCATTGAAATTGTGCATTTGCGGTAGCGATTTGTTCTCTTACTTTGTCTAAAAATTCTTCTTGATGACAAAGTTGTGTTAGCATTCTGATTTGACCCCATTGAGAATTAGAAACACCTAGGAAGCTTTTTTGATGTTTTTGGATAAAATCTTGTACTATTTGCAAATTACTTGTTTGTGATTTTTCTAAAGAAGCTTGATGGCTTAGATAATTGCATAATTTATTTTGAGTTAAATCTTTTTGATTTTGTTCATGTTTTTTTAAACTTATTTTTTTAAGAGAAAATTCCTTTTTTAATAAAAATTTAGGGTTGATTAAAATTTCTCCATAGCCTTCGCTTAAAAAGCCACCCAAACCTTGTTTAATACGTTTAGCTTCTTCTTGAGTTAAATTTTTTAAAGCTATTACACTACCTTGTTCAATCACTAGCCTAGAATAATCATTGTTTTGTCTTTTAAAATTAAATGGAGTAAATTCTCTTGTTCTAATTTGAGTTTTTTCCCATATAATTGTAGCTTGATCTAGCTTTAAATTATAATGATCTAACATATAGCTTGCAAAACCTTGCTCATTAAATAAAGCCAAAGAGGACTTAAGATATAAATAATCCACTTCGCCAGTGATTTCTTGCTCTATATTTTGAGTGAAATTATCATATTTTTCGATAACAACTCTTCCATATTGAGATGTTTTTGATTTTCCAATATGATGATGACCTAAAAGATGAGAAATGACTTTTTCTCTTTCAACTTGTGTAATATCATCATCAAAACATACACTAAATATCCACTCTATGCCACTTTCTATCGCACTATATCCAAACATACCACCTTTTTTTGAAGCACCTGTTTCTGGGTCTTTAGATGATTTTTGTGTATAAACATAGGGTATCTCATAAACTTCTAATTCATCATTAATATAACCACTACGAATTTGCTGTAACTGCATAGAAATTATACTAGGATCTAAAACATCAACTAAGTGGATGTTATAAGCTTTATCTTTGTTTAATTTTGGAGCATAAAAAGAATAAGGAATTTTATAAAATTCTTTAGCATTGAAAAAAGGCTTAGCTTCACCAAATCTTACACTAGAACTATGAAAAATTTTAAAAGGGTCTTCAAATTCATCATAATATCTTGCAACTAAACCTAAAAATACAGCTCCGCTTATATAGTCTAAATTCTGACCACCTGCTTGAGTGTTTGAGTTTTTTAACAAAACCACATCATCTAAAAATCTAATCTTAAAATATTCTTTTTTCATGTTCTACTCACCTATCACTTCTATTTTACAACGTCCTAGTCCTCGGTTTCTATTTAAACCCATTCTTTTGATACTTTTTAACGCATTAGCTATACTATCTTCGTATTTTGGTGGTATATTTTCAATACTTCCAAACAAACTCAAAGGTTTAACAACTTCTAATTCTCTTAAAGAGCCATCTTTTGTCACACCACTATCTTTTTCTATACTAATATTTGCAAGTTCGTCATATAAATAAAATTTCATACTAGGGTCATTTGCTATAAAAGCTCTTACTTCATCTTCTAAAAAAGCATTACTAAAATAACAACAAGCTATTTTTTCTCCCTCATCTCCAAAGCATACCCTTAAAACTTCCTCATCTTTTATAAGATCTCTTAATAAACCCTTTATAGTTTTCCCTGGAACATAAGGTAAGCCTTGAGAATCTTTAACTACACTTTCATCAAATTTAGCACCACCACTAAGGCCGCTACTTAAATGCCAAAAATCTAAAAAAGTTATTTTATATTTCATTTTTAACCTCTTGCTTGCACTGATAAAATTTGCAATATATCATAGACTGGGGTTATGATTTTATTATCTTTTTGGATTGTTAATTGATTTAAAGATAATTCTGCATGTAAAGATTGTAATTTAGAGCTAACTTGATCATCTTCATTAATAAAATCAAATCTATTTAAAAATTCTTGAGCTAGATTTTTATCTTTTTGCAAGATACTAAGCCATTCTCTTAATTTTGCATAAGCAAAATCAGATGTTTTTAGCCAATCAATAATTTCTTTAAATTTTTTAATATTAGGATTGTGTTTTTCATTTAAATAATATGGGCCAAAATTGCAATATACATCATTAATTATTAGCTCATTTTGTATGATTTTTTCATAACTTTCAATGTTGCATGATTTTATATTATGAAACATCAAAGAAGAAGGTGGATTTTCTTGGGATATATTTTTTGAATATTTTTTTGCATAAGAACACAAAAGCTTAGCTAGCTTAATAACATAGTGTATAGGGTATTTTTCATTAAAATATACCAAAGCACCGCATGCACTTAAAGAAGAATTTGCATAAATATCTTTTGTGTTAATTTCAAATCTTTCTAAAAAATTAATACTAAAATCTAATGCAATATCTGCATCACACACCATAACTAAATCATCGCCGCCTAAGATAATATCTCTAATCTTATCATTAGGCATTTTTTCTTTACTCTCTTTGTATGCTTGTTTTGTTGCTGTATCGAGTTTTTTTGAAAAGTTTGCAAATTCATCAGCATTTTTTACCATAGCAACAATTTTTCCTAAGCTATTGCCATCTGCATAAAATAAGGCAAGTTTTCTTTTTGAATTTGCTAGATATGAAAGTTGAAGTTTTTCTTTTTTATCAATCCTTATGCACTCATCAAAACATTGTCTTTTTTGCTTGCTTGATTGATCGATAATTTCATCCTCATCATAATCTACAGCAGGTAGGGATGTTTTTGGATTTTGTTTTAATGCGCTAAAATGAAAATCCAAAGGTATGGTTTTTTTATTTCTTTCTATTTTTAATAAATGTTCTAATTCTCTAGATGCACTAGAATAATCACCTGTATATACTACAAGTGCTTGTGCGATATTAAGCCCGTAAGCTTGTTGTATTATAAATTTTGGCAAATATTTTACTATCTTTTTAACATCTTCTTCATCATCAACAATAGCTCTAATATTTCCAGCAGCTTGGATGATGATTTGTGGTTGTTTTGATAGGTCAAATTCTTTTTTTAAGTCTATGTTTTCTATATTTTTTATGATTTGACTTGCTCCGATGATCTCTTTTAATTTATTAGTTTTAAAAATAAATTCTTGAACACCTTGAACGCTAAGTCCGTATAAAAAACTACTCATTTTCTTCCTTTATGATGATTTTTCCAAGTCCAAAGACGCATTGTTTTCCTACTCCAATATACTCTCCAATTTTAAGCAGCTTATATGTTTGATGATTTAAATCTTGTATTTTTATAGTACCTATTAAACCACCTAGCTGCATTTTTGTATTTTGTCTATTGCTTTTTCTATTTAGCTCTTGATAGGATAAGTTTTTACTTACAATCTTACCTTCTAAGTTGATTTTAGAATTAGCTTGATTATATATAAAAGAATATCTTTTTTGTATAGAGTTTATAATGTCTAATAACTCTATATTCATATCTCTTATAAAAACATTATTTTTCTTTATTCTCAAAGGTGTTAGTAAGATTAACTCTATATTTTTGGAAAAGGTATTTAAATTAATATTATCAATGTAATTTTCAAGTTGATAAAAATGATTATTTTGATAAATTTTCTCATCATTTACATAAATACTAAAATCATTAATGATTTCTCTATTTTCACCTATGCCAAATTCAGTAAGCATTTTATGAATAGCACTAATATAGTCAAAAACATACTCACACTCATCATCAAAAACATAAAGATTAAAATCATAATATGGTTTATTTAACTCAAAATCTAAGCGGTATTTATGATAAGAATTTTTTTCTTCAAATGCGCGATAATATACACAGTTGTTATAAAATTCACAATTTTGACAAATTTTACTTTTATCTATACAAGCAATATCTTTTAAAGCATATCCTAAAGCACCTCTAAGCTGACTGCCTATAAAATATGGAGGTTTATTTTTGCTTTTAAATAAAACACTAATCTTACAAAAGCGCATGCTTATCATATTCTCTTATGAAAATTGTTATCGAATTTGCTTTTCCTTTTTGAATATTTAAAACATCTTGCATAAATTGTGGCTCTGTTAGATATGCTATATTAAAGTTTTGTGTAGAATTATTATAAATACCAAGATAACCCAAAAGCTCAGCTCTAGTAAAATTACGTCTTAAAATTTTTACCGGAAGGGTTTTTGATTGTGAATTTGTTTGCAAGATGATGGTGATTTCATTATTTTCTTTAAGTTTTTGCTTAAAACTTAAAACAACTATTAGCATAGTTATAAAACTAAATACTATAGTGCATTGATCTAAAATTTCAATCATTAATTTAAAAATTTCCATTTTTTATCCTTGACTTTTTTAAATTAATTATTATTATATAATAAATAATTAAAAAAGAAAAATAAAGGTTTGTTGATGCATATTATAAATTTTTTAGGACTTAGTGGAGAGTTAAAAGTAAATTATGGTAAGCTTAAAGAATTAAATTTAAACGAAACAAATAATAAATATTTTAACACAACACAGCTTCTTTTAGAACATTTTCATTCTAAAGCTACTTTTAGCTTTATCGGAACTAAAGAATCAATACAAAAACAACACGAATTATTAAAAGAATACAACTACTCAATCAATATCTTACAATACTCAAAAGAAATAAACGAGCACGAGCCGTCTTTAATCTTCAACACCATATTAGAAATTATCAAAGAACATCAAGATGATTATATTATCTTAGATATCACTCATGGTTTTAGAACATTGCCACTTATTGCTTCTTTTGGGAGTATTTTTGGAAAAATCAACTACACAAATAAAATAAAAATCATCTTTGCGCAAGAAAATATCAAAGGCAAACAATATGATTTTATATCTTTGGATCGTTATTTAGATATTAGCGTTTTAGCTGTATCTTTAGATACTTTTTCAAAAACACTTAATCTAATCAAAAACCACTACACAGATAATTTGATTTTGGCTTTAGAATCTTTTAGTCATAGTTTGCACGCAAATGCCTTTAAAAAACTTTTTAAAGAAAATTTAATAGAAGCAAAAAAGCAAATAAACATTGCAAAGACTAATGAATTTTATCAACCGCTAAATAATATCTTATGTGAGATAGAAAACATACTTAATTATTTTGAAAGCATAAAAGATAAAAAAGAATATGAAAAGTATTTTTATATAGCCAAAATTATGTTTGAAAAAAACTATTATCTAGCTAGTGCAACTTATATTTTTGAAGGATTATCAAAATATATTTTAGAACATTTTAAAGAACTAAAGATCTTACGTAAAAACCAAGAAAATTCTTATGATAATTCTCAAGCTATTAATAATTTTATTTTAAACAACAGTGCTAATAATAAAATTTTCATTTATTGCAAGGCCAAATTCTATAAAAATAAACACAAAGCTGAATTTGATACAATATACAAACTTTTAACAGACATCAAAAATCTAAGAAATAACCTTGCTCACATCTCTCAAGAACTTGAAGATGATATCAAGCAAAATCTTTCAAAAATCATCAAAGACTTTAAAACACACATCATTGATAATAAAATACTTCCTTATTATAACCTTGATAATATATATGATGATTTTCAACTAGCTCAAGATATCAATGCATATATAAAAAATAAAATTCCAGCTTCTGCTAATCTTCCAAAAGATTTAAAATCATGGATAAATTTTAGTCAAAGCTACAAAAAAAATAAAAATATATTACAAAATTTCCTAAAAGTAGAACACAGAAAGGATATATCTTTTTCTTTATTAGATAATAGCTTAAAACCTATATTAAATTGTCTTTGTTTATATCAAGAAAACAATGCTTGCAACATAAAACAAGAACATTACGAAAAAATTATCACTATAATAGGTAAAAAATGACTTTTGAATTAACTTATTTTAGAGATAAGTAAAAATTAAAAAAGTTGGTTGCGAAGGGGAGATTTGAACTCCCGACCTTCGGGTTATGAGCCCGACGAGCTAACCACTGCTCTACTTCGCGGCATCATATGAAGTGGATGGGGTAAAGGGATTCGAACCCCTGAATGACAGGACCAAAACCTGTTGCCTTACCGCTTGGCGATACCCCAATAAATGAAGTAATTTTTAAATTAAAAGTGGTATTATATATTATTTTTTACATAATGTCAAGAAAAATGTTATATAATTTCTTAAAAAATAAAAAAGGAGATTAATAGTGGGATATATTAGTGTAGAACAAGCTATAAAAGAACTTCAAGATGGCAAAATGCTAGTTATGGTAGATGCAGAAGATAGAGAAAATGAGGGGGATTTGATTTTCCCTGCACAATTTAGCTCACAAGAAAAAGTAAATTTTGCCATTACTCATGCAAGAGGTGTAGTGTGTGTAGCATTGAGCGAGAACTTAGCTAAAAAATTTGAACTACCTTTAATGGTGCCTAAAAATACATCAAATCACGAAACAGCTTTTACCATAACCGTTGATGCAAAAAATGCAGCAACAGGGGTAAGTGCTTATGAAAGGGATATGACTATACGAATTTTTGCTGATGATAATGCAAATGCAAGTTATTTTGTGCGTCCTGGCCATATTAATCCTTTGATAGCAAAAAAAGGTGGAGTTTTAGAAAGAACAGGTCACACAGAAGGCACGGTGGATTTATGCCGCTTGGCAGGATTAAAAGAGGCATGTGTAATATGTGAAATTGTTAAAGATAATGGGGATATGGCTAGAAGAAGTGATTTGCTTGAGTTTTGTAAAAAACACGATATTAATATGATTACTATTTCAGATTTAATTGAGTATCGTTTAAAAAATGAAAGTTTGATTTCTTTAATTAAAGAAGAAGAAAGTATTTTAGCAGGTTTTAAAGCTAAAAAAATGACTTTTAAAGATCACAATGAAAATGAACATATAGCTTTTAGTTTTGGTGCTTTGAAAGAATGTGAGAATGTTAAATTTTATCTTAGTGGAAGCGATTTTGAGCTTCTAACTTCTAATAAATTTAATGAATTATTAAAACAAATTGAGTTTTTAAGCCAAAAAGGTGGTGTAATCATTTTCATGAAAAATGAAAAACAAGAAAACACACAATTTAAAAATTACGGCATAGGAGCGCAAATTTTAAGGTATTTAAAAATTTCAAAAATCAAACTTCTAAGTCAAAATACCGATAAAGAATTTATAGGCTTAAAAGGTTTTGGGCTTGATATTACAAGCAGTGATTTTAAATCTTAAATTCTAAAAACTTAAATTTATCGCCAAAGTTAAACATCAAATTTTTACTTTGGCTGATAAAGTTTTTATAAATTTGTGGGTTAGTATTTTTAGCTTGCTCAATAATTTCTTCCAAGCCAAAGTCAATTAAGGCTTGGCTTTGATTTTTATATTCTAACACTTCAAAGCCCTCTTCTTTTAAAACTTGTAAAAAATGGTCAAAATTTACATTATATGTAATATCACTTTTAGCAAAAAAATCTTTTAAATTCTCTTCAAAAAGATTATATACTTGATGATTTTTATACATTCTAATACTAATTTTTTCTTCTTTTTTTGCATAATCAAAACATGCAAAAGTTAGTTTTTCACAAGTTTGTTTTAATTTGGATAAAAAAGGTTTATAAGAAATACAAAGCTCACTATTAGTGATAGCATATTTTTCACATTCTTTTAAAAGATCTTCATTCATAGGCTTAAAAACAATGTTTAAATCATCGTCAACATATGCCATTTTTTTATCTTTTATAAGTTCACACGCAAAACAATCAAATAATTCATTAGCATAAAAAAAGGCATTTTTAAAATGACATTCTTCTAAAGAATTATAAATTTTTACATCTAAATCATATTCATCAAAAAGTTTTTTTTGAACACATCTTAACTTTTCATGTGGCTCTATGATAAAACACTCAATCTGCTCTAAAACATCAACTCTAAGTGTGTATAAAGCTTGTATAAAATCAAGCATTAAATGCCCTTCATTTGCCCCTATTTCTACAACTTCAACCGGTAAAGTTAGTTTTTTATCATCTATAAGTTCTAAAAAATGGTTAGCTAAGAGCACTCCAAAAAGATTTCCCACACTAACTGCGGTATAAAAATCTCCATTTTTGCCAACACTCACAGCTTGGGAGTAATATTTATCAATCCAATTTTGAAAAAACTCACTAAAAGCTATCATTATAAAGCATTAAATTTAGCGATAAAATCAAGTGGATCAACTTGCACACCATTAACTAAAATTCCAAAATGCAAATGTGGCCCTGTAACCCTACCACTAGCTCCACTCAAACCTACAAGCTCGCCTTTTTTTACCTTTTGTCCTACTTTTACATTAAGTTTTGATAGATGATAATATTGAGAATAAATCCCATATCCATGGTCAATCACCACTGAATTTCCTGCATAGTAACGATTTGAAGCAATCCTTACAATACCATCATTGCTCGCATAAATTTTTGTTCCACTTGCTGCTCTAAAATCAGTTCCGCTATGATAACTTTTAAGAGTATCATTAAACAATCTTGCTTTTCCAAAATCACTTGTAATTTTACTTTCTAAAGGGTATGCAAAATTGCCTTCAAATAAAGCTGTATTAGTATAAGTATTATAAACCTTAATAGCTTCTTGATATTCTTTACTAATGCGCTCAAGTGTTTCTTTAGGTGGATTAACCTTAGAAGCACTAACTTTTAAAAATTCTTTTTTATAGTTTCCTTCGCTAAATTTTATATCAATTTCTTCTTTAGAATTATCTTTAAATTCAGTTATTAACTTTCTATCTTTAGGATTTTTATAAGGCATAGCTATACTAACAATGACTTTATTTTTATACTCAAAAAAAGGAAGTTTTTTAGAATTTGAGCTAATTTGTAAAAAATTATTTTTATCAAATTCTAAAAAAACTACTTGACCTTTTACAAGCTCAATCTCTCTAGCTTCTAAAGTAAAAATCAAAAAACAAAGTAAAAAAAGAATTCTTCTCATACACTAAGCTCTTTAATATCAGCTATTTTTAAAAACTCACGATAGATTGCACACACCAAAGCTTGACGATTATTTTTGATATTTTCATCTTTGTCATTAATCATTACTTTATCAAAAAAAGCATCAATTTGTGGTTTTAGCGCAAAAAGGCTTTCTAAAAGCTCTTGAGTGTTGTTTTCTTTTGTTTTACACTGCATAAAAACTTGATATAAATCTTTTTCCTCTTGAGTGTTAAACAAATTTTCATTAACTTGAGCTTCACTCAATACTGCAATATTTGCTAAACGCTTAAAAGTAGCAAAATTTTGACTAAAATCTGCCTTATTTGCGCTTTGAATCAAAGCTTTCATACAAGAATCAATATAAATAACATCATAAGTTTTAGAGCTAAGCACAGCTTTAACAAAAGAAGCATTTACTTCATAAAAAGTATATAAACGCTCTAAGATAAAATCTAATAAAATTTTCAAATCAAAGCTTTTATATTCACTAGCTATTGCTTCTAAAAACATCTTAAGATCAAAATTTTTATTTAAAGCTAGGATAATTTTTAAAACACCATTTGCTGCTCTTCTTAAAGCATAAGGATCTTTTGTGCCACTTGGGATTTTCCCCATTGAAAAAAGCCCCATAAGTGTATCAAATTTATAAGCTAAAGCTACAATAGAGCTAAATTCATTACTTGGCATAGCTGAATTATCGCCATTTGGAAGGTATTGCTCTTTAATCGCCAAAGCAAGCTCATCGCTCATACCCATAGCCTTAACATAATAAGATCCCATAATACCTTGAAGATCAGTAAATTCATACACCATTTGAGTACTTAGATCAGCTTTTGAGTATTCTATGGCTTTTAAGATTTCATCTTTTTGGGTATTAGCAAAAATCTCACAAAGCTTAACAGCGATTTTTTGTTCTCTAATGATTTTATCTTTTAAGGTTCCAAGTCCTTCAAGATAGACCATTTGGCTTATTTTATCATTATTTAAGCCCTGCGCTAAGTCATTTTTCCAAAAAAACATCGCATCACTTAATCTTGCCCTTAAAACTCTTTCATTTCCATTAATGATTTTAGAATAATCCTCACAAACCGCATTAGAAACTACAATAAAATGATTGCTTAAAGTATTGTTTTTAAATACTGCAAAATAGCGTTGGTTTTCTCTCATGGAAGTGATGATTACCTCACTTGGGATTTCTAAATACTCTTTTTCAAAATGCCCTAATAATGCTTTTGGATACTCTGTGATAGCTACAACTTCAGCCAAAAGCTCATCATCTTCTGCAATAGTAATATCATTTTCTTTTTCAAGTGTCTTTAACTGTTCAATAATAAGCTTTTTTCTTTGTTCTTGATCTAAAATAATATAATTTTGCTCTAAAGTTTTAAAATACTCATCAATGCTTTCAAAAGCTATCAAATCATAACTAACACTTCTATGCACAAAAGTACTTTTTGCACTTTTAACACCATAGCTTTCAAACTCAATCAACTCATCATTTAATACACAACAAAGCGAGCGAATAGCTCTAATAAATTCAAAGCTACCATCACCCCATCTCATAGTTTTACCAAAGCTCAAGCTTTTTAAGAAAGCTTCGATCATTTGAGCTAAAACTGCTTTGCTTTGTAGGCCTTGCACTTGTTTTTGACAATACAAGACTTCTTTACCTTTAATTTCTTTAAATTCAAGCTCTTCTTCTTTTAAACCACTTTTTTCTAAAAAACTAAGCCCTGCTTGAGTAAGCTTTCCATCTTTATAAGCTATCGCCCTAGGTGCGCCTATAAATTCCACAAAAGAATCATCTTGTTTTTCTTTAAAATTTTCATGGATAAAAACCAATCTTCTAGGAGTATAGAAAAATTTAAATTCAGATTCTAAATGATACTCTTGTAAAATCTTTTCCCATTTTTTAGTAATATTTGAAAGTTCTTTTAATAAAGGAATAGCAGGAAGCTCTTCTGTGCCTATTTCTATTAACAATTTCATTTTACACTCTTTATTTAAAAATTTTTAGTGTATTTTACCTATTTTTTTTAAAATCTTTCTTTGTTTTTAGTTTTTCTTCTCTTTGTTTGGCTTTTTCTTGCATTTGGCGGTTAAAGCCAAACACAAGAAAAACCATAAAAGCTACAAACAAAGCAATAATAATATAATCTATCATTAGTCCCAACACTCTGCGTTTTTAATACCAAGTTTTGAAGCACTAAATACCGGATCTCTACCTTGTCTTTTTTGCTCGCTAAAGTCTTTTAATACCTTTTTCACTATACCACCAAGCAATAAAATAGAAATGATATTAATCGTAGCCATAAATGCCATAGTAGTATCAGCTAAATCCCACGCAAATTTTAAATCCATATTTGCACCAATAAAAATCATAAGCACAGCGCTTGCTTTAAAAAGATTAATAATAATAGGATTTTGAGTAAGGTATTTAATATTTGCTTGAGCGTAATAATAATTTCCTATCAAAGAAGTAATAGCAAATAAAACTATACTAACAGTAGTAAAATGCACACCTAAATTTCCATAATATTCTTTCATGGATTCTTGCACCAAAGGCAGTGCTGTTAAAATAGGCTTACCATCTACGCCGATATTATTTGCATAAGCAAGTGAAAATAATACTAAAAATCCTGAACTTGTACAAATAATCACATCAATTAATACAGAAAATGCTTGGATAACCCCTTGTTTTGCAGGATGAGTTGTAAGAGCAGAAGCTGCTGCATTTGGCGCTGAACCCATACCCGCTTCATTAGAAAACAATCCTCTTTTTATACCTATAACCAAAGCAGAACCTGCAAATCCACCAAAAATAGCTTCAAAATCAAAAGCACTTTTAAAAATCATAGAAAACACTTCAGGAATTTTATCAAAATTCATAAACATTGCTATGATAGATAAACCTACATAAATCATCGCCATAATAGGAACGATAACTGAGCTTACTTTACCTATTTTAGTATGATCACCAAAAAACATATAAGCAGCAAAAACAGCTAAAATTGCTCCTATTACAATAGGCCACCAACTTTGAGCAAAACTCACTTCGCTAGCATCAACCATGCCTTTATAGTAAAACTCAAATGCTGAAGTCATAGTTTGGCTTTGAAGACCATTAAATCCATAAGCATAAGTGATAATCAAAATCACCGCAAATATAGCTCCAAGCCATTTTAAATTTAAGGCTTTACTAATATAATAAGCAGGACCACCTTTAAAGCTTTTGCCATCACGGCTTTTATAAACTTGTGCTAGAGTGCTTTCTGCAAAAGCTGAGGCACCACCAAAAAATGCCATAGCCCACATCCAAAATAAAGCACCAGGTCCACCCAAAACAACAGCTACCGCAATACCTGCAATATTTCCTATACCAACTCTTGAAGCTGTTGAAATCATCAAAGCTTGAAAAGGAGTAATATGGTGTTTTTCATGCTTTTCTTGCTTTTCTGTTAAGATATCAAACACATAAGGGAGCATTCGAAATTGCACAAAACCGGTCAAATAACTATAATAAACCCCTGTGACAATAAGTAAAATTACTAAAATAGAATAATACTGATTATTCACAAAGGCAACAAATTGGGATATCAAATCCATATTTATCTCCTTTTTATAATTTCTGAGCATAAATTTATCATAAAAAAATGAATTTGTCATAAAAAAATATAATTTTATGTTAAATTTATTTTATTTTTTAAAGCTATGTGAAAATTTAACTCAAAATACTAGTAATAAAATCATATAAGACACCTTTAAGTAAAAAGAAAACTTAATTTTTATACACTTAGATTTTTAAAATTTTACAAGGTGCGTAAGTTGAAACAAAATACGATGAAAATTTTTGTATTTTTTGCCATTATTGTTTTTTGGGCTTATTTTTCATTTCCTATTGAAATTTTACAAGTTAAAGATCAAAATGGTTTAGCCACAGGTGAATATGCTTATACTATAGAAGCCAAAGCTTATGTTCATAGTTATTTCACAACACTTGGTTTAACAGTGGGTGGAATTTTAATAGGAATAGCACTTGGTTTTTTCCTAGCATTTTTAAGATTTTTAGAAATTCAAAGTTTAAATTTTATTATAGATGAATACATAGACATTATACGCGGAACCCCTCTGCTTTTACAACTTTTAATTTTCTCAGTAGTGATTTTTGCTACTTGGAGTGATAATTTTTATGTAGCTATTATCGCACTTGGGCTTAATAGCTCTGCTTATGTAGCTGAAATCGTAAGAAGTGGAATTCAAAGTGTAGATAAAGGACAAATGGAAGCAGCAAGAGCAATGGGACTTAATTACTCTGCCTCTATGCGATTAATCATCTTTCCACAAGCAATTAAAAATATTTTACCTTCTTTAATGAATGAATTTATTTCTTTATTTAAAGAAACTTCAATAGTAGGTTATATTAGCGTTATGGATATTACCATGCAAAGTAAAAGCTTACAAGCAATCTATTATAATCCTAAACCTATTATTTTTACAGGACTTGTGTATTATATAAGTGTTAAAATTTTAACACTCATTGCAAGATTGATAGAAGTGAGATTAAATAAACATGATTAAAATAGAAAATTTGATTAAAAAATACGGAGATTTAGAAGTTTTAAAAGATATTAGCGTTGAAGTACATAAAGGCGATATTATTGCTATTATAGGACCTAGTGGGGGTGGAAAAAGTACTTTTTTACGCTGTTTAAACAAACTTGAAACACCAGATAGCGGTGATATTTATATCAATAACACTAATATACTTGATAAAAAAACAGATATCAATAAAATTCGTCAAAAAGTAAGCATGGTATTTCAACATTTTAATCTTTTTAATAATAAAAATGTTTTAGAAAATTTATGCTTAGCACCAGTACAAACTAAAATCATGAGCAAAGATGAAGCAGTAAAAAAAGCACGAGAATTACTCAAAAAAGTTGGCTTAAGTGATAAAGAAAGCTATTTTCCTCACAAGCTTTCAGGTGGACAAAAACAGCGTATTGCCATAGCAAGATCATTGATGATGAATCCTGATGTGATCTTATTTGATGAGCCAACTTCAGCACTAGATCCTGAAATGATAGGTGAAGTTTTAAACATCATGAAAGAAGTAGCTAAAGAAGGTCTAACCATGCTTGTAGTTACCCATGAAATGGGCTTTGCAAGAAATGTAGCCAATCGAATTTTCTTTATGGATAAAGGCATTATAGCAGTAGATGAATGTCCTAAAATAGCATTTGAAAATCCAAAAAATGAAAGATTGAAAGAATTTTTAAATCAAGTTTTAAATCATTAAAATTTTTCAAAAGAGGCAAAATTTTGCCTCAAAGCTTCATAACTCACTATGCCTACGCTTGTAGCTAAATTTAAACTTCTACCACAATCTTTCATCGGTATGGTAATGGCATTTTCCCATTTTTTTTGCATTAATTCCACAGGTAAACCAAAACTCTCACTTCCAAAAAACAAAAAATCGCCTTTTTGGTAATTTACATCAAAGTAAGTTTGAGTGGTTTTAGTTGTTGCAAAGAAAAATCTATCTTGAAATTTTTCATATTTTTTTAAAAAATCTTCTAAATTATTCCATAACAAAGGATTTAACTTTTTCCAATAATCAAGCCCTGCTCTTTTAACCGCCTTTTCATCAATACTAAAAAGTGGATTGATAATATGTAAAGTAAATCCTGCGTTAAAACACATTCTACCTATGCTTCCTGTATTTTGCGGTATGCGAGGTTCAACTAAGACTATATGAAACATCTTTTTCCTTAAATGGTGTCCCCAGCAAGGTTTGAACTTGCGACCTCAGAATTAGGAATTCTGCGCTCTATCCAGCTGAGCTATGAGGACAAATATTTTTATTATTTTAAGAAAAAATTTATTTTATAGAGCTTAAATTTTAAGCTCTATAAAAAAACATTTTGGATTTTCATTAAAACCTAAAACCCCATTATGCGCATCAATAATTTGTTTTGACAAAGAAAGGCCCAAGCCATTACCTTTTAACTTAGTTGTTTTAAAAGCTTCAAAGACCATTTTTTTATCTTTAATGCTTACTCCATTATCATAAACCTTGATAAAAACTCTATCTTCTTTTTGCTCACATTTAACTTTTATACAACCATCATCATTTTCGCTTTCTTCAATGGCATCTATGGCATTATAAAGCAAATTTTGCAAAACTAAAGCAAGCAAAGATTTATCTGCATTGATTTTTAAATCCAAAAATTCAAATTTAAAATCAATATTAGCTAGATAATTATAAGCTCCGATAGCTTGTTCGCATTCATCTTGTAATTCTTTTAAATTAAACTCATTTAAATTAACATGAACTCCTTTTGTAAAAAGCAGGGTAGAATTTACAATACGCTCTACTCTTGAAATTGCTTTTTGAATTTCTAAAACTATATGCTTATTTTTCAACTCACTTCTTTCAAACAAAGTAGAACTTAACAAAGAAATAGAACCTATAGGATTGCGTATTTCATGCGCTAGGTGTGCTGCAACTGTTCCCATACTAGCTAATCTTTCATTTCTTTTCTCATCACTAATATCTGTTGCATTCACTATCAGTTTATCAGTATGGGAGGTGATTTTGATTAAATAAAACTTATGATCAAACTCAAGCTCATAATGTGTTTTATCAAGATCAATGCATTCTAAAAACTTTGGCTTTTGTGTAGCTAGATTATTTTGCAAAATAATATTTTTATTCGCATCTAAAATCCATAAAGCCATAGGTAAAACCTCTATAATCTCACTTACCATTTGTCTTAACGCGGTATAGTTTTCATTAAGTTGTTTGTATTCATTTTCTATAACATAGGTTTGCTCTATTAAGGCTTTTAATCCTTGTTGTAAGTTTTCTTTTTCACTAGAATCTAAACTTTTTAAAATATTCTCATCCACGCTTAATCCTTAATTAAAAATTGAAAATCTTCTAAAGTATATAAAAGCAAATTACGCTCCTTATTTGAAATAAGCTCTTTACTAAAACCACTCTTTGAAAAAAGCACATATAAATTAGGTTGAATTTGCAACTGTTTTGCTTTGCTTTTTAAAATATTTAAAACATTTTTACATATTTTTCTTTCTTTAAATTTAACTTCACCTAAAACACAAAAATTGTTTTCATGATAATACAAGTCTATTTCATGATAATAATTCCAAAAACTATACACTTGATCTACTTTAAGTTTTTTTGCTAAAAATTCTTTACATAAAAGTTCAAAAGTAAAACTTTGGTATTTTTCCAAATTTTCTTGGATAAGTTCTATTAATTCATTGTATTTTTTCATCGCGATTAAATTAAGTTTAGGATATATAAAATAAAAGAAAAATCTTAATCCTTGATTTTTAAAAACAACCTTATCTTGTATATTATAAGAGCGTAATTCTTTTTTAACTTTCTGTCTTTTGTTTTTTGCAATTGGCTTTTCTTGACTTTTTTCTAAGATCAAAATATTTTTCTCTAAAAGTTTATTAATAAGTCCTAGAGCCTGAAAATGCGGAATAGATTTATTAATAGAATAGCGTTTTCTATCGTTTTTGCTTAAGACGCTCAAAGCTTTTAAAGCATTCTCATCTAAATTTAAAGAAACTAAAATATCAAAGGCTTTCAAAATAAAAACATTTAAGATATTTTCATATAAACTTAATTTCAAATCAAATTCAAACTCATCAAAAATACTATAAAAATCAAAAATACTTTCAAGCTCCAAAGTTTCACAGCGTTTTGAAAAATCACCAAATTTTATAATCACATCCTTAAAATAAATATTTTGTATGTTATAATTTTAACAAAAAATTAGAGGATTTTTTTTGGATATTGAAAAACTAAAACAAGATACTATTTTAAAAAAAGGAATATATTATTTTGATTTTACAGCTAGCGCTTTAGCACTAAAAAGCATAGAAAAAGAAATTAAAAAAATTCTTACCACCTATGCAAATACACATTCAGATAGTTCTTTAAATTCTTTTATTACACAACAGCATTATGAAAATGCAAGAAGAAATTTAAAAAAATATCTTGAATTAGATGATAGCTTTGCTCTTATAGCTTGCGGAAGTGGGTCTTCAGCAGCTATAAAAAAATTTCAAGAACTTTTAGGTCTATACATACCACCACTTATTAAAGAAAAATATTTTAAAAATACAAACAAAAATACCTTACCTTTGGTTATAGTTGGACCCTATGAGCACCATTCTAATGAACTTTCATTTAGAGAAGCTTTATGTGAATGTGTTCGAGTGCCCTTAGATAAAAATGGAGAATTAGATTTTAATTTTTTAGAAAAATTATTACAAAAATCAAAAAACAGACAAATCATAGCAAGTTTTAACGCAGCTTCTAATGTTACAGGAATTTTAAGTGATTATAAAAAAATCTATACTTTAATCAAACAGCACAACGGTATAGTTGCTTTTGATATTTCCACTTTAGCTCCTTATGCTAATTTAGATCCTAAATTTTATGATGCAGTGTTTATTAGCTCTCATAAACTACTTGGGGGTGTAGGATCTTGTGGCTTACTTGTTATCAAAAAAAATCTATGCGGCAATACCCCTAGCTTTGCAGCAGGTGGGACTGTAGGTTATGTTTCAAGAACCTCTCAGCAATATTTATGTGAAGTTGAAAATTTAGAAGAAGGTGGTACACCAGGTATCATTCAGCTTATTAGAGCAAGTTTAGCTTTTAAAGTACGCAATGAAATGGGTTTAAAAAATATAGAAAAAAAAGAAAAAGAACTTTGTGAATATTTTTTCAAACAATGCGCAAATTTTCCAAAAATGATCTTATATGCAAAAAATATCACTCATAGATTGCCTATTTTTGCTTTTAATATAGAAGGAATTTCTCCTTTTGATTTAGCTTACAAATTAAGCAAAACCTATAAGATAGAAACAAGAGCTGGTTGTGCTTGTGCTGGACCTTATGGACATGATTTGCTAAATTTAAAAGATAATCAAGAATTAAAATCTAAACCAGGATGGCTAAGAGCGAGTTTTCATTATACGCACACAAAAGAAGATATAGAGTATTTTTTTAAAGCCTTGAAAGCAAGTATCAAGGCTTTAAGTTAAATTATTGCAAATCGTATTTTTCTACGATTTTTTGATAAGTACCATCAGCTTTAACTTTTTCTAAACCTGCATTGATTTTTTGAACAAGTTCAGTTTGCTTTCCTTTATCAAAAGCCACACAAAATCCTGAACTTCCATCATTTTCTTCTAAAAATGCCTCCAACTCTTCGTTGGTTTTTAAATAACCTTTGCCAATATCTTTATCTGTTAAAACCGCATCAACTTTACCAGCTTTTAAAGCCAAAATCGCGGCTAACATTTCTTCACTAGCCACTACTTGAGCGTTTGGAATAGCCTTAGCAGCACCTTCTTGAATAGTTCCAAGTTGAACACCTATTTTTTTACCTTCTAAACTTTGCTTATCACTAATACTAGAATTTGTTTTTAATTTTAAATATAAATTTTTAGTATTAAAATAAGTATCACTAAAATCCATACTTGTTAATCTTTGAGGAGTTGAACTCATAGCAGAAGCTATCATATCAATCTTTCCAGCTTTTAAGGCAGGAATTAAACCATCAAAACTCATATTTACCCATTCAAGTTTTAAATTTTCTCTTTTTGCTATCTCTTCTAATAAATCAACATCAAAGCCGGTAATTTTTGCATCTTTAATAAAATCAAAAGGAGGATAATTTGCAGCTATACCTACTTTATAAACTTTTTCACCAGAAACACTAGCTTGATTTTTATCGCTTGAACAAGCACCTAAAGCTAATATACCAAATAACGCTAAAACAACATATAATATTTTTTTCATTTTTTTCCTTTGTTAAAATTAAAATAAAATTGATAAATGATTATAATGTGTTTAAACGCCTGTATTTCTTCATATCCGCCTCCTTTATAATAAATGTGAGCATAATTATAGCAGAAAAAAGTTTTTTGTAAAGAGTTGTTATAGAATATTTTTTATTTAAGTTAATTTTTATATATTTTAATTAATGAGTTTAAATTTTTACCTTCTTGCTAATCATCAAAACATAACCTATTCCAAGACAAATAGACCACATAGAACTACCACCATAACTTAAAAGTGGCACCGCAACTCCTTTTAATGGAGTTAAAGAGATAATTCCAAAAGCATTCATAAAGAATGAAAATAATAATAATAAAGCCACACCTGAACAAAATAAAAAATGTACTTTATTTTCACAACGCCCAGCAATCCTAAAAATCCTGAGTATTATCATTAAATAAATTACACATACAATACTTAAACCAAACAAACCTATTTCCTCAGTAATCCCTGATAAAACAAAATCTGTATGCACTTCACTTAAAAATCCTAGTTTAAAAGTTCCAAGCCCCAATCCTTCTCCAAAAATTCCACCATGTGCTATAGCATTTAAGCTGTGTGAAATTTGATAGGGTTCTGAATTATGACTTACCCTTAAAACTTTTGCTAACCAATCAGGAAAAAAAGGCAAAAAAGCATCTTGGATATTTCCCCACCAAGCAGAAATACGCTGAATTCTTCTTTGATTACTTAAAATTACCAAAACCCCAATCATTCCAACAATAACTACACCAAAAGCAAAAAGTCTTTTACTAGCTCCTGCAAAAAAAGCTAAAGCAAAAACCAAGAAAAAAGAAATAACGCTTTGTCCTAAATCATTTTGCGTCATATAAATATAACCAATAACAAAAGCAGCTAAAATAAAATAAGGGATTAAGATTAAAACCTCATGCTTGATCGCCTTTTTACTATCATCAATCCTTCTTGTATAAGACCAAGCAAGAAAATAAATCAATCCTATTTTAAAAAATTCAACAGGCGAAATAGATAAGGGGCCAAGTCTAATCCATCTTTTAGCACCACCTGCTGCAGTAGCTAAAAAAGTTGGTAAAAAAGGTAGAATAAGAATACACAAAAAAGCAATTATCAAAACACCTATCATTAAATAATGCATTGTCTTATTATCAGGATTTAATCTTGATACAAAATAAATAATTGCTATACCACTAAGTCCAAAAAAAAGCTGTCTAATAAAAAAATGAAATTCACTATATTCTAAATAAAGCACAGTAAAAGCACTTAATGAATATGAGAAAAGTATTCCTATGGTTATTAAAATACAACTTAAAAAAAATAATTGTTTATCAGCAACCAATATTATTCCCTAAATTTTTATAAAAAATTAATTTTAATAAATTGCAACTTAAAATGATGTTATTTTAATATTAAGTATTATTTTTATATAAAGATTTTAAACTCTCATAAGCAAGCTGAATTTTCTCAAATTCTTCACGGCAATAAGCTTGCTCGATCTTACTTTTACCTTGATGACGATCAGGATGATAAATTTTTACTAAATTGAGATAATTTTGTCTAATAGTAGCAAAATCATCACTAGAATTACACCCTAAGGTTTGAAAATAATTTTCAAAAAGCTTTGCTAGGGCATTAAATTTCCAATTAGTATTAGCTTTGTTTTTCATTTTATTTCTAAATTCTAAAAGCTGAGTTTCATGAATCGTAAAATCAACACAATATTTCAAGTGCTCGTTTACACTAGCTAAAATTTCTAAAAGATTTAAAGTATTATCATCTTTGTATTCTACTGAAAAAATACAATTTTTTTCATCATACACGCTTTTATGATCTTTAAAATACTGCTCTAAATATACAGCAAATAATTTTTCATTCGAACTTAGTGTGATTAAAATATTTTTTTGTGCAAAGCCTATTTTGGCAAAGATTACAGGCTTTAAAGTATTTGCTTGAGCAAGGTTTAACTTAAAGGTTTTATAGTGTGCAAAAGCAAGATTATCAATTTGATTTCCAGTATTTTTTTTATATTTGTGATTAACAAGTTTTAAAAAATATCTTCTTTGGGGAATTTCATTTTCTACAAAAAAAGACAAGGTTTTATTTTTATTACCTATAACTTTGGAAAAATTTTTACGGATAAGATCTTGAAAATATTTAAACATTAAAAAATCATCAGTATTAACACTAACTGATTCTAAAGTTTGCACTACTTGCATAAAATCCTCTCTATAAACCTAACTCCACAAAAATGCTTGCTCGTTTAAAGCACTAGTGTGTTTTAAAATTTCATTTGGACTATAATCGGCTTTATACGCTAAAGATTGACACCCTTTTACAAAATATCCCAAATAAATATATTTTAATTTTTTTAATTGTGCAAGTTTAATTTCTGTTAAAAGTGAATATTTCCCAAGACTTAGATATGAAAAATCAGGGTCATAAAAACAATATATACTAGAAATTCCATCTTCTAAAATATCAATCAAATCAACACAAACTAACTTATTATCCATATAAAAATCAAGCTCATATCCAAAAGTACCCGCATTATCTACATAAAGATTATAATATTTCCTGAAATTTAGATCATAAATTTTCCAATTTCTCTTATCTTTTTGATAATGGTGGTATTTTTCGTATAATAATAAATGCTCATCACTTAAAGAAGGTTTTTGTAAGATTATTTTAGTGGCTGTATTTTTTTTCAAAACCCTACGATAACTTTTGCTAAAATGAAAATTTTCTACTAAAATACGCAAATTTTGACATTCATTGCAATCATTACATATTGGTCTTGAAAAATACGAGCCAAAGCGACGCCAACCTCTTGAAACTAATTCTTGATTTTGTGTTTTTGTGATAAAAGATATATAATTATACTCATTTCTACAATATCTATTTTCAAGATAAGGACATTCTTCTTCTAAAGTACAAAAACCAATAATATTATTCATTAGATCTTTTTAATATCGCTATTTTTTACAAATTCCATAAATTCATTAGCTAAACGCTCTTCTTTTAAAAACATATCTTCAAATTCCTGCTCTTGTTTTTTATCTTCATTTTGCTTAGCTAAATCTTTTTGCATAGTATCTAAGTTAATATTTTTCATACTAACTCCACTTTTACTCACTTTAACTTTTTCTTTTTTTGTTTGACCTTGTTCTTTTTGGAGTGCTTTTTTTATATCTTTTAATTCATCTAAAAAACTCATGATTGCCTACTTTCTTTTATCTTTTGTAAGGCTGCAGCTATAGCAGCAATTACTTCTTCTTTATTTTCTTGGTGTCTATCTTCTGTCTTTTCCAAAAGCTCTTCCATATGTGTTTCTATGAAAGAAGTATCAAAATACCCTCTTCTAAATTCTCTTATTTTAGTAATTGCAATCAAAAATGGCACAGTTGTTCTAATATCATCAATCACAAATTCTTTCAAAGCTCTCTCAAGCCTATTAACTGCACTATCATAACTTGAACCCTTAACAATTAATTTTGCAAGTAAAGAATCATAATAAGGTGGCACAGTATAGTCTTTATACAAATGACTATCCACTCTTACAGATGGCCCTAAAGCTGGAAAATATTCTGTGATTTTGCCTGGACTTGGAATGAAATTTTTCCATACATTTTCTGCTGTAATCCTAGCTTCTATAGCAAAGCCTCTTGGTTTTATATCGCTTTGTTCAAGATCTAAAATTTCTCCATTTGCTATACGAATTTGTCTTGTGATAAGATCAATTCCTGTGATTTCTTCAGTAATTGGGTGTTCTACTTGAATTCTTGTATTCATTTCCATAAAATAAAATCTATTATAATCATCAAGCAAAAACTCAACCGTCCCAACATTCGTATAACCCACTGCTTTTGCAGCAGCTACTGCAGTAACCCCTATGGTTTTTCTTAGTTTTTCTGAGATACTTGGACAAGGCGCTATTTCAATTATTTTTTGGTGTCTTCTTTGTATTGAGCAATCTCTTTCACAAAGATGAATGATATTACCATAATTATCTGCTAAAATTTGAAATTCGATATGCCTTGGATTGATAACATATTTTTCCATAAAAACTTCATCATTTTTAAAAAAGCTTAGTGCTTCTCTTTTGCATGCTTCAAAAGATTTTTCTAAATCCTCTTCTTTATGCACTACGCGTATACCCCTACCGCCACCGCCACCACTAGCTTTCAAAATTACAGGATAACCTATTTTTAAAGCTTGGAGTTTGATTTCCTCTAATGTACAATGATTTAATTTTTCGGTGCCTGGAACTACAGGAATTCCATTTTTTTTCATTAAATATCTTGCTATATTTTTATTTCCCATCTTACGGATAACATCTGATTTTGGTCCTATAAAGATAATCCCTGCTTCTTCACACTCTTTTGCAAATTCATAATTTTCACTTAAAAAGCCATATCCAGGATGTATAGCATCAGCTCCACAAGCTTTGGCAATTTCAACTATTCTTTTACCATCCAAATACCCTCTTATAGCATCAGTTCCTATTCTATATGCTTCATCAGCAACTTTTACATGTAAACACTCATGATCAGGTTCAGTATAAACAGCAACACTTTTTATATGTAAATCTCTACAAGCACGGATTACCCTTACTGCAATCTCACCTCTATTGGCTATTAAAATCTTATGTATCATTACTTTGCCTTAAGCTAAAATATTATTCAAAGAAGATTAGCATAAAAATATAAAAATTCTATAAAATTACTTGTTTTTGCTAATTTTAAGAATTTTTTGATAAAATTACTCTTTTATTTTGCGCCCATAGCTCAGCTGGATAGAGCATTTGATTGCGGTTCAAAAGGTCAGAGGTTCGAATCCTCTTGGGCGTACCACTCATTTCTTTTTCTTTTTTACAGAAAATTCATCTAAATCCAACTCTTTTTTATCTTTAAATTGATACCATAAAAATAAAATAAAAAATATAACTAAAATTGTAGTCAAAATATAATAAGTTCCATATTCATTCTCAGATAAAAATAAATTTTTAGTATTCATACCAAAAAAACCAACGATTAAATTTAAAGGTAAAAAAATCGCAGAAATAATACTCAAAAAATAAATGTTTTTATTGATTTTTTCACTTCTTGCAGTATTAATATAAGTATATATTCCTTCTAATCTTGCAATGTTGTCTTTTATGCTTCTTTCTAAAATTGCTAAATTTAAAATAATTGTTTTTAAATTTTTCTTTATAAAGTGTTGTTTACTGTGACATATTTTACAAGCTTCAAGTACAGATGAAACAATCTTAGAACTTTTACCAAGCTTAACTTTTAATATAAAATATTTGGTTAAAAAATTCTTGACTTTTTTATTTTCCAAAATCAACTCTTCTCTTTTTTCTATAGAGAGATTAATAGTATTGTTTTTTTCTTTTTCATTTTGCAAAATTTCTTTTAATATGGCTATAAATTCTGCATTAGAAAATAAAATCAAATTTTCATCTTTGTATTCAAAAATTTGATTATCTTTAAAAATAAAAATATTTCTAGAATTTTTAGCAATATCTAACATAAAAACATCAAATTCATCAAACTCATAATAAGCATTTGATATATTAATATTATTAATAATTTGCTTTAAAGTATCATTTAACATATTCTTTGCCTATAAAATTCTTTTCTAAAATTTTCAAATTCATCTTTGATAATAGCTTCACGCATTTGCTTTACCAAATTTAGATAGTAATGCAAATTATGAATACTTGCAAGTCTAAAAAAGGTTAATTCTTTAGCTTTAAATAAATGATTCAAATAAGCTCTTGAAAAGTTTTTACATGTATAACAAGAACATTTATTATCTATAGGGGCATGATCAGTGATAAATTCTGCCTTTTTGATATTAAATTTTCCAAAGCTAGTAAACAAAGTTCCATTTCTTGCATTTCTTGTTGGCATCACACAATCAAACATATCCACACCCCTTGCTACATTTTCTACTAAATCTTCAGGTGTGCCAACTCCCATTAAATATCTAGGACGATTATTATCTACATAAGGCATCATAGCTTCAACCGTATCATACATAGCCTCATTTTCCTCTCCTACACTTAATCCACCTATAGCCAAACCATCAAAATCCATCTCACAAAGTGCTTGAGAACAAATTCTTCTAGCTTCAAAATCCGTTCCACCTTGGATAATACCAAAGATATTTTGCCCTATTCCTATACCTTGACTTTGCTTTAATTTATGATAATCAATAGCCTCTTTTGCCCATTTTATAGTGCGTTTTAAAGAAAGCTCTATCCTTTCTTTGCTTGCAGGTAAAGCCACTAAATCATCTAAAATCATCATAATGTCTGAATTAAAATCATACTGTGCATCTAAAACACTTTGTGGAGTAAAATAATGCAAACTTCCATCAATATGACTTTTAAACTGAATTCCTTTTTCATCAGGTTTTGAATTTTTACTTAAAGAAAAAGCTTGAAAACCCCCACTATCTGTTAAAAAAGAACCATTAAATTTACTAAAACCATGCAAGCCACCCATTTGTTTAATCACCTTAGATCCTGGTCTTAAATACAAATGATAAGTATTTGCTAAAATAATTTTTGCATTTAAAATTTCGCTCATATCAACAGCATCTAAGCTTTTAATCGCAGCCAAAGTTCCAACGGGCATAAAAATAGGAGTTAAAATTTCACTATGTGTAGTTTTTATGCGACAAGCTCTAGCATTTGCACTTTTATATTGAACTTCAAATTCCATTGATTTTCCTATATTTTTTGCATAATCATACCAAAGACTTGCTTATAAGTTTTTTTGAAAGAAAGCCTGTTTTTAACAGGCTTAAGAAATTAGTAGTTTTTTACAAATTCAACGATCTTTTCACAACCTTCAATGATATCTTTTTCATTAGTTGCATAAGAAAGTCTAAAATACCCTTCCATGCCAAAACCAATACCTGGCACCAAAGCTACTTTTTGCTCTTCTAATAATCTTTTACAAAATCTCATAGAATCACTATCAACTTCTTTACAAGAGATAAATAAATAAAAAGCTCCTTGTGGAATTTGTTCTAATTTTAACTTATCGCTTTTAGCTAAAATTTCACACGCTAATTCTCTACGCTTTAAAAAAGCTTGTCTCATCATTTCAATATCACTATCTGCTTTTCCAAGTAAGGCTGGTAAAGCTGCGTGTTGAATGATTGAGCAGATATTTGAAGTGCTTTGTCCTTGTAATTTTTTAACAGCATTGTTAAACTCACTCATTTTGCTTGCCATATAACCAAAACGCCATCCTGGCATAGCACCGCATTTACTAAGACCATTAATACTTACAGTTCTACTTAAAGCATCTTCGCTCACTTGCGCAAAAGCACAAAATTCTCCATCATAAACTAATTTTTCATAAATCTCATCACTTAAAACTACGATTTTAGTTCCTTCTAAAACCTTAGCTAAAGCAGTAATTTCTTCTTTAGAATATATAGCACCCGTAGGATTTGATGGGGAATTAAACATCAAAACCTTTGTTTTTGAAGTAATAGCTTGTTTTAATTGCTCAGGAGTAATTTTAAAGCCATTTTTTGCTTCACCTTCTATAAATACAGGAGTTCCACCTGCAAATTTCACCATTTCAGGATAACTCACCCAATAAGGACTTGGTATGATAACCTCATCACCTTCTTCAACCAAACACTCAATCGCCATAAATAAAGAATGCTTAGCACCAACATTGGTAATGATTTCACTTGCTTTATATTCTAAATTATTATCATTTTTAAATTTATATTGTATAGCTTCTATAACTTCTTTTATACCCACAACTGGCGTATAAGCCCCGCAACCTTTTTCAATAGCTTCAATTGCTGCTTTTTTGATGATTTCTGGAGTATCAAAATCAGGCTCACCTGCTGAAAAACTAATAACTTTTTCACCATTTGCTTTTAAAGTTTTGGCTATATCAGTCATTACTAAAGTTAAGGATTCTCCTAAATTTTGAGATCTTTGACTTAGCATTTTTTATCCTTTATTTTTGCTTTGATTTTTATTTGTGTTAATTGTTACAACTTGGAGCTTAAAAAAATCTACGAATAAAATTAAGAGTGTATATTTTTATAAATTTGTGTAGAAACTATACATTTTCTACACATAAAAATTTTATATTGTTTCTTTGAGTAATTATTCTAAAGCTTCTATATCGCTTTCATTATGATGGATAAACCGCTCATCTTTTTCTATAGTTTCAACCAAACGCCCTACTCTTTCCCATCTAACTTTTTTATTTTCATCCCATGAAAAATAAATAAACCAAGGTTGACCAACTATATATTTATAATCTACACTTCCCCAAAATCTACTATCACTAGAGTGATCACGATTATCGCCCATCATAAAATACTCATTTTCAGGCACCTTATAATAATATGCATTAAAACCATAAATATTATTAGTACCTAATTCATCAAAAGAAGCAGGTTTCATAGCAAATTGACCTAAATTTAAATAGCGAAAAAACACACTTTCTATATCCACTCTAGAATCATAATGTATTCCTTTTTCCACAAAAGGTTCTTTTACAAAAAGTCTTCCGCCTATGATTTTTGTTTTATTAGGATAATAATCTTTCATATATTCATCACCCTCAACCATACGCACATATAACGTTTTATTTGCAAAAACAACCTCATCTCCGCCCTTAGCCACACATCTTTTTACATAATGAATTTTTGGCTCATGTGGATATCTAAATACTACAATATCTCCTCTTTTAGGACCTTCAGCGCTTACTAAATGTCCATTTTTATTAAAATCAGGCAAAACAGGCACTTCTATCCAAGGAATATGCGGAGTTGGAATACCATAAGAGAATTTTTTTACAAATAAAAAATCCCCTACTAGTAAAGTATTTTTCATAGAACCACTTGGTATAGTAAAAGCTTGTATAAAGAAAAATATAATCAATAAAACAACTATTAAAGTTCCTGTCCAAGATTGCGTGAATTTATAGATTTTTTTCAAAAAATTCATTTTTTAATCCTATTTTTAGCTGATTTTATAGTATTTTCTAAAAGCATTGCTATGGTCATAGGCCCTACCCCGCCTGGTACAGGAGTAATATAACTAGCTTTTTTACTTACATTTTCAAAATCAACATCACCTACTATTTTTCCATCAACTCTATTAATCCCTACATCAACTACTATCACACCCTCTTTAACCATATCTTCTTTTAAAAGATTTGGACAACCTGCTGCTACGATGATAATATCAGCATTTTTTGTATAAGCTTTTAAGTCTTTTGTATAAATATGACAAATACTCACACTAGCATTAGCATTTAATAAAAGCGTAGCCATAGGACGACCTACTATATTAGAAGCCCCTATTACAACTACATCAGCACCTTGTAATTTTATATCATAATGCTCTAAAATTTTCATAACGCCTAAAGGTGTACATGGCAAAAAACCACCTTTTAAATTTAAATTTAAATTCCCAACATTAAAAGGATGGAAACCATCCACATCTTTATTAAAATTAATACTTTCTAGAATGATATCTTTATTAATATGCACTGGCAATGGAAGCTGAACCAAAATCCCATCAACACTATCATCATGATTTAAGGTATTAATCAAAGCCAAAAGCTCATTTTGAGTTGTGTTTACATCAAGTCTATAAACCAAAGACTTAATCCCACATTGCTCGCAAGCCTTTGCTTTAGAACCCACATAAGTAGCACTAGCAGGATCTTCTCCTACTAAAATCACAGCCAAGCAAGGCTCTATACTTTGATCTTTAAGCTTTGCTACTTCTTGTTTTAGATTATTTTTTATCTCATCACTTAGCTTTTTACCATCTAAAAGTGTCATTTCTTTCCTTAAATTTATAGCTTTCTTTAACTTAAAAAATTGTATCATAATAAAACTTCTTTTTTGTTAAAGGTGATGAATGAAAATTATTTTATTTTTGTTTTTTATAGTTTATGGTGCTTGGGCTGAAGATTTTATCTCACCTAAAGAATACCAAGAATCCCTTTACAAAAACCCAAGAGGCATAAGTTGTGCTAAATGTCATGGTGATGGAGGGCAACAAGTACTAGGTTATTATACTAAAAATGGAGAAAAAACTCCTTTTATAGTGCCAAGTATTAAAAATACTCCTTATACACGTTTTAGAGAAATTCTAAGCCAACCTCAAGAGGCAAAAAGCATTATGCCAACTTACTCATTAACAGAAGATGAGATGAAATCGCTTTATGATTATATTACTAATAACAAAAGGAGTAAAAAATGAAAAATAATAAAAAAGCCTTTGAAGAAGCTTGTGAATATATAGCAGGTGGGGTTGATTCACCTGTGCGTGCCTTTGCCAGCGTGGGCAGCAGTCCTTTATTTATCAAGCAAGGAAAAGGTGCTTATATTAGCGATATAGAAGATAATACTTATATAGATTATGTACAAAGTTGGGGGCCCTTGCTTTTTGGGCATTGTGATGAGGATATTGAAAAAGCTTGTAAAAAAGCATTAGAACATGGTTCAAGCTTTGGTGCACCAACCCTAGCTGAAACTAAGTTGGCTAAATTTATCTTAAAAGATTGGCCGCATTTAGACAAAATACGCTTTGTAAGCAGTGGCACAGAAGCTACTATGAGTGCCATTCGTCTTGCAAGAGGATTTAGTAAAAAAGATAAAATCATTAAATTTGAAGGATGTTATCATGGGCATTCTGATTCTTTATTAGTAAGTGCTGGAAGTGGTGCAGCTACTTTTAACACCCCAAGCTCACTAGGAGTATTAACCGATGTAGCTAAAAATACTCTAGTGGCTATTTATAATGACATTGATAGTGTTAAAAACTTAATCAACAATGATGATAATATAGCTTGTATCATTATAGAGCCAATTGCAGGAAATATGGGCTTAGTACCTGCTAAAATAGATTTTTTACAAGAGCTAAGAAAACTATGTGATGAACATCAAATTCTTTTAATTTTTGATGAAGTAATGAGTGGCTTTAGAGCTTCGTATTTAGGCTCTTTTGGAATTAATAATATAAAAGCTGACATAGTAACTTTTGGTAAGGTTATAGGCGGAGGTATGCCTGCGGCTGCTTTTGCTGCAAGAGCTGAGATTATGGATTTATTAAGTCCTTTGGGCGGGGTATATCAAGCAGGAACACTAAGTGGTAATCCTCTTGCTATGGCTGCAGGTTATGCGAGCTTAAAAAAAGCAAGAAATTATGAAGGTTTATATGAAAAATTAGAAAAACTAGGCAAAAGACTTACTCAAGGCTTTAAAGAAGCTGCAAATGATTGCAAAATTCCTTTGCAGGTTAATTGCGTTGGTTCTATGTTTGGATTTTTCTTTTGTGAAAACCCTGTTAATAATTATCAAGATGCTTTAAAATCAGATACTAAATTATTTGCTAAATTTCATACACAAATGTTAAATAAGGGCGTGTATTTAGCACCATCTCAATTTGAAACAGGTTTTATATGCGAATGTATGGATAAAAAAATCATTGATAAAACTATACAAGCAGCACAAGAAAGTTTTAAAGCCCTATGAATAAAAGACAAAAAATCATTCGCAAAGGTATAGAAGCTGCAGATGGATTAAGCCTTGGTATATCCATGGTTGTAGCTGTTTTAATCGGAGTTGGCATAGGCTATTTTTTAAAAAATTTAACCGGTATAGCTTGGCTTTTTTGGGTAGGAGTATTCATAGGAGTAGCTGCGGCGATTTTAAATGTTTATAAAGCTTACAAGGCACAAGTAAAAAGTTACGAAGAATTTAAAGAAGAAAATCGTTATAAAGATTTAAAAAATGATCCTAAAGCCTAAAATTTTATTAAAACTCTTGCTAGGATTAAATTTACTTTTCTTAGCAGGAGTTTTTTTCTACAAAGAATTAAGTTTTAAAACCTTTATAAGCTTTGAATTTGGCTTTTTGGCTCAAAATTTAATCATTCTGATATCTTTTTTAAATTATAAAAATTTTATTTTTAAAGCGGCTAAAAATTACGATTTTACGCAAAGACCTTTGCAAATTTTTGCTAAAAAACAATATTTTTTACCAAAAATTATAAAATTTATCCATATAGATGACGATTTAAAACCAAAATTTAAAAGTATTTTTAAAAACGCATTAGCTTTTTTTTCTTTGTTTAAAATTTTTGCTTATGTGTTTTTAATAGCAGGATTTTTATTTTTAGAGTTTCAAGGCTTAATGAGTATTTTTGCCTTGTTTTGTGCAATGTTTGTCACACCCATAGCGGTATTAATATATAATTTTTTAATAAGAAAATGTTGAGCTCAAAAAGAACGATTAGATCATTAACTGCATTGTTTTTTGGTATGATTTTTGTTTTTATAGGAAGTGCTTTAACGGTAAATTCTATAGCAATTATTTTAAAACATAACGATGTTAGTAATTTTTATATAGGGATAATAGGAAGTTGTTATTTTCTTGGTGCTATGGTAAGTACTATTAGTGCTCATAGAATAGTCTCTAAAGTAGGACATATAAGATCTTTTGGAATTTTTGCTATCATTTTTGGTATAGCCACTATGCTTCATAGTTTAAACTCTAATCTTTATTTTTGGATGGTTTTGAGATTTTTGCTTGGTTTTTGTTACTATGCACTTTTAATGGTCATAGAATCATGGCTTAACGAAAAAGCAAAAAATGCTATTCGCTCAAGAGTAATAGCCTTTTATGAAGTAGTATTTTACTCATCATCAGGCTTTGGAATTTTACTTATGTCATTTGACTTTCCAAGCAATACAGTATTTATTTTAAGCGCTAGTTTTATTATGTTTGCTTCTATTCCTTTATTTTTAATCCGTATTAAAGAGCCGATTTTACCACAAAAAACCAAAATTTCCATTCCTAAAGTTTTTGATATAGTGCCTTTAGCTTTAGTGACAAGCTTTATAGCAGGTATGCTTTTAAATGGATTTTTCTCCATGGCTTCTTTATTTATACTCATACAAGGATTTGGCGCAAAAGAAGCTTCGATTTTTATATTTTGTACCATGTTAGGAGGGTTTATATCTCAACTTTTCATCGGAACCCTTTCTGATAAAATTAGTCGTAAATTTGCTATTATTTTATGTGCTTTTACCGCTTTAAGTGCTATGCTTTGTATTTTGTTATTAAGCTATAATATTTATTTAAAATACTTTTTTGGCTTTTTGCTAGGTATGGGAATGTGTTGTTTATATGCTCTTTCTTTAGCTAGAGCAAATGATATGCTTGATGATTCTAGCAAAAGAGTTGAGTTAGGTAGAGCGGTTCTTTTTACTTATTCTTTTGGTGCTTTATTTGCGCCTGCTGTGCTTGGAACTTTGATGTATTATTTTGAAGGTAATGGTTTTATGTATTTTTACATCGTTTTATTAACTGTTTTAATTGCCTTTGCCATAGATAAACCAAAATTTAAAAATCTAACCAAATTTAAAAGAAAACCAGGTAATATGGTAATGCTAGATGATAACTAATATTTCTAACAATCAAAATCAATTTGCAAAAAACGAAACAAACAAAGAGAACAAAAGCGAGAAATCAGACAAAAAAACCTCACTTAATGATGCTTTAAAAAATCCTTTATTTTCTAAAAATGATCCCGAAATCAAATTACCTAAAGATTATGTAAGCAAAATCGATCAAAAACTACAAGAATTATTAAATAAACTTTTAGATCAAATCAAAACCAACAAAGATCCTGATTTAGCAGTATTAAAAAATCACAAAGATTTAAATTTTGCACCTAATTTTGCTAATGAAGTTAAAAAACTTCAAACAGAGCTTTCCAAAAATCCTGAATTTGAAAAACTGCTTAAAATTTTAGAAGATCTAGTTAAACCTGCTAAAGATATCAACAATAAAAATCTTTCATCTTTGGTAAAAAATTCAGGTGTATTTTTAGAAGCAAAACTCAATCATTCTCTAAAAGAGCAAAACCTACCACAAAGCTTTTTTAATCTTTTAAATACTATAAAAGGGGCTACTAGTGAAAATCTAAAACGCGATATAAGTAATTTAGATCTTAAAAATCTTGATACCACAAGCACCTTAAAAGAACTTATTCATATCTTACAAAATCACAAAAAAGATAACAAAATTTCTTTAGAAAATACAAACTACAAGACACTTTTTAAACTATTTGATAAAATAGAAAATTTCAAAAGCTATATCAATAAAAACCCAAGTTCTATTAGTCAAGAAAAGTTACAAAATATTGCTAATAATTTCATTAAAAATCTTAATAAAAATTTAGCACTTATCAATAAAGAACTAGCCAAACCTGAAAATATAAAAATTCAAAATACGCATATACTAAAAGAACTTAGTCAAAACATTAAAGATCTTATAACACTTTTAAAAGACATAAAAAATCACAAAAACAAAACTGAAACAACACAAGAAAATTTAAATAAAGCTCCACATACTAAAGACATCAAAGAAGTGTTAAAAGAGGGAATAAAAACTCCACAAAAAAACACAGAAGATAAAAAAGAAACTCAACAAAAACAAGAAAACATAGCAAAAGATAAAGAAATTCAAAACACAAAAGAAGAAAAAACACCACAAAGTAAAGATATCAAAGAAAATCCCAAAGAAGAGCCAAAAACACCACAAAAAAATACTGAAGAACCAAGCAAAAATGATAACAAAAGTCAAAATTTACAAGCAAATAATACCAAATTAGAAGATATATTTAAAAGCACTTCGGGTAAAATTTTACTAGAAGATATTTTCAAACAAAATGTAAGTAAAAATCTTAATTTTAGCCAAAATTTGCAAGAAGAACTTTTAAACAATCTAAACAAAGAACTAGGCCTAATAGGAAGAAAACTCAACGAGGTTTTAAAAGCTTTAGATCCTAAAAATTATGAAGCAAAAAATTCTTTAGATGATATAAAAAATATAGAAAAAAAATTAGAACTTTCTATAAAAGATCTTGGAAAAATCACCCCAAAAGATACTACAGAAATTTCTTCAGAATTACAAAAAGATATTAAATCCACTCTTTTGCAAGTTTCTAATCTAGCTAAAAATTTAGACAACGAAAACATACTAAATCAAGCAAATCGTCTTATAGCTCAGCTTGAGTTTAATCAGCTTTTATCTTTAGCTAATAATAGCATTCATACTTTTTTACCTTTCTTTTGGGATAATTTAGAAAAGTCTAATGTAGTTTTTAAACGCGGTAAAAAAGATAAATTTTATGCACAAATTAATCTTGAATTTGAAAAACTAGGAAAAATCAATGTATTTTTATCACTAAGCAATGATAAATACATTGATATAAATATGATGATAGAAAATGCTAATTTTAGAAAAAAACTTTATGAAAGAGCACATGAGTTAAAAAAAGCCTTAGTTAAAGTAGGACTTCTAAGCTCTAATTTTTTCATCAGCGATATAGTTAAAAGTAAATTTCACAATCAAGAAGAATATAATGACTTTAATATGGGTTTTGATACAAGGGCTTAAAAATGGCTAAAAAAACAAAAAAAGCCGTTGCGCTAGGCTATAACAAAGAAGATCAAAATGCACCAAAAATTCTAGCTAATGCCAAAGGTGAAAACGCTGCTAAAATCATCTCTTTAGCTAAAGAAAATGGCATACCCATAAAAGAAGACAAAGATTTAGTAGAGGTGCTTAGTAAGCTTGATCTAGGCGATGAAATCCCACCTAATATGTATAAAGCAGTGGCTGAAATTTTTGCCTTTTTATATAAAGTTGCTAATGAAGATGAGACTAAGCAAAGTCCGCAATCTTCTTAGAAAATTCAACTTGCTCATAAGCATTTTTACTAAATTTTAAAAATCCTTTTTGGGCAATTAAAACTATAGTCGAACCTAGTTCAAAATTTCCAAGCCTTTGACCTTTTTTTATAAAAAGATCTTCATAAGTATGAGTAAAATCAAAATTTGCAGCATTAGTTTGTATGCTAGTATCAAAACTAAAATGCATTTTACCGACATTTAGCGCACCGACAAATACCATCCAAAGTATAAATTTTCCTTCCACTAAGCACTTTAAAACTACTCTTTCATTTTTAGTATAAAGATTTATAATCTTAGCTAACTTTGTCTCACTCACACTAAATAAAGCCCCACTCATATATGTAGCACTTAAAATTTGCATATTACAAGGTGCGTGATAATGATGATAATCTTTTGGAGACAAATAAATATTTGCATAATCTATGCCATTTTCTAATTCTTCTTTACTAGCTGAGTTTTTTAAAAGCTCTTCTATGCTATAACTTGAACCTTTAATGCTAAAGGCTAAATTTTCTTTGAAGTCATTTTGAAAACTACTTCCAAGTTCTAAAATTTTACCATCACTTGGACTTACAAAGCCATCTTCTAATTCTCGCTCATTTAACAAAGTTCTTGTAAATAAAGCATTTAAACTCTCGTATTCTTCTAAAGGTTTAAATTCGCTCATATTGATATTAAAAGCATTTACATAAGCTTTATTAATGTTTTTTTGTATGATTTTTGGAAATTTATATTTTGCTATGATTCCAAATATTTTTGAAGCACTATTACTAAATCCCACTCATTCTCCTTTTAATCTAATCAAAGCTATCTCACTAGGAGCTAAAAATCTCACAGCAGGTCCCCAAAATCCAGCTCCACTGCTTACATAAAGCAAACTATCCTTGCTTAATTTATAAAGCCCATACACAAAACCTTGTTCTAAATATACCAGCAAAGAAAAAGGGAAAATTTGTCCTGCATGAGTATGTCCTGATAAAATCAAATCAAACCCACTTATATCATAAGTTTTTACATATTTTGGCTGATGCGTGATTAAAATATTAACTTTTTCTTGATTGATTTGAGTTTTGATTTTTTCTATATTGCTTTCTTTAAAACCCAAACGTTTAGCAACCAAATCCAAAGTCCCACTTAAAGTAAAATCCCCAAAATCAACGCTTTCATCTTCTAAAACTTTGAAATTCTTAAGTGTTTTAAGCCTTTTACTTATTGCATTTATACCATTATAATACTCATGATTTCCATAAACATAATAAGTGCCATATTTTGATTTAAAATTTTCTAATAAATTAATATAAGGCATGCTAGCAATATCTGCATCGATTAAATCCCCAGCTATGATGATTATATCAGCATTTAAAGCATTAACCTCATCGATTAAGGTTTTTAAAAAATCTTCTCCTAAATTTTTTCCCAAATGCACATCAGAAAGCAAAGCTATATTTAAATCTTCTTTTAAATTTTTAATTTTAATATCTACCTCATTAACCTTAGGTGTACTGATAGCATTTACAAAACCTTTAAATACCATACTAACACTAAGTATAATAAGCCAAGAATCAAAAATTAATTTTAAAAACTTTCTTCTTTGGACACTGAAAATTTGCTCTTTTTTATTTTCATTAAAAAAAATCCAAGAACCAATTTCAAAAACCACTCCAAAAAGTAAAAAAAAGCAAGTAATGGTAGGAAAAATAGCCAAAATATAATAAAGCTTTTCATGCAAAAAATCCCCGCGCATATTTACAAAAAAGATTAATTCACATGCAAAAACTATTAAAACAAAAGCTATTACAAACTTCTTATAAGGTTTTAAAAAATCAACCCTACTTAAAAATCTTTTATAAATATACCAATTTGCCAAAGCAAAAAATAAAACTAGTAAAGTAAAAAAAACAAACACTCTCATAGTGTAATTTTATTTAAGCAAAATTAATACTTTTTAAAGTAAAATCGCAAAAAAACATTTGGGAAAGAAATTTGGCTTTAATAGATTTAATCGACGCAAATAAGAAATTTAATACAAAAATAGTTTTAGAAAATGCAAATTTTAGTGCAAATTTAGGAGAAAAAATCGCCATTATAGGCAAAAATGGTGAAGGAAAATCAAGCTTTTTAAAAGCCCTTATGGGGACTTTAAAACTAGATAGCGGTAGAGTGATTAAACAAAATAACGCTAGTATAGGTATGCTAAGCCAACAAGTAAGTTTTGAAAGCACCTTAAGCGTGAGCGAGGCCATCAAAAAAGAACTTGAAGAAATTTACCAAGCCTTAAAAGAATTTGAAAACTATAACGAAAAACTAGCTCTTGATCCAGAAAATAAAGAATATTTAAAAAAAGTAGATGAATTAAGTTTATTTATAGATTCAAAAGATGCATGGAATTTAGACCAAAAAATACAAAGAATACTAGAAGAGTTTAAACTATTAGAGTATAAAGACAGAACACTTTGCTCTTTAAGTGGGGGCGAGATAAGACGTGTAGGACTTTGCACACTTTTGCTGAAAAATCCTGATATATTATTGCTTGATGAGCCAACCAACCATCTAGATGTATATATGAGTAACTTTTTAGAAGAAAGATTAAAAGCCTCTAAAATGTGTGTTATTTTCATCTCTCACGATAGATATTTTATCGACGCAATAGCACAAAAATGCGTAGAAATAGAAGCGGGAAAATTAAGTATTTTTGAGGGTGGATATACGCAATATCTAGAAAAAAAAGCAGCTATTTTAACTTCCTTAGCTAAAAGCCATGAAACCCTACTTAAACAACTCAAAAGTGAGGAAGAATGGCTAAGAAGAGGAGTCAAAGCTAGGCTTAAACGCAACGAAGGACGCAAAGAACGCATTTTTAAAATGCGCGAAGAGGCTAAAAAAAACCCAGGAGCTATCAAACGCCTACAACTTGAAATCAAAAGAGCAAGCAAAAATTTTAACCAAACTCAAAGTCAAAACCGCAAAAAAATGCTTTTTGAACTTAAAAATATCTCAAAATCTATTGCCAACAAGACACTTTTTAAAGACTTTAATACACGAATTTTACAAGGTGAACGCATAGCCATAGTAGGTAAAAATGGCTGTGGGAAATCTACTTTCTTAAAAATTTTACTTGATCAAATTCCACTTGATAGCGGAGAGATTAAAAGAGGTGAAGTTAAAATAGGCTATTTTGATCAAAGCAGAAGTTTATTAAATACTGATAAAAAACTTTTAGAAATTTTTTGCCCAAATGGCGGTGATCACATTCAAGTGCGTGGTAAAAATATGCATGTTTATGGGTATTTAAAACAATTTTTATTTCCAAAAGAATTTTTAGAACAAAGTGTGAGTGTATTAAGTGGAGGTGAGAAAAACAGAGTTGCCCTAGCCTTGCTTTTTACTAAAGAATATGATGTATTAATCTTAGATGAACCAACAAATGATTTAGACATAGCTACAATTAATATCTTAGAAGAATACTTACTTTCTTTTGAAGGTGCGATTTTGCTTGTCTCACATGATAGATATTTTGTTGATAAAATAGCAACTAAACTTTATGCTTTTGAAGATAATGCAAATATCAATATAGAAGTTCTTTCTTATAGTGAATATTTAGAAAATGAAAAAGAATATAAAGACTTTGAAGAATTTTCCAAAAGCTTAGAAACAAACACCACAACAAGTGTAAAAACAAAAGAAAAATCAAGTAAAAAACTAAGTTATAAAGAAAATGAAATTTTAAACTCATATCCTGATAAAATTCATAAATTAGAAGAAGAAATCAAAGAAATCAAAAATGCTCTAAGTAATCCCACAATCTATCAAGAACTAGGTATAAATACCCTTTATGAAAAGCTAAACTCTTTAGAAAGTGAACTTAGTATTTTAGAAGAAGCTTATTTTGAGGTTTTGGAAAAAAGTGAAAATACTGATTAGCTTTATATATTATAAATAAGATAAAATTACTTAAATTTATTTAAGGAAAAATTATGACTTTAATATCTATTTTATGTGTTTACACGGCCTTTTTGGTTTTTATATCTTATATGCAAATTGCATTTTTAAAAAAAGAAAAAGAAAAACAAGCAATTATTTTAAGTGAGCATGATTATAAAAACGCTGCAAATATCGCCATAGAAAATGAAAAATACAAAATATTTTCTAATCTTTATAATCTGATAATTAACATTTCTTGGATTAGCTTTGGCTTTTTGTATTTAAAAGAATTTTTTATAAAAGAAAATTCTACTTTAGAAAATACTTTATTTTTACTTGCATTTTTATTGATTATTAGTATTTTAAATTTACCACTTAGTTATTATGAAAGCTTTGTAAAAGATAAAAAACACGGCTTTTCAAATATGACTTTAGCGCTTTTTGTTAAAGATAGTATTAAATCTTTAGCTCTAATGCTCGTTTTTGGCTTTTTAATCATCTATGCCTTAGTATTTTGCTTTGAATTTTTTAACACATACTGGTGGGTAGTGGCTTTTGCTCTAAGCTTTATAATTATACTTATTATAAATCTTATCTATCCTACACTCATTGCGCCGATGTTTAATAAAATGAAAAAACTTGAAGATGAAAATTTATTAGAAAAAATCACTAATTTAATGCAAAAATGTGGTTTTAGCGCAAATGGTGTTTATGTTATTGATGCAAGTAAAAGGGATAAAAGATTAAATGCTTATTTTGGTGGTTTATTTAAAAGTAAAAGAGTAGTGCTTTTTGACACGCTTTTAAATGCTTTAAAAGAAAAAGAACTCATCGCTGTTTTGGGTCATGAATTAGGACATTTTGTGCATAAAGATTTACTAAAAATGTTATTTTCTAGTGCTTTGATGCTTTTTGCTTTATTTTTTATCTTTGCACATTTACCAAGCTTTTTTTATATCGAAAGTCATTTAGATGGGGTTAATGCTGGAGTTTTTGCGCTTTTATTGATTTTTGGAAATATTTTTACTTTTATTATCTCTCCACTACTTAATAAAATGAGTCAAAAAAATGAATTTAATGCTGACTTACATGGAGCAAAACTAAGTTCTAAAGAAGATATGAAAAATGCCCTCATAGCTTTAGCAAAAGAGAATAAAGCCTTTGTTAAAACAAGTAAAATTTACACTTTCTTTCACCTAAGTCATCCTTGCATTTATGATAGAATTAAAGCTTTACAATGATTTCAATCAAACAGGCCTTAAAGCAAGCTTACGCAAAAGACCCTACTCATAAAGAATATATACTTTTTATTCTTTGTGAGCTTTTGCAAAAAGATAAGGCTTGGATTTTTTTAAATCCTGAATTTCAAATTGATGAAAAAATCTTTTTAGAATATGTAGATAAATTTTTAAACGGCGAGCCTTTTGAGTATTTATTTCAAAAAACGCAATTTTATGGTTTAGATTTTTTTACTGAAAAAGGGGTTTTAATACCGCGTTTTGATAGTGAAATATTACTTGAAAAATGCTTAGAAATTTTAGATCATAACTCTTTTAAAAATATACTTGAGATCGGTTTTGGAAGTGGAATTTTAAGCATCTCTCTAGCAAAGTTAAAACAAATTTTTATACAAGCTTGTGATATTAATCCAAAAGCACTAGAGCTTGCTAAAAAAAATGCAGATTTTCATAATGTTTCAAATTTAATTAATTTTCAACTTTGCGATTTTAAAAATATGCGTGGAAATTTTGACTTTATTTTTTCTAATCCACCTTACATAAAAAATGACTATCCTTTGGATAAATGGGTGCAAAATGAACCGCACAATGCTTTATTTGGTGGGGATAAAGGCTGGGAAATTTTGCATGAAATTATCCTTTTTGCTAAAAATAATAACACAAAAGTTTTGGCATGCGAGTTTGGTTATGATCAAAAAGTAATTTTAAATAAAATTTTAAAAGAAAATGATTTCAAGGCTACCTTTTATCAAGATTATAATGGATTTGATAGAGCCTTTGTTGCGTGGAATTTAAAAAATTAGACTATAATTATCTTTTTATAGGAGAAAATATGAAATCAATTTATTTATTTTTATTAGCAAGTTTAATTGGGATTGAAATTAGCATAGGTGTATTTTTAGCTCCGACTATATTTTATCCTGCTAAATTCATAGGCGAAGGGGTTTTAACTCATTTTCAAAGTGGGCTTTTAATGACACACATTTTTGTGCAATTTGGTTATGTTTTATTAGGTGTGAGTGTTTTATCTATTTTAATGGAAATTTTTTCATTCAAAGACAAAAATTTAACTTTTAAAATAAATTTTTCAAAATTTATGCTTTCTTTAATCATTTTGGCACTAAGTTTGCTTTTTGTATTTTACTTCACTGCTTATGTTTTAGAAGCGCAAAGCTTAGGAGAAGAAGCAACTAAGACTCAAGAATTTATAAAAATTCATGGTGCAAGTGAAGTTGTGATGAAAATTATCATGTTATCACAGGTAATTTTGTTTTTTTTAAATTTTAAAACAAAAAAAGTGATATAATAAAACAAGTCTTTAAAAGGAGTCAAAGATGAAAATAGGCGATATAGGAACAACTCAACAAAACCATTACTTAAATCAAGCTCAAAAAAGCCAAGAAAAAGCTTTAGAAAATATAGCCGCAATGCGTGCTATAGACGGAAGCGATGGGGCAAATTTAGCTATAGCTGATTCTTTAAGAAGTCAGTATAGCACTATAGATCAAGGTATTTTAAACGCTTATGATTCAGTGGGTGTTTTACAAATTGCCGATTCAACACTAAGCAATATATCAGCTACTGCAGATAGACTTAATGAACTTTCTGTACGCTCAAATAGCGCTGCATTAAATGACAGACAAAAAAGTATGCTAAACGCTGAAGCAAATAAACTTATAAGTTCAATCAATGATGCATTTTCAAATGCAACTTTTAACGGAAAAAATGTTTTCCAAAGTATGGATTTTGTTGTTGGAGCTGGGGTTGAAAGTATTAATTTAAATCAACCAAGTACAGCAAATTTAAGCCTTGAAAACCAAGATGGAATTCGCGATTTTCAAGATCAAGTAGGTTCTTTACGCGCAGATATTGGTGCTGGGATTAACGCTATTCATTCTAATATCAACTCATCTTTGCAAACTAGCATAAATACCAAAGAAGCTGAAAGCAAATTGCAAAATAACGACTTAGCACAAAATATCAATGATTTTAATGCAAATTATCTAAAAGAAAATGCGTTTTTATTTGCAAATGCTCATTCAAATGTAATGTTACAAACTAAACTAGCAAGCCTACTTCAATAATAAAACTCCCAAATAAGGGAGTTTTTCAAGGAAAAATATGCAAGATAATGCTTTGTTAAAGCAAGTTTTAAAACATCCTTTATATGAAAAAATTCAAAAACTTAGCACAAAAGTTCAAAACTCAAATTATCTTATAAATGAAAGTTTTGATATTTTTTGTGATAAAAGCTTAGATAGTGAGATTAAAGATATCGCTTTAGAATTAAAACCTTGGCGTAAAGGGCCTTTTAAAATTAATGATTTATTTATAGACACAGAATGGCAAAGTTTTATAAAATTTAATATATTAAAGCCATACATGCAAGAAATCAAAGGTAAAATAGTTGCAGATATTGGCTGTAATAATGGTTATTATATGTTTAAAATGCTTGAATTTAGTCCTTCAAAACTCATAGGTTTTGATCCTTCTATTAAGTATTATTTACAATTTTTACTTTTAAACTCTATTGCAAAAACTCCTATACAATATGAGCTTTTAGGTGTAGCTGATGTGCCAAATTATGGCATAAAATTTGATGTGATTTTTTGCCTTGGAGTAATTTATCATCGTAGTGATCCTATAGCCATGCTAAAACAACTCAAGCAATCTTTAAATAAAAATGGCATAGTCTTTTTAGATACTATGTATATAGAAGATGAAAGAGAAATAGCACTTATTCCTCAAAAAACTTATTCAAAAATACCAAATATTTTTTTCATTCCGTCGATATTGGGTTTAAGAAATTGGTGCCATAGAGCTGGATTTAGTGAATTTGAAATCATAACAACTAAGCAAACCGATCTTTTAGAACAAAGAAAAACACAATGGATTGATTCTTATTCTTTAGATCAATTTTTAGATAAGCAAGATTCAAATTTAACTTGTGAAGGCTATGAGGCACCAAAAAGAGTTTATGTTAAATTAAAGGTGTAAAAATGGCAAGAGTAGCAAGTGCTGTTAGTATAGAAGAATTAATAGATCCTGAAGAATTAAATCGCATTAAATCAGAACTTATCACTTGTCCTGGGATAAATAATACTTTAGCAGGAAGTATTTCTCATATAGAAAAAAATTTCGCCAAAGGTATTTTAATCACAACTCATGATATGGCAGTAGATGAATTAGGGCTAGTACATAGTGGATTTGTATTTAACGCGGCAAATTATATAGCTCAAGCTGCAATCAATAAAGAGTTTAGCGTATTAATAGGCTCAAGAAGCTTTTTCTATGCTCCTTTAAAAGTTGGAGATATCCTAAATCTTGAAGCAAGCGCTTTGTTTAGTGACGACTCAAGAAAAAGAGAAGTTAAAGTGGTTGGCTTTGTAAATGAGATTAAAATTTTTGATGCTTCTTTTCAAGTTGTTACAACAGAAGAGCATATATTCAAGCTCAAACAAACACAAACAACAAATAACAATCAAAATCAGCAAGAACCAGCTAAACAAGAAACTACACAAGAAGAACTCAATGCAGCCTTAAAAGGAATCGGGGGTTAAAGGTAAATCTACCCAGTTCTTTGGGCATTCTTTATGGTAAGTCCCACTTGCATCATAATATTCTTTGCAATCATCATAAAAGCGGTTTGAAATTCCTCTTTCATTTACAAAACAGCCAGCAAAAAACAATACTACAAACCCAATGAAAAATATTTTTTTAAACATCTCTTTTCCTATTTTAATCTTATTTGTTTACGCCATTTATAAGGCTCTATAGGATTTTCATCTACCCATAAACCTTTTTTATTTTCTTTAGCATAGTTTTGCTCATTTACATATAAATCACTATAATATTCATAAGCCCAAGCAAAACCATTTTTAACCATAACTTGATTGATATCTTTATCATTTAAGTACACAATGGCCAAAATTCTACCATATTTATCCTCATCTTTTACATTTAAAACAACTTCTTTATTTAATACAATAGCTTTTAAAAATTGCGTAGCCATCTTTCCATAGGCTTGATCACTCTCAGGTGCGTCTATACCAAAAAGTCTTATTTTAAGTTTTTCATCTTCAAATCTAGCTTCAATAGTATCTCCATCTACCACACGACTTACTTTAGCATTGATATATGAGCCGTTATCATAATTTAAAATATAAGCAAAAGCGACTAAAAAAAGCACAATTAAAAATTTCTTTGGCTCTTTTAATAAGGTTATTAATAATTTAATTTGCTTTTTAGAAATTTTCATTTAAACCTCATCTATATAAAAATATGCCATAATTACAATAAAAAGGAGAAATTTATGCAAGAAATTATACAAAATTTTAAACAAATTACTCAAATACCTCATTGTAGTTTTAAAACCGAAGAATTAAAAAATTTTCTCATTGATTTTGCTAAAAGTCACAACTGTCAAGTAAGCGTTGATAATGCAGGTAATATCCACGCATACAAAGGAAATCCAAAAATTTGTTTACAAAGCCATTATGATATGGTTTGCATGGGGGAGGCTCCAAATATACAAATGTATGAAGAAAATGGATATTTAAAAGCTAAAAACTCAAGTTTAGGTGCAGATAATGGCATAGGAGTATCATTAATGATGCAAGCTTTAAAAGACTTTGAAAATATCGAATGTCTTTTTACTAATGATGAGGAAGTTGGCCTTTGTGGAGCAAATAATCTTACCCATACTTTGATTTCAAACAAGCTGTTAAATTTAGACCATGAAAGCGATGATGAAGTTGTTATAGGTTGTGCTGGCGGAGTAGATATTTTTGCTAATTTGAAATTAGAAACAGATGAAAAAGAAGATGAATGCTATGAAATAGAGGCAATAGATTTTAAAGGTGGACATTCAGGGATTGATATTGTTAAAAACATCAAATCTTCTATCAAAGAAGCAAGTTACTTTATCACTCAAAATCAAGGCGAACTTTGCGAGTTTAAAGCAGGCGAGAGAATAAATTCGATACCAAAACATGCTAAAATCGTAGCGTTTTTTAAAAATCCTCCAAAAGAAAATAATCATTTTAAAATAAAATATCTTGGTAAAATCAAAAGAACATATTATAAAAACTCTCAAATCATTTTAAATCTTATCAATGCTTTTGCACAAGGTGTTAGAACTTTTAATCATCATCTAAATTTAGTCCAAACAAGTATCAATCTTTCATTAGCTTATGAAAAAGAAGGTAAATTTCATTTTGAACTTTTTGCAAGATCTAACAATTTACAAGAGCTTAAAAATATAGAATTTGAAACCTTAACTTATTTTAAAATGCAAAATTGTAATGTTTCAAGTGCAAATTTTTATCCACCTTGGGCTAATAAAGATACTAAATTTGGAGAAGAAATTCTAAGTTATTTAAAAAAAGAAAACCCAAATGCCAAGCTTTATACTATACATGCTGGTTTAGAATGTGGTATTATAAGTGAAAAACAACCTCTAGAATGTTGCTCTATAGGACCAAATATACACAGCCCTCACTCAACAGATGAAAAATGTGAAATAGCTTCTATTGAAAAAATTAGTAAAATTCTTTTTACAATTTTAAAAAATCACCAGTAATATATAGATAAAAAAACCAATATTTTGACAAATAAATTCAAAATATTGGTAAATATTTATTTAAATAATAAAAAGTTTTATTTACTATTAATAAAATTTGCATTATACTCTCGCATATTTTACAAACAAGGAGAGAGTATGGAAATACTAACTAACCTTAGCGAAGGCACTCAATTTAGTATCCAACTAGCTGTAGTTCTTATTTGTCTTTTTTATGGGGCAAAAAAAGGCGGTATCGCTCTTGGTTTATTAGGCGGTATAGGTTTATTAGTTTTAAGTTTTGGTTTTGCCGTAGCACCTGGAAAACCTTCAATTGATGTTATGCTTACTATCCTAGCTGTTGTTGTTGCTAGTGCAACCCTGCAAGCTAGCGGTGGTTTAGATGTAATGTTACAAGTTGCAGAAAGAGTTTTAAGAAAAAATCCTAAATTCTTAACTATTTTAGCTCCATTTGTAACTTGCATTCTTACCATGCTTTGCGGAACAGGACATGTTGTTTATACCATGATGCCTATTATTTATGATATTGCTATTAAAAATGGTATTCGCCCAGAAAGACCAATGGCTGCTTCTAGTATTTCTTCTCAGCTTGGTATTATTGCAAGCCCTGTTTCAGTTGCTGTTGTAAGTTTAACAGCACTACTTTTAAATCCAGAAATTAACAAACATCCTTTAGTAGGATTTGATGGTTATGTAGATTTACTTGCCATTACTATACCTTCTACCTTGGTAGGTGTTTTAGCTATAGGAATTTTTTCTTGGTTTAGAGGGAAAGATCTTGATAAAGATGCAGATTTTCAAGCAAGAATCAAAGATCCAGAACAAAGAGAATACATCTACGGTGATAGCAAAACTCTTCTTGGTCAAAAACTTCCAACTATTCAATGGGTAGCTATGTGGATTTTCTTGGGAGCCATTGCGATAGTAGCTATACTTGGAGCCTTCCCAGAACTTAGACCGCAATTTACTTCAAAAGGTGTTACTAAACCTATGAATATGGTTGCTGTAATTCAAATGTTTATGCTTTTAGCAGGTGCAGCGCTAATCATCTTTACTAAACTTGATGCAAGTAAAATTGCAAAAAATGAAATTTTCAAATCAGGTATGATAGCTTTAGTGGCTGTTTTTGGGATTTCTTGGATGGCAGATACCATGTTTGCAGTGCATACTCCTATGATGAAAGAATCTTTAGGAAATATCGTTATAGAACACCCTTGGACTTACGCAGTTATGCTTTTATTAATTTCTAAATTTGTTAATTCTCAAGCGGCAGCAATCGCAGCTTTTGTGCCACTTGCATTAGGCATTGGTGTTGAACCAGGCATTATTATCGCTTTTGCAGCAGCTTGTTATGGATATTATATTTTACCAACATACCCAAGTGATCTTGCAACTATACAATTTGATAGATCAGGCACTACAAAAATAGGTAAATTTGTTATCAACCACAGTTTTATCTTGCCGGGTTTAATTGGTGTGATTGTTTCTTGTATAGTAGGTTATTTCTTAGCTTTAGGTGCAGGATATTTATAAAAATTAAAGGGCTTTAAAAAGCCCTTTTTTCTTATTTAAATACTTTTTCTAAATCAATAGGCATAGCTTGATAACCAGTACTTGCTCCACTAAAGCGAATTTGTACCGAAGGTTCTTTAGCTCCCCATTTAAATTCATCTATTTCAGGTCTTGGCTCACCCAATGCAACACCTTTATTTAAATCAAAAGCCATTCCAGCAGTAGCACTATAAACCACTATAGAATTTTTATCTTTATGATACTCAGTTAAAGAAGTAACAGGTGAAAACCATTCATTACCTCTTTGTTTTCCGTATTCCCATACCTGTTCTACGGTTTTATTTTTTTGATCTATTTTATACACAACCGCTCTTGAATATTTCATCGAAGCAAAAGCAGGTTGCTCTATACCCCTTGCATCACCATTATCAAAAGCTGTGATATAAACATATCTTTTATCAGATTTTTCATCTATTCTAAAAGCAGTATGCTGTGTCCATGTAAAATCAAAGCCACCATCTTCATTTTCATAACCAGGGCATTTACTATATTCATCCTCACAAACTATTTTTTTGCCATTTTTATCAACAGGTTGTAAAAGTGCTTTTTTATATTTTTCTCCCCATCCTTTGTGTGCTCCTAATATCCATTTTACTTTTTTATCACGTCCTATTTTTATAATAGCACTTTGATGACGACTTGAAATAATAATACTATCATCACTTGGATCATAATCTATACTATTTACATGAGCCCAGTTGCGCCCTACTCCAGTGCCTGCTATATCGCCAAAAGAATCACTTGCATCCATTTTAGCTAAATCCTCATCACTCAAAGTAACCCCTGCCTTACTAGAATCGATATTCAAGCAAACAGCACCTTGATCTAATGCTTTGATTACATTTGCTCTATATGGATCTAAAATTTCAAAAAGTCTCCATTCATCTACCACATTGCCATTTTTGTCAACTTCTACTATCACATCACGCACTGAACGCACATTTTTACCATCAGGGCGCTTAACATTGGCAGAAGCTACCCTTAAAAGGTAATTTCCATTCTGCATATCATCCATAGAATGAGAAAAATCTATATAAGAAGAAGGTAAAATACGGTTAAAAATTTCTCTACCCATCAAATCATATTTAACATATCTTTGACCAAATCCAAAACTCAAAGCCCCATCTTCATTTTGATGAAAACCCATCATAATACCACGCTTATAAATATTACCCCAATCCATTAATTTATCACTATCTAAATACCAACGAATTTCACCTTTTGTATCAATGATAAATGCATTTGAATTCTCATCCCACTCCATTGCACCACCTGCTGGATTATTCCATACAGACTGAGAACCTTTACCACTTTGTCTTCCTGGAGCATTATTAACCAAATACAATCTATCTTCAAAACCCTTATCTACTTTAATCACTTCTACTTTTTCAAAAGGTACACCTCTTTGCATAAGACTTCCACTAGCTTCTATATTTACCCCACCAGTTGCTATTTTATACACTTCATCTACTACTTTTTCACTTTTTCCAAAAGCAGTTTTGGTATAACTTACTTTTACTGTATTTAAATATGATGGATAAAGTCCAAAAACAGGAATTCCTCCATATGTTTTAATTTTATTAGGACTAACCTTATAAGATATAGTCTGTCCATTTGGTTTTGGAACTATAGTTACACTTACATCACTTAGTTTATATCCACCATCCATAATTACAGCACTAAGCGGGGATAAACCATAAGGATTTATTTTTATAGCACCAATTTTACCTTGAATTTCCCAATTAATACTAGCACCACTAGGTCCACCCATAGCTAAAGAAACATTAGGTGCAACTACAACAACACTACTAGCAAGCAAAATACTACTTACAATTTTACTAATTTTCATTTTTTCTCCTTTTTTTAATACTACTAAGCCATTTGCACACTTGGCTCACCTAAAATTTTAAGAATAATCACAAACACCAAGACAATCAAAGCGTAAATTTTAGCCTTAGGGTGTGAAAATGCATAAGAAACAAACATGCTTCCTAAAATCACCAAACAAACAACAAAAGCCAATAAGCAACAAACCGCCATATTCATAAATTCCATACTAGGAATCAAATACCAACCATTACTATACAACCCATCTTCAAAATTTGGAGGAGTTCCAACAAAAAATCTCTGAAAAGCATTTAAACTACCATAAACATCTTCAGGTACTATAGGTGTATCCATACCACACTCACCTGTTGGTAAAAACCATCCTGGTGCCCATTCATGCAATGGTAAATTAAAAGGATATATAGGAATTTCTCTACACCCATCAACACCAGCAAAAGGATTTTCTGAATGTACTACTTCGTGGATATGATTAAGAGTAAGACAATACTCTACACCAAGCCATATACCCCAAAATACAAAAGTATATACAAAAATTTTCAAATAATCATTTTTAGGATCTATCAAGGCTAAAATACCACCAAAAGCCATAGTTAACATGGCAAATCTTATATAAACACACTGCTCACAAGGCTCCATATAAAGGTATTCTTGAAACAAAAAGTGTGCTATGAAAGTTAAACTTATCATAGCTACAACCATTATCAACCAAGGTATTCTAGTGTTTTGCCAAGCACTAACTCTACTAACAGGACAAGAACTCATAAAATACTCCAAAAACTACATCTTACTTAACTCTTCTGTTATTTCTATCAAAGCTTGCGGAGATGTGATAGCTTGTGGTGTAATTTGATATTTACCATTTACTACAAAAGCAGGTGTGCCATAGTTTTTAGAAATATCATTAGCGCTTTCATAAGATTTTAAAATTTTACCCGCTTCAGGAGTTTTTAAAAACTTATCTAAATCTTCTTTGCTTGCTGAAATTGCTTTTAATCCTACTTCATAAAACGCTTCAGGATTGGCTCCATTTCCCCATCTTTGTTTTTTCTTAAAATAAGCATTAAAATATGCTTCAGAAGCTTTATGAGTTAAACTATTTTTATCACTTTGACTTACTTTATTTTGTTCATCTTTAAAAGCAGCAAAAGCAAAAATTTCATTAGCTTGCTTTCCATAATCACCCATAGAACTAACAGGATAAAATTTATAAGTTAATTGTGGTAATTTTTCTTTAACTTTTGAGATTGTATTGAATTTATGATGATCATAACAATGCGTACAACGATAAGAAAACACCTCTATTAAAGAATTTTGTGCATTTGGGATAGGCGTTTTTAAGGTAATATACTCTTTGCCTTCACTAAGCGCATTTGCACTCACACCAAAAACAAAAGCAGCTATTGCTACTGCTTTAGACAAATTACTAAAGTTAAAATTCATTTTATTTCTCCTTATTTTTTTATTATTTATAATAAATTACAAATACTTATTATAAACTTTGTAAAGCTATATTAACATAACTTAAATATTTATTAAATATAAGAAAAAATTTACAAAATAAAATGTAATTATCAAAAAAAAAAAAACGATAATATATTATCATAAAAATAAAAGAAGA
>NZ_NFOE01000120.1 GCF_002179635.1 Campylobacter jejuni | reverse complement strand
AGCCTTTGCTTGAAAAACCACAAACTTTAAGCGAAAAAGAAATTCAAGATAAAAAAGATAAGATTGATGAGTGCTTGAGGGGGGTTGTTATTTTAGGAAGAAGTTACATCAATGAGTGTGAAATTTTAAAATCAGATCTTGCTCGATGCTTAGAAAATTTAAATTTTGAAAGTGAAGATTTTAATCCTCTAAGTCAAAGAATTTATCAAATGAAAGCTAAGTTTGAGGATGAAGAATTTAAAAATTATTTCTTAGATCTTATTCGTTCAATATTTTTTCATTTTGAATATAAAATTGCACAAAATTATATAAAAAATCCTACAAACATAGAAGAAGAATATTCAAAGAGAAAAGAATACTTAGAAATACATCTAAATTGGATTGATTTTATCATACCTCATATAAAATTACAAATTCAAAGCATCGAAAAAGGTCTCTCATGAACACCTATGAAGCTAATTTTAATAAAAATCTAGGAGCATTAGAAAGTTATAATGCTACTCTAGCTGATAAAA
>NZ_NFOE01000013.1 GCF_002179635.1 Campylobacter jejuni | reverse complement strand
AAATAAAATAGCTAATGATATCTTAGAAGATGCTAGGAAGAAGAAGTTTTAAATAATTAAACTAAACCCATTAAGGGTTTAGTTTAAGCAATATGAGATTTTAGGTGATTAATCATCAAATTTTTGACCTAAAATATTACCTTTATAATCTGTATAAATCTCCATCATATTGTTTGTTCTAAATTTATAACCATTGATTTTTTTATCTACTTCTACAATAGTTGCATTTGGTTGTGCTGCTTGTACTTTAGCAATAACTTCTTTTGGGATAAATCCTGTTGGAATACCTTTGTATTTACCATCAACTTCTTTCCAGTCGCCATTAATGATAAAATCAATTTCAGTTCCATCAACTAAATTTACTTCATAAGAATCTACATCTTGTTTTACATAGCCTATATTTACACCTTTAAAATGAGTGTTTAAAAACTCTTGAGCCTTTTGAGGCAAAGCACTTGGACTAACAACCATATCTGCGAACATAGAACTTGCACAAACTAAGCCAGCTAACATTAATTTCATTTTCATTTTTTCTCCTTTAAATAAAAGTTGAAAGAATGATATTGTTTACTTGTGAAATTTATGTGAATTTAATTTTTAAAACCAACTATCTTATTTTTATCAAATGAAGATTCTATTTCTTTTTCTATAGTGTGCAAAAAATCATCCATTTTAAAAATACCATCTTTAGAAATAGCCGCTTTTAAAGCTGTATTTTTAACCACCATTACAATTTGAGCTCCGCTTAATTCATATGAAGCTAAATTTTTTAAATCAAAACTATCATCAAATTTAGCATTTTTAGGCAAAGCTTTTTGCCATATCATTAAGCGTTGTTCATAATTTGGCTTTTTAAATTCGATTTTATACTCAAATCTTCTTGAAAAAGCCACGTCTAAACTTTCTAAAAAGTTTGTTGTAGCTATGATAACTCCACTAAAACGTTCAATTTGTTCTAAAAAAATATTTTGCATTTGATTATGCATTTTATCAGCACCAGCGCTGCTTTCTACCCTAGTACTTAAAAATTGATCCGCTTCATTTAAAAGCAAAATAGGACTTTGCTTGCTTGTTTGACAAAGTTCTTTGTAAGTATCAAAAATTTTTCTTACATTTTGCTCGCTCTCACCCACATATTTACTTAAAATTTTCGAGCAATCAAAACTCAAAATGGATTTTTTCATAGCTTTTGCCATACTTAATGCACTCATAGTCTTACCAGTACCAGCAGGACCATAAAAAATTATCTTAGCTTCTATATTTTTATTAGTTTTTATACCCCATTTATTTAATCTTTCTAAAACCTTTTTATCTTGTTGTTTTAATATGCTTTCTAATAGATCTTTAGTGCTTTGGGGCATAATAACATCATTTATATTGATATTTGGCTCGATTAGCTCAAAAATATCTTGTTCTTTAACTAAATTTTGAAGTTTAATTTTTTTATTTTTCTTTGGTTCTTTAAAGTTAATAATTCTTTGTAAAATATCATCACTTAAATAAAAAATCTTAGTGATATCACCCAAAGAATTAACAAATTCATCATATTCTAAAAGATTTAAACTAAGCAACTTAGAATCTTCTTCTAATAAGGCTTTATTTTCTTGTTTTTGAGCCTCATCTTCACTGATTAAATGAAGTAAAAAATTAAAATCTCTACTATAAGAATTTTCAGTATTTAACAAATACTCTTCTTTTAACAAACTAATAAATATCAAACATTCTTTATCATTTAAAGCATATTCTTTAAAAATCTCTGCTAAAACATTAGAAATTTTACTTTTCTTTATACGCTCTTTAATGTATGCTTCAAATATAGCTATATCTTTTTTAATATTCTTACTTTGAGAGCTTTTAGCAAAAAAACGCAATCTTTGATAAAGCTCGATTTTAAAAAATTCATCTTTTAAATACGCAATATGATCTTCATAAATTTGATCTTGCATATAATCTTGTATGTTTTTATTTTCTAAAACTTGCAAGAAAACTTCACTTAAACTTAACTCACATTGTAATAAATTTAAAAGCAAGCTTGAATTTTTACTCGATTTAAAATCAGAAAAAATTTGAACAATAAAACCTTTTTCTATAAGATTTTTAAGATCTTTTAAATGATCTAAATACTCATATTCATCATTTTTAAAAACTTCGCTAAGAAGATTGTAAGCATTAATGCTTGCATTTGCCTGCAAATAATTTTTGCATAAATGCTTTAAAATTAAAATTTCATCTTCGCTACATTGTAAGTTTTTATAAATATTGCTTTTAAAAGTATCATTAAGAAAAAGTTTCAAATCTTTCATATTTTCCTTTATATTAACCTTATGCTAAATTTGATTTTGGATTTTTTATCATTAAAACTCATATTTTTATCACAAACCTCATAAAAAATATCATAATTGTTACTTATAATCTTTTGAGTAAAACCACAAGAGGTAGTTTGTTTATTTTTTCCATAAAAAATAGGTTTTTTATAGATTAGATCTTGTAAAAAATCATCATAATATTCATTATTAAAAAATCTTTTATTAAAATATGTTTTTGCATAACATATACCATTAACGCAAATTTTATCGCTAATTTTTAATTCAAGCAAGGCTTTAGAAGCACTGTAAAGCTCTAAACTTGTAAAATTTTTTCCCTCATATAAAAAACCATAATCAGCAAATTTAAACTCTGGGGTTTTTAAAATAATATAAGCACTTTGTGATTGTGTTTTGCTTTTTAAAGCACAAGAGCTTAAAAAAACGCACACAAAACACAAAAAAACTATTTGAAGTAAAGTTTTCATTTAAGATTTTTAAAACTAATATTAAGTTCTAAATTGAGTTCTTTTACTATTTTCATCACGCTTTGCAAATCATCAATTTGCTTGCCAACTACGCGAATTTCATTACCTCTAATACTTGAAGTTACCTTTAGCTTACTATCTTTTATAGCTTTGTTAATCTTCTTAGCACTATCAGCATCAATAGCATCATTAACTTTTAAGTTCAGTCTAAAATTTGCTCCGCTTTCCCTACTTAGCTCTTTAATACCATTAGGGTTTATCCCTCTTTTAATAAGCTTTGAAATAACAATATCTTTTAACACTTCAAGCTTTGTTTCACTAGAGCAAATAAGCTTATAAACACTTTCTTTTTCATTTAACTCTATTTCACTTTTAATGCCTTTTAAATCATATCTACTATCAAGCTCTTTTTTAGCTTGCTCTAAAGCATTTTTTAGCTCTTGTTTGTCAATTTCCCCACTAATATCAAAACTATGTTCACTTGCCATTTTCTATAAACTCCTTAAGATTATTAAATACAATTTGGACTAAATTTTGTATGGATTCTTCACTTGCCCATGCAACATGTGGAGTGATGATTAAATTTTCTTTATTTTTTATACCAAGCAAAGGATGATTTTTAATCATAGGTTCTATTTCAAGCACATCAAGTCCTACTTTGATATTTTTCTCATTCATAACTTGAGCTAAATCTGCTTCATTGATGATTCCACCACGTCCTACATTGATCAAAATAGCCTCATTTTTTAAAAGCATTAATTCTTTTCTACTTAATAAATTTTTTGTCTTATCATTTAAAGGCGCATGTATGCTAATTACGTCACAAGTTTTTAAAAGCTCTTCGAGACTTACTTTTTCATACTCATCATTATTATTAGCCCCTGAGGTAGAATAATAACAAATTTTAGAACCAAACATTTGAGAAACCTTAGCCACTTCCTTACCTATAGCTCCAAGTCCTATAATGCCATGTTTTTTACCAGTTAAAGTATGCAAAGTCTTACTAAAATCACAAAACATTTTACTCTCACACCATTTACTCTCTTTGCTCCATTTATCATAATATGGAATTTGATTTAAAAAAGCAAAAAGCAGAGCGAAGGTATGACTTAAAACACTTTTTGTAGAATAACCGGCTGCATTTTTTACCACTATACCTTTAGAATTTGCATAAGCTACATCTATATTATTTACCCCAGTACCAAGTTGTAAAATAAGCTTTAAGTTAGTGTTGTCTATCACTTCTTTATCAATGATGATTTTATTAATCATCACAACTTGTGCATTAGCTATTCTTGTAATAACCTCATCTTTAGAAGTTAAATCATAACTTACAAACTCGCCAAGACTTTCAAAAGCCGTTAAATCCGCTCCACCTAAAGTTGCAGCATCTAAGCATACTATTTTCATTAATCTTTTACTATATGTCCTACAAATTTAGAATAATTATCAAGCACTAATCCGCCTTTTCTAAAACCTAATCCACAACCCTCATAAGCAAAGAAAACCCCTGCTTGGTAATAATCATTTTCATTTTGATTAAACTCAGCAAATTCTTGATACACAAAACGATTATTTTGGTAATCTCCCTTTGTTTCAAAACTCACATCTCCATTAGCTTCTATAATAGAAACATTTGCTCCTTCTCTACCAAAAACAGGTTTTTTAACACATTTTTTACCCACTAAAGGTTGATCACTTGTTTCAAGCAATAAAGGATGGTTTGGATAAAGCTCCCATAAAATTTTCATTATACCCTTACTTTGAAAAAGTAAAGTGTAAGCAGGGTTTAAAATGATTGCTTTTTGATTTTGCATGATTTGAGTTAAAAGCATAGCAAGCTCACCCTCTTCTATGGCTATACTTTCCCAAGGAATGAGTTTGAAAAAATACTCAAAATTCACATCATTTTTAAAAACACCCTCAGATGAAAACTCTACTTCATCTATAAAAGAAAACTCACTTTCAAAACCTGCTTCACTAGCAATGTGTGCTAAAAGTTTGGTTGTAATCATATCCTCATCACTACCTGCAATTGAAGAAAATAATATCTTCCACCCCTCATAATACTTTTCAAACTCGCTTACATCTTCTTCTAAGGTTATAAGTCTTTTAAAATTATCTTTTAGGGCTTCATATATATTATTAAATTGCGAACTTTCATCTAGGTTGTTTTGTTTTAAAATAGCCCATTGCAAAATAGCACTTTCAAATAAAGATGTTGGAGTATCAGCATTAAATTCTATTAGCTTTATAGGCTTACCATCAAGCCCACCTGCTAAGTCAAACCTTCCATATAAATGCCAATGCACATCATTTTCCCAACTCATCTTAATCGCATCAACTAAATTAAAAGGAATTCCAAGCTCATCAAAACGATCATTATCAATCACTTCTTGCGCAGCAGCTACAAACATATCATAAAGTTCATTCACCGCTTCATAGTATGCATTTGCTTCATTTTCTCTCACACAAACTAAGTTAGAATCTAAATAATCACTTCCATCATTATCTGTATGCCATGAAAAGCCTATTTGTTCTAAGTAAGATTTTTCTAAAGGATTTACTTTTAAAAAATTCATTTTACACCCTTAGGATCCAAAAGAGCTAGAAGAACTTGAAGTAGCTTTAGAACCACCGCCAAAAAAGCCTGATTTTTTCGCACTTGAGCCTGAAGTGGCACTTGTACTTGCCTTATTAAAACTATTTACACTTCTTTGATAAGCACTTTGGTTTGAAAATGCTCCTCTTTGCTGGTTTGCAAAATTTTGGTTATTAAAAAGTTTTGAGCCTATCCAGCTACCAAGTATAGCACCAGCAGCACTCGCAAGCAATGTTTCACCTAAAGACAGTCCTCCACTACTCATTTGAGCGTTATTTGGATTTGTTAAATTTGAAGTACCATTGTCTATTTTAGCAGCTTCTTCTTGGATTAATTTATCCATTTCTTCTTTGCTTAAAACTCTTTCTGTGCCATCAAGTTGTTTTAAAACTACCCTAGTTTCATCGCTTGGAAATTGATCTTTGATTTTGTATTGATTTGGAGCAGTTTCTTCGATGATAACAAAAGCACCTTGAGTATTTGCTGCCTGACTCAATGCATTATTAGAATCACTTGCATTGCTACTACATGCACTTAAAGCACCTGCACTTATTGCGGCAATACCACTTATCATACTAAGCTTAAGTATAGTTTTTATATGTTTCATAATCTTTCCTAAATTTATAAGTTTAACTTAATAAGATTTTAACAAAAAAAGTATTAATAAAAATTAATTGCCTTAATTTATCATAGCCATTAAATTATTACTCAAAATAAACACAGCAAAAGCAAAAAATATAAAAGCACTTAAATAATCAATATGCTTTAAGTTCTTTTGATAAATTCTTACCATGAAAGGTTTAGAAAATAATAAAGAAATCAAAGAAAAATAAATTATAGTTTCTAAAATCAAAACAAAAATTAAAACTATCAACATCCACCGCATTTGGGTAAAATCAAAACTTGCAAAAACGCTAGCAAAATAAAAAATTGCTTTAGGATTAGATAAATTTGTAATCATTCCACTTAAAAATGCAGATATATGAGTTTTTTGAACTTTTATATTACCTATTTTTGCATTTTTGTAAATTCCATAAGCTAAATATAAAAGATAACAAGCCCCAAAACTTGATAAAGCAATTTGCAAAAATGGAAATTGATGGAAAATCGCACTCAAACCAAGTATAGAAAGTATAATCCATACACTAACGGCTAAACTTATCCCCAAGCTTGCCTTTAAAGCACTTTTAACTCCTTCTCTTAATGCATATGAACTTACTAAGAAAAAATCAGGTCCTGGTAAAATAAGTCCAAAAAAATGAATGATTAAAATCCAAAGAAACATAAATAATCAATGAATAAAAGCCGATTTCTCGGCTTTTTTGGTATTAGAGTCTTGACTCGTAGCGTCTAAGCATATAAAGTCTTTTAAGCATTTTTTTGCGTGCTGAAATTTTTTGTTTTTTACGAATTTCAGTCATAGGCTCAAAAAATCTTCTAGCGCGAACTTCAGTAACAACTAGATTTCTATCTACTTGTTTTTTGAATTTTCTATACGCTTCATCAAAAGACTCGTTAGGATGCACCTTAATTCCTGGCACGACCCTCACCACCTTTCTTAAATAAAATTAAAAATGTATTATATCATAATTTTACTTGAAATTAATTTTTATTTTTGTAATAATTACATAAATAAAAATTAAACATAAATTCTTAATATAAGACAAAGTTTGGTTTAATTTTTCTAGTACTACAATTTAAAAAACATTTTTTAAGGAAAATAAAAATGAGTGCTTGTATTACCAACTATACCAAAAAAAGGTATATAGCCTATATCATTTCTATGATTATTTTTATAATACTACCTTTTATAAAAATTAATGACAATCATTTCTTTTTATTAAGTTTTGATCATAAAAAGCTTAATTTGTTTTTTATTGCTTTTGATACCCAAGAGCTTTATTTAATGCCATTTGTTATCATGGGCATGTTTTTAACTATACTTTTTATCACCACTCTAGCAGGAAGAATTTGGTGTGCTTGGAGCTGTCCTCAAACTATTGCTAGAGTTATTTATAGAGATTTATTGCAAACAAAAATCTTTAAAATTCATAAAAGCACAGCAAATAAACAAAAACAAGTAGATGGATTTTTTGTCCAAAAAGTTTTAAGTATTGTGATTTTCTATCTTTTTTCATTATTAATGATGAGTGCATTTTTATGGTATTTTGTACCACCTGAAGATTTTTTTGTATATATTCAAAACCCTGCTGATCATTTGTTACTTTTGGGGATTTTATTTTGTGCTTCTTTAGCCTTTACTTTTGATATAGTGTATTTGGGTGAAAAATTTTGTGTTTATGTATGCCCTTATGCAAGAATTCAATCTGTAATGTTTGATAATAATACCGTTCAAGTAATTTATGATGATAAAAGAGGTGGTGTGATTTATGATGGGCATACCAAACTTTATCAAAAACCACCACAAGGTGAATGTATAGGCTGTGAAGCCTGTGTAAAAATTTGCCCTACACATATAGATATACGCCAAGGAATGCAACTTGAGTGTATTAACTGTCTTGAATGTGCTGATGCTTGCTCAAAAATTCAAGCTAAATTTGATCGCCCTAGTTTGATTAACTGGACTAGTGCAAAAGCCATTGAAACAAGAGAAAAAGTAAAATATTTTAGATTTAGAACTATCGGATATTTAGTAGTTTTATGTGGTGTTTTTGCAGCCTTAGTTTTAATGGGAAGCAAAAAAGAAAATATGCTTTTAAATATCAATCGCTCTAGTGAGCTTTATCAAGTAAGAAAAACACATGATGGAGATTTATTAATCACCAATGCTTATGTATTTTTATTCCAAAATACAGATAATAAAACTCATGAGTATTATTTTGATGTAAAATTACAAGACTTTGAAGATGGTATAGAAATCATTAGACCTAAAAAACCTTTTAAATTAAAAGCTGGTGAAAAAGATAAGCATATAGTTGTTTTAAAAGCTACTAAAAAACTAGCTGATAATGATAGAAAAGATACCGTAATACCTTTAACTATCAAAGCTTATGCGCTTGATGATAAAAATATTGTAATCACAAGAGAAAGTAATTTTGTATATCCTAAAAACTCAATTGTAGAGCGTAAAAAACACTAAAATGGAAAAAAAACTTTCTTCAAAATCTCAAGCAAGACTTGAAAAAATCAAACAAATTGCTACGGAGTCATTTTTAAAAAATGGCTACGAAGCAACTAATCTTAAAGATATCATCAAACAAGCTGGAGGATCTTTTTCTTGTGTATATGAGCATTTTAAAAGTAAAGAAGGTTTATTTGAAGATATACTAAATGATTTTGCTGAAAATCATTTTTTAGCTACTTTAAAAAAAAATATGAAAATCACAAATGAATTAAGCTTAGAAGAATATTTATATCAATATTCCTTAGCTTATTTAAAAATTTTCAATAATAAAAAAACTATTTCTATAGTAAGACTTCTGTATTCTCAAATTTATAATGATAAATTTGATTTTTCTTCATGGTTTAAAGGTAATAATCGTAAAGAGGTTGAAAATGTTTTACGAAAAAGATTTGAAATAGAAAATGAGCATTTAGCTAGTAATGCTGAATTTTTAAGTGTTACATTTTGTGCCATGCTAAGAGGAACTTTTTTTATGCAAAGTATTTTTGGAAACAAAGTACTAATGGACAAAAAAGAACAAGAAGAACATGCATCAAAAATCGTAAAACTTTTTATTAGTGGGATTATTAACTTTAATTAACTATATATTGATAGAATAATTATGCATATAATTTTGTAATATAAATTACTTTTTTCGTTTAGCTAAATAAATAATTTTAAGGAAACCAATGAAAACAAAACTTTTAACTCTAGCTTGCGCTTCACTTATCTTTGTAGCATGCTCAAATGATAAGAATGCACAAGTTAAACAACTCCCTCCCCAACCTGTAAGTATTATGACTATGCAAAGTTCTAATTTACCTTTAGAATTTACCTATCCTGCAAGATTAAGCACTGAATTAGATGTAGTAATTAAACCTAAAGTAAGTGGCGAAATCAAAGCAAAATACTTCAAAAGCGGCCAAGCCGTTAAAAAAGGTGATAAACTTTTTCTCATAGAGCCTGATAAATACCAAGCAAGTGTAAATATGGCTTATGGGGAAGCTTTAGTAGCAAGAGCTAATTTTGATGATGCTGAAAAAAATTTCAAAAGAGATCAAATTTTAATAGAAAAAAATGCTATTTCACAAAAAGAATTTGACGCAAGTTTGGCTAAATTTAATTCTACCAAAGCTAATTTAGAAAGTGCTAGAGCAAAACTTGCTAATGCAAGATTAGACTTAAAATACACTGTAGTAAGCGCTCCATTTGATGGAGTTGTAGGTGATACACTAATGGATATAGGTGATTATGTAAATGCTTCATCAACCGAACTTGTACGTATTACAAACATTAATCCTATCTTTGCAGACTTTTATATTTCTGATGTAGATAAGATCAATATGAATAAAAATCTACAAAGTGGCAATTGGCAATTAGAAAATATCCAAGTACAAGCTAATGTTGGCGGTGAGCTTTTTAATGGAAAATTATATTTTATAGATAGTGTTATAGATACACATAGTGGTGGAGTAAAAGCAAAAGCTGTTTTTGATAACAACAACTCAAGCTTAATGCCTGGTTCTTTTGCAAATGTTCATGTTGAAGGCTTTGTTCAAAAAGATGGGTTTGAAATTCCTCAAGTTGCGCTTTTACAAGATGATAGTACTACTTATGTTTATACTCTAGTAGATGGAAAAGTAGTTAAAACTAATGTGAATGTTATTTATCAAACTTCTGATAAAGCAATCATTGATAAGGGCTTAAAAAATGGCGATAAAGTCATTTTAAATAATTTTAAAAAAATCCGTCCTGGTGCAAGTGTTAGCGTAATGGAGAATAAATAATGTTTTCTAAATTTTTTATAGAAAGACCTGTATTTGCTTCCGTTGTAGCTATTATTATTTCTTTAGCGGGTATTATAGGACTATATTCTTTACCTGTAGAGCAATACCCTTCTTTAACCCCACCTGTTGTAAAAGTAAGTGCAAATTACTCAGGAGCTGATGCTCAAACAGTAGCTCAAACAGTAGCCATTCCTCTTGAAGATGCAATCAATGGGGTTGAAAATATGATTTATATGGAATCAACTTCAAGTTCTTCAGGAGATATGAGTTTAAGTGTATATTTTAATATAGGTACAGATCCTGACCAAGCGACAGTTGATGTTAATAATAGAATTTCAGCTGCTACAGCAAAATTACCTGAAGATGTTAAAAAAACTGGTGTTAGTGTAAGAAAAACTGGTTCAAGTATATTAGAAGTTGCTACTTTATATTCTCCTGATGGTTCTATGGATTCACTTGAAGTATATAATTATGCTGCGTTAAATATCTTAGATGATCTTGCTAGGGTTCCTGGTGTAGGTAATGCCGTAGCAATCGGCTCAAGAAATTATTCTATGAGAATTTGGCTTAATCCCGATTTATTAAATAAATATCAAGTGACCGCAACAGATGTTATTGCTGCAGTAAATGAACAAAACGCTCAATATGCTACTGGTAAGATAGGTCAAGAACCTGTGGTAGAAAGATCACCTTATGTATACTCAGTAACTATGCAAGGAAGGTTAAAAAACACAAAAGAATTTGAAAATATTATTATAAGAGCAAATAGCGATGGCTCTTTTTTAAGACTTAAAGATGTTGCAGAAGTTTCTTTAGGTTCAAGAGAATATACATTTAAAGGTAGATTAAATGGAAGCGATGCTACTCCTATATTAATTTTCTTACAAACTGGAGCAAATGCAGTAAGTACAGCTGAGTTAGTACAGAAAAAGTTTGAAGAGCTTTCAAAAAGCTTTCCAGAAGGTTTAGCCTATAAAGTACCTTATGATACAACTATATTTATTAAAGCTTCTATCAAAGAAGTTGTAAAAACATTTTTTGAAGCACTCATTTTAGTTGTGATTGTAATGTACTTGTTCTTGAAGAATTTCCGTTCTACTATCATACCTATGATTGCTGTACCTGTTTCTATTTTGGGAACTTTTGCGGGATTATATGTCTTAGGTTTTAGTATCAACCTTCTTACACTTTTTGCTTTGGTATTAGCTATTGGTATTGTTGTTGATGATGCAATTATAGTAGTTGAAAATATCGATAGAATCATGCATGAAGATCCAAATATAAGCATAAAAGAAGCAGCCATTAAAGCAATGGATGAAGTTGCTGCACCTGTTGTTTCTATCGTTCTTGTGCTTTGTGCGGTGTTTATACCTGTTTCATTTATATCCGGTTTTGTGGGAGAAATTCAAAGACAATTTGCCATCACTTTAGCTATTTCAGTTGCAATCTCAGGTTTTGTAGCATTAACACTAACTCCATCTTTATGTGCAATTTTCTTAAAAAGAAATGAAGGGGAGCCATTTTACTTAGTAAAAAAATTCAATGATATATTTGATTGGTCAACTGAAGTTTTTGGCGCAGGAGTTGCTTATATATTAAAAAGAACTATACGCTTTGTCTTGATTTTTTTCATATTCTTAATCGGATTATATGGATTATTCAAAATAGTACCAAATTCACTTGTACCACCTGAAGATCAAGGTAGTTTTTTATCTGTTGTGAACTTACCAGCAGCTTCATCTCTCAATAGAACAACCCAAGCTATGGATGCAATGGGTGAAGAAATCGGTAAAAATGAAAATATTACTGATATTGTAGGTCTTATAGGTTATGATCTTTTCACAGGTTCTTTAAAAGAAAATGCTGGTGCAATGTTTATTAATCTAAAAAATTGGAATGATAGAGATACAAGTAGTTTTGATCTAACTAGTATGTATAATAAGCAATATTTCTTAAATCCAAATTTTCAAACTTTCTTTGTTAATCCACCTCCAATTCAAGGTTTAAGTTTAACTGGTGGTTTTGAAATGTATGTACAAAATCGTGGAGGTAAAAGTTATGAAGAAATTCAAGTTGATGTAAATAGATTAGTTGAAGCAGCAAATAAACGTCCTGAGCTTGCAAATGTAAGAACTACACTTGATACTAATTTTCCACAATTAAAATTGGAAATTGATCGTGATAAAGTAAAGCTTTATGGTTTAAATTTAGCAGATGTATTTAGCACACTAAATGCCACGATAGGAACTTACTATGTAAATGATTTTTCTATGCTTGGAAAAAATTATCGTGTAAATATTAGTGCAATTGGAGATTTTAGAAATACACAAAATGCTTTAAAAAATATTTTTGTTAGATCAAAAGATGGTTCTATGATAGCTCTAGATAGTGTTTTAACACTTCATAGAGGCGTTGGGCCTGATGATGTAAAACGTTTTAATATGTTCCCATCAGCACTAGTACAAGGTGATCCTGCACCTGGTTATACCTCAGGACAGTCTATTGATGCTATTGCTCAAGTTGCCAAAGAAACTTTAGGAGAGGATTATTCTATTGCTTGGTCAGGTTCTGCTTATCAAGAAGTTACAAGTAGTGGTGCAGGTCAAGTAGCTTTTATACTAGGGCTTTTATTTGTATTTTTAATCCTAGCAGCTCAGTATGAAAGATGGCTTATGCCTTTAGCAGTAATCACTGCTGTGCCTTTTGCGGTGTTTGGCTCTTTACTTCTTGTATGGCTTAGAGGCTTAGAAAATGATATATATTTTCAAACAGGACTTTTACTTTTAATAGGACTTTCGGCTAAAAATGCAATTTTGATTGTCGAGTTTGCTATGGAAGAACATCTTAAAAAAGGAAAAAGTATTTTTGAAGCTTCTATTAGTGCAGCAAAATTAAGATTTAGACCTATTGTAATGACTTCATTAGCATTTATTTGTGGTATTTTACCTTTGTACTTTGCTTATGGAGCAGGAAGTGCAAGTCGCCATGCAATAGGCACGGGTGTTATAGGAGGTATGATAGCAGCTTCTACTATAGCCATTTTCTTTGTACCTTTATTTTTCTATTTATTAGAAAGCTTTAATAAATGGCTTGATAAAAAAAGAGGTAAAATCAATGCGTAAATTAATAATTTTTGCAAGTTGTTTTTTAATAACAGCTTGCAGTTTAAAACCAAATTTAGAAATCAAAGATGTAAATTACACTAAAAGTTTAGACCAAAATATTAGCATTAACAAACAATGGTGGAAAGCTTTTGATGATAAATATTTAAATACCTTAGTCGATCAAGCTTTAAAAAACAATAACGACTTGCAAATTGCATATATAAATTTACAAAAGGCTTATGAAACTTTAGGTATAGCAAGAAGTGATTTACTTCCTAAACTTGATGGAAGTGCTAGCGGAGCAAGAGCAAAAACTAGCATTAATGCTCCAAGTAACAAAAGCAATGAATTTGCTTATGGTAATGATTTTAACATGGGTTTAAATTTAAGCTATGAAGTAGATTTATGGGGTAAATACAGAGATACTTATGGTGCTTCAAAAGCAAAATTACAAGCTAGTGAGTTTGACTATGAAAGCGCAAGATTGAGCTTAATTTCTAATGTAGTAAAAACTTATTTTAACCTAGCAAGCTTAAGCGAGCAAGTAAAAATTTTAGAAGAAACAACCCAAAGTTATCAAAAAACTTATGAGTTAAAATTAGAGCATTTTAAACTTGGAGTAATTAGTGAGTATGAGCTTAACAAATTTAAAGCTGAGCTTGAAAATTCAAGAGTTTTACTCACAAACGCTAAAATTCAAAAAGAAGCTAATACCAAAGCCTTAAAAATCCTAACTTCAAATGATATTGATGATATACTTTATAATAGCATAGAGTATAAAAAAATAGGACAATACGAGCTTAGCATACCCGAGGGCATTGGCAGTGAAATTTTGCTTCAAAGACCTGATGTGCAAGCTAGTTTAAAAATTTTAGAAGAAAAAAATTATCTTGTTGGAGTAGCTAGAACTGCATTTTTACCAAACCTTTCTTTAACAGGACTTTTGGGTTTTCAAAGTAATGATTTAGATCTTTTAGTCAAACATGGAAGCAATACTTGGAATGTAGCTGGAAATTTTGCGATGCCGATTTTTCATTGGGGTGAAATTATGAATAATGTTAATATTGCAAAGCTTACCAAAGATGAAGCATTTTTACAATATGAAAACACCTTAAAAACAGCTTTTGGAGAGATAAGACTTGCTTTATTTAACCGCCAAAGCTATTATGAAAATGAGCAAAATTATAAAAATTTATTTCTAGCCCAAAGTAAAATTTATGAAATTTCTACCTTAAGATATGAAAATGGCGTGATTAACTTGGCTGATTTTTTACAAGATCAAAGAAATTATTTAAATGCTAAACTTTCTTATACTAACTCATCTTATGAGCTTGCAAATTCTATTGTAGATGTTATGAAAGCTTTTGGTGGAGGATTTAACGCTAAAGAAGAATCAAAAGAAAACATCAAAGCTATGGAAGAAAACTTAAAGGAAAACTTTTATAACAACTAAGTCTTTAAGGCTTAGTTGTTAATGCATTTGAATTTGAATTCTTTGATTAAAATTATTATTTCCTCTATCTTTTGGGCTATTATGCTCAAAACGATAACGCATACTACCTGAAACATTAACATCTTGAAAAATTTCATCTAAAGGTGCAGAATTTGACACACTTATAAATCCTAACAAAAATACAAAAAATGCTATAAAAATCTTTTTCATTATAAAGCCTTTGTAAAAATATGATACAATTATAGTCTTTTTAAATAACTACAAAATGAAATTTTAGGAAAAATATGAATTTTTTACAAAACTTAGCTCTTTCTTACTCACACAAGGCTATGCAAAAATCTTTAGAGAATGGTTTTGATGTGAAACTTTTAAAAGAAGGACAAGAAAAAAAAGTTAATCCAAAAAAATCTTATATGCTTTATGCTCACATACCATTTTGTCACACTTTTTGCCCATATTGTAGTTTTCATAAGTATTATTACAATGAAGATTTAGCAAAAAGATATTTTGAAAGTTTAAGAGAAGAAATCAAACAAATCAAAGACAAAGGATTTGATTTTACTTCTATGTATGTGGGTGGCGGCACTACTTTAATCAATGAAGAAGAGCTTGCTAAAACTTTAGAACTTTGCAAAAAATTATTTAACATCAAAGAAATTTCTTGCGAAACTGACCCTAATCATATCGAACCTAAAAAGTTAGAAATGTTTAAAGGACTTATAGATCGTTTAAGTTGTGGTATACAAAGCTTTGATGATGATACTTTAAAAAAAGTAGCAAGGTATCATAAATTTGGCTCTAGCAAAGAACTTCAAGAAAAGCTTTCTAAAGCCATAGGTGTGCTTCCTATCATGAGTATTGATTTGATTTTTAATTTTCCTTCTCAAACCAAAGAACAATTACTCAATGACTTAGAAATAGCCAAAAACTTAAAACCTCAACAAATCACAACTTATCCTTTGATGAAATCAAACCTCACAAAAGATAATATCGCAAAAACTCTAGGAGTAAGTTTTAAAGATAATGAATTTGAATTTTATAAAATCATTGTAGATTTTTTCAAAGATTATGAAAGAAATAATGCGTGGTCATTTTCTTTAGAAAAAAGTAGCTTTAATGATGAGTATGTAAGTAGCCATCATGAGTATTTGGGTGTAGGAAGTGGGGCTTTTAGCTTTTTAGATGGAGAGCTTTTAATCAATGCTTTTAATTTAAATGATTATTCTAAGCTCATCAAGGAAAAACAAAATGCAAATATTGCTAAAGCTAATTTTAGTAAAAAAGAAATCATCAAATATGTCTTTTTAACCGAAATGTTTACTGGTAAAATCGAAATTGATAAATTTAATAAAACTTTAGAATGTAATTTAGAAAAAGATCTTTTTATAGAACTTTTAGGTCTTAAATTAAGCAAGGCTATAAAAAAAGAAAACAATACTTTATATACAAGTGAATTTGGACGTTATTTGTTTATGGTATTAATGAAAGATTTTTACACAGGTATGGATTTAGTGCGTGCTGTATTTAGAGATGATAAACGCTTACAAGATAAAGAACGCATAAATATCATGCAAGAAAATGTTGATCCACTTGATTTTAAAAGCATGGAGTTTAAAGGATAAAAAGCCTTTTTTTAAGGCTTTTTACTAAAATGGTCTTACCACCATCATAATAGCGATGATTATAAATAATATCGTTGGAATTTCATTATAAGCTCTAAAGAATTTCCCACTTTTTTTGCAAGTATCATTTTGAAGTTGTTTTAAATAATAATAATTTTGCAAATGATAAATAATTAAAAGCAAAGCACAGGTTAATTTAGCATGCATAAATCCTGATCCAACCATTAAAGCTTTATTAGCATGAAGCATTAAACTACCACTTATTAAAGTTACAATCATAGCAGGTGTTTGGATATAAAAATACAATTTTCTTTCTTGAATTTTTACCACTTCCACAAAGCCTTTATTGTCTTTATGTTCTGTATGATATACAAAAAGTCTTGGTAAATAAAACAATCCAGCCATCCAAGAAACAAAAGCTAAATAATGCACCATTTTAATCCATAAATACCAGTCAGTTAAAAAATCTAACATTTTTCTCCTTTTTTATTAAAAATTTCTTTTATTAAAATCAAAGCTACGCTAATGTTTATCATCACATCAGCTAAATTAAACACAGCAAATTCAAACCACTTATGCCAAAATACAAAATCCACCACACCTATATGCACAAATCGATCAAGTAAATTTGAACACCCAGCAGATAGCATAATAGCAAAAGCGATCAAATGTGTTCTAAAAAATTCTTTTTGATAAAACAAATACACAAACAAAGCCGAAATAAAAACAAGTTGTATGTATTTTAAATACTCTCCTAAAAATGCAAACATTGAAAAGGCTACACCGGTATTATAGGTTAAAACTAAATCAAAAAATTCACCCTTATACTCAAGCCCTTGCAAAAACAAATACTTACTTACTTGATCTAGTATAAAAACTAAAGCAAAAACAAGCCAAAATTTTAAAGATAAAATTTTAAGCATTCAATGCTTTCATAAAAAAGCTTTCAACAGCTTTCATTTCTTTTTCTAAAAGCTTAATGTCTTTTGCTTCAAGTAATAAGCGTATTAAATTTTCTGTACCTGAATACCTAAACAAACTAGCAATTCCTTTTTTTTCTAAATCTTTTTTCAATTCTTCTAAGCCTGCAAGCTTGCTTAGGTCTTTTTTTTCTGAAATTTTAAGATTATGCAAAAGCTGTGGGTAAGGTTTAACTTGATTTAAAATTTCACTTGCGCTTTTTGCTTCACTTAGCATTAAAGCACTAAATTGTAAAGCAGCTACCAAACCATCTCCAGTTTTTGCATAATCACTAAAAATAATATGCCCACTCTGCTCCCCGCCAAAATTTCCACCGCATTCTTTGAGTTTTTCAAGTACATATTTATCGCCTACATTGCAAGTTTCATGTGTGATTTTATGTTTAGTTAAAAACTCTTTTAAAGCACCATTACTCATTATAGTGCTAACTACACTTGATTTTAACTTGCCTTGTTTTTTCAAAAATAAAGCTAAAACACCCAAAAGACTATCTCCATGAGCTACTTCACCTTTTTCATCCACAACAACCAAACGATCCGCATCCCCATCAAAAGCAAAACCCACATCTGCTCTAAATTTCTTTACTTCTAAAGCTAAATTTAAAGGATGTAAAGCCCCGCAATTTTCATTGATATTTAAACCATTTGGCTTATCATTGATCACAATCACATCTGCACCTAGTTCTTTAAAAACTGTAGGTGCTACCTTATAAGAAGCTCCATGAGCCACATCTAACACAACGCGTAAAGACTTTAAAGTCAGCTCTTTAGGAAAAGAATTTTTTATAGAAACAATATATCTTCCTATCACATCATCAATTCTTTTTGCCTGACCAATTTGTGATTTTGTTGTTCTTGCTTCTTCTATGAGTTTATCGTTAAAATAAATTTCTTCTATTTTTGCTTCTGCTTGCTCATCAAGTTTATTTCCATGGGCATCAAAAAATTTAATACCATTATCATAGTAAGGATTATGCGAAGCTGATATCATAATCCCTGCATCACAACGCATATCTTCAGTTAAAAACGCAATAGCAGGTGTTGGCATAGGACCTATTTCTATAACATTATAACCTATAGAAGTAAGCCCTGAAACGATAGCATTTTCTATCATATAACCGCTTCTTCTTGTATCTTTTCCTACTAAGATATTGTTTGTAAGAGCTTTGTCTTTAAAATAAATTCCAGCAGCCATAGCCAAACGCATGGCTAAAAATGAATCCAAAAACTCCCCTGCTTTACCACGTACTCCATCTGTTCCAAAAAGTTTCATTTTTTTACCTTTGATTTTAAATAGTGCAATTATAAGAAAAAAAGTTAAGTAATGTATAAATGTGAGAATTTTATAAGCATTAGTTAGTAATAAAAATATATAATTTCTAAAATTTCACTTAAGGAAAATGAATGAAAAAAATCATCGCAGGGGTTGTAGTAGTTGTTTTATTAGTTATAGGGTTTTTTGCCTCAGCTTCTTACATTAACTCTATCAATGGAAAAATATTTGCTCAAATGAGTCAAGATACAGTATATTATAGTGTTGAAGATGCTAACTATACCAAAGGACTTTTAAATTCCAAAGGAAGTTTTATAGCTACACTGAATGACTTACCTTATAGTTTTAAAGTGAATGTGGATTTTTCTAATAATTTTTTTACAAGTAATAATGCTATCGTTTCTATTTTAAATGAAAATGAAGACTTAAAAGGTATTTTCCCAAATGAAGAAATCTTTAAAATCTTAGTTAGCGCAAAAGGTGGAGACATTAACATCAATGCAAAAATAAATGATATTAATTTTACGCGCAATGATACAAATTTAGTTTTAAATAATACATCTTTTAAGATTACAGGTTCTGAAGAATTTGTAAAAAATATGGAGCTTAATCTAGGTTATATTTTATTAGAACAACTATCTCATGAAGAAAAATTAGAAGCAAAAAATATCAAAATTTCTGAATTTCCTATACAAAAATTAAGTTTTAATGATATCTTTAGTCCTAGCAGAAATAGTGAGCAAAATATAAGCATTGATAGTGTTAATTTTATAAGTTCTATTGCTTTTGACTTTGATAAATTAAAAATTTTTGCAAAAACAGCTCAAAATGCTCAAAATGATTATGATAGTGTTTTAAAACTAGATTTAGCTAAATTTAACCTTGCAAATGAAAACTTTATGTTAAATAACATTAATTTAGATATGAATTTTAATAATCTTTCTAAAAAAGCTTATGATAGTTTAGTGCAAAACTCAAACACTGATATTTTTTCTATGATGCTTTTAGCAAGTCAGTTTTTAAAAGCAAACCCTCAAATCATCTTAAATAATCTAAGCTTTGAAAAAGAAGGTAAAAAATTTGACGCAAATGGACAAACTATTTTCACTGAAAATAATATAAAATCACAATTGCATGCAAACACTGAAATTCTTCCTAGTCAAATTTGGCCTGATTTTGCAAATTTTGATACTTATTTTGTAGATAATAATGGCTCTTATGTGCTTGATTTTATCTATGATGATTCTAATAAAAGTGATGTTACAACTATCATTAATGGTGAAAGACTTACCATAAATCCACAATGACAAATTTAAGTTTAACTTTTCGTCCTAAAACTTTAGATGAGGTTTTAGGACAAGAAAATTTAATAGAAATTTTTAAAAAATTCATACAAGTTTCAAAACTCCCTCATAGTGTATTTTTTGGCCCAGCAGGTTGTGGAAAAACCTCTTTTGCAAGGGCTATAGCGTATGAGTATAAACTAGACTTTTATGAGTTTGATGGAGGGAATTTTAAACTTGAAGAGCTTAGAAAAATACTAGCTAAATATGAAAATTCTTTATATAAACCTTTGATATTTATCGATGAGGTACATAGGCTTTCAAAAACCCAGCAAGAAATGCTTTTAATCCCTTTGGAAAATCAAAAATGCCTTTTCATAGGTGCAAGCACTGAAAACCCTTATTTTACTTTAACTTCAGGCATAAGAAGCAGAAGTATGCTTTTTGAATTTAAAGGTTTAGAATATAAAGACTTAGAAAAACTTGCCACAAAAGTGCAAGAAAAACTCCAATGTAAAATCGATGATGATGCCAAAGACTTTTTAATCACTTCTAGTGCAAATGATGCAAGAAGCTTTTTAAATTTATGCGAGTTTGCTTTGGCTTTAGATAGCACTCATATCACGCTTGAAACTTTGAAAAAATTAAGAGCAAATGTTTTAAGCGATGGTACTTCAAGTAAAGATACACACTATAGACTAGCTAGTTCTATGATAAAAAGCTTAAGAGGAAGTGATGTAGATGCGAGTTTATATTATCTTGCAAGGTTGATTGATGGGGGCGAAAGTGCGGATTTCATCGCTAGAAGATTAGTGATATTTGCAAGCGAAGATATCTCAAATGCAAACCCACAAGCACTTAATCTAGCCACAAGCACACTCATAGCAGTAAAAAACATAGGCTATCCTGAAGCTAGAATCATCTTAGCTCAATGTGTGGTATTTTTAGCAAGTTCGCCTAAGTCAAACTCAAGCTATCTTGCTATAAATGAAGCGCTAAATTATGTGCAAAACAACCCCGCATTAAAAATACTTCCTTATCTTGATAATAACAACCCACAAAGAAAAAACTACCTTTATCCACACGATTTTGGAGGATGGGTTAAGCAAAGATACCTAGAAAAAGATTTGAAATTTTATCATAGTAAAGGTATAGGTTTTGAAGCACAGCTAGACTTATGGCTAAATGATATGAAAAAAGTTAAAAAGTGATTTTAAGCACAATGTAAAAATATTTTTATATAATTTTCATTTTTTGGTTCCGTAGCTCAGTTGGTAGAGCACCACCTTGACATGGTGGTGGTCGTTGGTTCAAGTCCAATCGGAGCCACCATTTTTTATTTCTTTCGATTTCTTTAATTTCCAAAAAATGCCTTCAAAATGCTATATATAAACAAACTAAATGATCTTTGATTTCAATTAATTTCTTTTGTGTTATAATTATTTTCAATTAATTAAGGTCATTATTAGGGTTCTTAAAACCTAATAGGGTTCTTTAAAGGAAAATAATGGCAAACATAGCAAAACAAAGCTTACAAGATAAAGATATTAGAAATTTAAAACCTAGTGATAAACGATATAAAAAAGCTGTAGGTAATATAAAACACAATTTTATTGTAAATTTTTACAATATTAATCATAAAATTATATTAAGGAATAATTATGGCTACTAATGAATTAAAATCACTAAAAAATATATTTGATGGAAAATATTTAAGAATACCAGATTATCAAAGAGGTTACGCTTGGGAGTATAATCAATTAAAAGATTTTTGGGAAGACTTGGAAAATTTAGAAAATGACAAAACTCATTATATGGGAGTTTTAACACTAGAAAAAGTTACACAAGAAAAAAAGGAAGAAAAGATTGAATATTGGAAAATAGATTATGGAGCATATAAATCAGATAATGTATTTTATGTTGTAGATGGACAGCAAAGAATAACAACAAGCATTATTTTGATTTCAGTAATTTTAAATAATATAAAAGAAACACAACAAACAAAAGATAAAACTCTATGGTTTACTGATGAAGAATATAATGATTTATATAAAAAATATATTGCAAAATCAAATCAAAATGGTGAATATTTATATTATTTTGGATATACAGCAGATAATCCAAGTTATGAATTTTTAAAAACAAAAATTTTTGAAAATCAAAACATATCAAATACTAATAATGAAACATTATACACAGCTAATCTAGAAAATGCAAAAAAATTTTTTAAAGAAAAAATCAATAATTTTACATTAAAACAAAAAGAAAATCTCTTTAAAAAAATAACTAAACAGCTTTTATTTAATGTATATGAAATATCTAATGATTTAGATGTATTCATTGCTTTTGAAACCATGAACAATAGAGGTAAAAAATTATCTAATTTAGAATTATTAAAAAATAGACTAATTTATTTATCTACAAAATTTGAAGATGAAGATAAATTTTCTTTAAGAAGAAAAATTAATGAATGTTGGAAAAAAATATATGAATACCTAGGAAAAAATAAATTACAGCCTTTAAATGATGATGTTTTTCTTAAAAATCACTGGATTATGTATTTTAAATACAGTAGAGAAAAAGGAAATGATTATATTGTATCGTTATTAGAAGAAATATTTGTTTGTAAAAGGATACTAGGAAAAAATATAGATAATCCTTTAACTATTAAAGAAATAAATGATTACATTTTAAGTCTTAGCACAAGTATTGAACATTGGTATTATCTTTTTAATCCTGAACAATCTAATTACACCGAAGAAGTAAAAACATTACTTGATAAATTAAATAGACTAGGTTATAGATCTTTTGCACCACTTTTAATGGCTGTATTCAGTAAAAACAATACTTTTAATAATGATGAAATTTGTGATTTACTTAAAATGATAGAAAAATTTATTTTTTTAATTTTTGAAATTTCAAAAAGACGATCAAATACTGGTGATAGTACTTTTTATAACTATGCAAACCAATATTATCACAATGATAAATCAAATATTTCTATTAAAGATATTATAGGAGTATATGATTTAAAAAATGATGAATATTCTGGAATTAATTGGTGGCTTGTTTCATATGTTGATATTGAACAATTTTATATTTATTTAAAAGACAAATTTAAAAATAAAGATGGTTATTATAGTTGGACTGGTTTATCATATTTCTTATTTGAATATGAATTATCACTTCAACATAAAAGTAAAAATAATACAATTAAAATTAATTGGAAAGAATATATAAATTCAAAAAAAGATTATCATAGTATTGAGCATATTTTACCTCAAACACCTACAGATGATTATTGGGTAGATAAACTAAAACAAGTTAATTCAGATGATTATAAATATATAATTAATTCTTTAGGAAATTTAATTCCATTATCAAAAGCTAAAAATTCTAAATTAAATAACAAAAATTTCTATATCAAAAAAAATGGAGAAGATGGAGAATTTATCGGTTATAAAAACGGTTCTTATTCTGAGCAAGAAATAAATGAAAAAGAAGAATGGGGAATTGAAGAAATAAATGAAAGAACAAATAAATTAATTGAATTTTTAATAAATCATTGGGAAATAGATAAATATTGTTTAATAAATAATATAAACGATAAATTAAATTTTATAAAAACCATCAAATAACACTCATATCAAGGAATATTTCCTTGATATATTTTTACATATACTTTAACAAATTTGTAAATTCTTGAATTTCTTTTTCTTGATCTAAGATGATTTTTTTCGCTATATCAGTGATAGTTTTGTCTTTAGAGTAAAATAAAATTTGTTTTGAAGCATCTACTGCACCTTGATGATGTGCTATCATCGCTTCTAAAAAGTCTTTATTGATGTTCTTGCTTTCTTTAACCGAACTCATTAAAATCATCATTTTTTGCATTAACTCTTTTTCTTCTTGAACGAATTTTTTATAAGTTTCTTCATCAATTTGAGTTTTTGTATAAAGATTTTTATCTAGAATTTCTTGAAATTCTTGGATTTCCTTTTCTTGAGCTTTGATGATATTTTGAGCGATTTTTTTCATCTCTTCACTTTTAGTATGTTCTAGTAAAAGTTTAGATGAATCAATAGCACCTTGATGATGTGGAATCATATTAGCTAAAAAATCTCTTTCTATGTCATTGCTTTGTACTAAAGGATTTTTCATCATAGGTTCATGCATACTCATCATGATTTGTGATGAAATACTTCCAGAAACTCCATGATGAGCATGGTGAGAATTTGCAGCAAATAAAGCACTTGCTAAAACTAAACTTGAAACTATAGTTTTTATTTTCATTTTTTTCCTTAAACTTTTAATTTAAAATCAAAAATATATAAAAATATCACAAACTAAAATTAACAAAAAAATTCAATTTTTTTTTGTTATAATTTATTTAAAAATACACAAGGATGGAAAATGCTTAGAGAACTACTTGAGATAAAAAAAGAAATGGAACCTATAATTCATGATTGTTCAGTAAAAATTCAAGTAGCCGCAAGAGAAGTAATCGTAAGAAAAAGAGAATATGAAATTTATGGGCCTATGATAGATAGAGTATATCTTGATAATGCCATTTATATTAAAATTTTTGGTAGTGGGCGTGATACAAAAAGCACTAAAGTAGATATTAAAAACGGTCTTTATATGGTGTATGTAGCTCCTGATAAGCCTACTAATCAAGAAATCATGAATAAACTAAAAATCGCATTTGAAAGTATAGATAATAAATTCATTTCAAGAATTTTAGAACTCAATAGAAGAATGAAAGAAGTGATCAATAAAACCCAAGCAACTTTAGCAAAAGCATCAAATATGAATGTTTTAATAGAAACTAATCTAGGCGAAGCAAGCGCAGCACATAAATTTGTAATAACTATCAAATACCTAAAAGATAATCAAAAATTAGAATTAAAAAATTCAAAATCTGCAGGTAGCTTTAGAGATACAAAAAACCACATCAACCTAGTAGTAGAAAAAAGCACTGATTCAGCAGTATGTGAAAAACTTTTACATGATGTTGAAATTTATTTCATAGGTAGTGGAAAATAAAATCACTTTTTTACTCTCAAATTTGCTAAATGTGTCAAAGCCACCGCAATAGCATCTGTGATATCAAGTGGCTTAATATCTTTTGAAATTCCAAGCAATCTTTTCACCATAAAAGCTACTTGTTCTTTAGTAGCTTTTGCTTTACCTGTTACCGTTTTTTTCACTTGTAAAGGCGTGTATTCTGCAAATTCTCCATGAGTTTGTAAGATTTTTAAACTTAAAGCTCCACGAAATTGTGCTAATTTTAAAACCGTTTTTGGATTATAAGCAAAAAATATATCTTCTATAGCTACCTCATCAAATTGATGATTTTTAAAGATTAGATCAAGTCCTTCACATAATTCTGTGATTTGATACTGTAAATCATTAGGTTTGATTTTGATAAGCCCTGCTTCTATGAGTTGATTTTTATTATTAATCCTTTCTACAATAGCATATCCACAATACCTAGAACCAGGATCTATCCCTAAAACTTTCAAACTTTTCACCTTTTTATTCACATAGATGTGAAATTTAAATTTTTATGTGAATAATTTTAACCATTTTTTATAAAAAATAAGCTAGAATTTTAAGTTTTACATCATAATTTATAAGAAAAATAATGAATATAAAAGATTTTTTACTTGAGTTTAAAACTGAAATTAGCAATAACGAATACAATACTTACATTTCTCACTTACAATTTAGTGAAAAATTAAGTAAAAATAATATCTTAGTATTTATAGCACCAAATCATTTTTTGGCTAAATTTATACAAACAAAATACGCACAAAAACTAGCTTATTTTTATGAAGTAAAAACAGGAATTAACCCTCAAATTAAAATCATCACAAATGATCAAAAGGTAGAGAAAAAACATTTTTCTACAGATATTTCACAGATTAAATTTCAAAGCACTATTTTAAATCCTTCTTTTACTTTTGAAAGCTTTGTTGTAGGAGATTCTAATCAATTTGCCTATGCGACCTGCAAAGCCATTACCGATAAAAGCAAACTTGGAAAATTATACAATCCTATCTTTATCTATGGCCCTACAGGACTTGGAAAAACTCACTTGCTTCAAGCTGTAGGAAATGCGTGTTTGGATAATGGATATAAGGTTATTTATGCTACAAGTGATAATTTTATCAATGATTTTACCATGCATTTAAATAATAAAACCATGAGTAAATTTCATGAAAAATACAAAAATTGCGATGTTTTACTCATTGATGATGTGCAGTTTTTAGGTAAAACAGATAAAATTCAAGAAGAATTTTTCTTTACTTTTAATGAAATCAAAGAAAAATTCGGACAAATCATTATGACAAGTGATAATCCTCCAAATATGTTAAAAGGCATAACAGAACGCTTAAAAAGTCGCTTTGCAAATGGGATCATCGCAGATATCACTCCACCTCAGCTTGATACAAAAATCGCAATTATTAAGAAAAAATGCGAATTTAATGCTATTTATCTCAAGTCTGAAGTCATAAGTTACATCGCTACTTCAATGGGAGATAATATCCGAGAAATAGAAGGAATGATTACAAATTTAAATGCTCAAGCAAGACTTTTTAACCAAGAAATCACTTTAGAAGTCGTTAAAAGCTTTATGAAAGACCACATCAAAGAAACAAAAGAAAATATCAGTGTTGAAGATATACTTGCTGATGTTTCAAAAAGCTATAATCTTAAGCCAAATGATATAAAATCAAACAAAAAAACACAAAATATCGTTATGGCAAGAAGGGTTGTGATATATTTAGCAAGAGAACTTACAACTATGTCTATGCCTCAACTTGCTAGATTTTTTAATATGAAAGATCACACCGCCATTTCACATAATATTAAAAAAATTCAAGAACTAATGAGTGAAAATGAAAACTTAAAAGCCATAGTAGAAGAATTAAGAAATAAAATTTTGACAAAAATAAAAAGCACCCTGTGAATAAAAGTGAAAAACAAAAAATTTTATTCTACGAGTAAAATTTCTATAAAAAAAGACTTTTAAAAAGCATTTCACATTTTCACATTGCTTATTATTATGATAAAATAAATTTAAAAAACAAAGGAAGTAAAAATGAAAATTAGCATTAATAAAAACACTCTAGAATCTGCCATAGTTTTAACTAACTCTTATGTAGATAAAAAAGACTCAAGCAACATCGCTTCTCACTTACTTTTTGAAGTAGTTGAAGATAAACTAATCATAAGAGCAAGTGATTATGAAATAGGTATTAATTATAAAATCAAAAAAATCAAAGTTGAAAGTGCAGGTTTTGCAACTGCTAATGCTAAAAGTATTTTAGATATTATTAAAAGTTTAAATAACGAAGATGTAGTTTTAGAAACCATAGAAAATTTCCTTTTTATTAGACAAAAAGGAACTAAATATAAACTTCCTATGTTTAATTATGAAGATTTTCCAAATTTTCCAAGCACTGAAGGAAAAGATAAATTCGATATTGATTCAAGTGATTTAAGTAGATCTTTGAAAAAAATCCTACCTGCAGTTGATACAAATAATCCAAAGTATTCTTTAAATGGTGCTTTACTTGATATAAAAACTACTCACATCAGCTTTGTAGGAACAGATACAAAACGCTTAGCAGTTTTTACACTAAATAAAACAAATGAAAAAGAATTTAACCTTTGCATTCCTAAAAAAGCTATTTTAGAAATGCAAAAAATCTTTTTTGAAAAAATTGAAATTTATTATGATGAAAATATATTGATTGCAAAAAATGATAATTTTGAGTTTTTTACAAAACTTATTAATGATAAATTCCCTGATTATGAAAGAGTAATTCCAAAAAATATCACAAAAGAATTTATTTTTAAAACTGAGGAATTTATGGATGCATTGAAAAAAATCAATGTAATCACTGAAAAAATGAAATTAAATTTCCATAAAGATAAACTTGTATTTGAAGGTATTAGTTTAGATAATATGGAAGCAAAAACTGAACTTGAAATGGAACTTAATATAGATGAGGAATTTAATCTTTGTATAAAAAATAAATTCATCACTGACTTTTTAAATTCTATTGAAAGTGAAACATTTAAACTTAGCATAAATGAACCTCATATGGCGTTTTTAGTTTCAAGTGAAGAATTACAAACTGTAATTATGCCAGTTATTTTATAAGGAAAATAAATGCAAGAAAATCAAAATTACGGCGCAGGAAATATTAAAGTTTTAAAAGGCTTAGAAGCTGTTAGAAAACGCCCTGGTATGTACATAGGTGATACCAACATAGGCGGTCTTCATCATATGATTTATGAAGTAGTGGATAATTCTATCGATGAAGCTATGGCAGGTTTTTGTGATACGATTAATGTAGAAATTACCACAGAAGGTTCTTGTATAGTAAGTGATAATGGTAGAGGGATCCCAGTTGGAATTCACCCTACTGAAAATATCCCTACTTTAACTGTAGTTTTAACCGTGCTTCATGCAGGTGGAAAATTTGATAAAGATACTTATAAAGTTTCAGGTGGTTTACACGGGGTTGGTGTGAGCGTTGTAAATGCTTTATCAAAAAAGTTAGTTGCTACAGTGCATAGAGATGGAGAAATTTACAGACAAGAATTTTCAGAAGGTAAAGTCACAAGTAATTTTGAAACCATAGGTAAAAGTAAAAAAACAGGAACAATCATAGAATTTTGGCCAGATAATCAAATTTTTGAAGTGACTGATTTTGATTATGAAATTTTAGCTAAAAGATTTCGTGAACTTGCATATTTAAATCCAAAAATTACTATAAATTTTAAAGATAATCGTGTAGGAAAAGCAGAAAGCTTTCATTTTGAAGGTGGTATAAGTCAATTTGTTACAGATTTAAATAAAAAACAAGCTCTAACTAAGGCTATATTTTTTAATGTAGATGAAGAAGATGTAAATGTTGAAGTAGCATTGCTTTATAATGATAGTTATAGTGAAAATTTACTTTCTTTTGTAAATAATATCAAAACTCCAGATGGTGGAACGCACGAAGCAGGTTTTAGAATGGGCTTAACTCGTGTTATTAGTAATTACATTGAAGCAAATGCTAGTGCTAGAGAGAAAGACTCTAAAATCACAGGTGATGATGTAAGAGAAGGTTTAATAGCAGTTGTAAGTGTTAAAGTACCTGAACCGCAATTTGAAGGACAAACTAAAGGAAAATTAGGTTCAAGCTATGTTAGACCTATAGTTTCTAAGGCTTCTTTTGAGTATTTGACAAAATACTTTGAAGAAAATCCTATCGAAGCAAAAGCTATTATGAATAAAGCTTTAATGGCAGCTCGTGGTAGAGAAGCAGCTAAAAAAGCTAGAGAATTAACAAGAAAAAAAGAAAGTTCAAGTGTAGGGACTTTACCAGGAAAATTAGCTGATTGTCAAAGTAAAGATCCAAGTGAAAGTGAAATTTATTTAGTTGAGGGTGATAGTGCGGGAGGTTCTGCAAAACAAGGTAGAGAAAGAACTTTCCAAGCGATTTTACCTTTAAGAGGTAAAATACTCAATGTTGAAAAAGCAAGGCTAGATAAAATTTTAAAAAGTGAGCAAATTCAAAATATGATCACAGCTTTTGGTTGTGGAATCGGTGATGAGTTTGATATAGAAAAATTAAGATATCATAAAATCATCATTATGACAGATGCTGATGTGGATGGTTCTCACATACAAACTTTGCTTTTGACATTTTTCTTCCGCTTTATGAATGATCTTGTAACAAATGGACATATTTATTTAGCTCAACCACCTTTATACCGCTATAAAAAAGGTCAGAAAAAAGAAATTTATCTAAAAGATGAAAAAGCTTTAAATGATTATTTGATCGAAACAGGTATAGAAAGCTCTACTTATGAAGGTATAGGATTAAATGATTTAAAAGATTTTTTAAAAATCGTTGCAGCTTATAGAAGTGTTTTAAAAGAATTAGAAAAAAGATTTAATGTAATTTCAGTGATTAGATATTTGATAGAAAATCCTGATTTGATAAAAGCTTCTAATGAAGAATTATTTAAAGTCATAAAAGAATTTTTAGAAAAACAAAATCACAATATCTTAAATTCATATATCAATGGAAATGAAATTCGTGTTTATGTACAAACTGAAAATGGTTTAGAAGAGCTTATCATCAATGATGATTTATTTGCTAATCCTTTATATGAAGAGGCAAATTATATTTATCAAAAAATTAAAGATAGAGATTTAAAATTTGATAAGGATATTTTAGAAATTTTAGATGAAGTTGAAAAAAATGCTAAAAAAGGTGCTTATATACAACGCTATAAAGGTCTTGGTGAGATGAATCCTGAACAACTTTGGGAAACAACTATGGATCCAAGTAATCGTCGTTTGTTAAAGATCACCATAGAGGATGCTCAAAGAGCAAATGATACTTTTAACCTTTTCATGGGTGATGATGTAGAACCACGCCGTGAGTACATACAAGCTCATGCTAAAGATGTTAAACATTTGGATGTTTAATTTTTAAATGATTTTTTTAATTGGAGGGCAAGGTCATAGTGGAAAGACCTTGCTTGCTCAAAGACTTCTTGAAAAATTTTCTTATCCTTATTTGAGTTTAGATCATCTAAAAATGGGTTTGATTAAAGGAATGAAAAATTTTCCTTTTAAAGTAGATGAGGATGAAAAAATAGCTGAGTTTTTATTTCCTATTGTAGATGGTATAATTCAAACTTGTATAGAAAATAAACAAAATTTAATCATTGAAGGAATTTATCTTATTCCAAAAAAGCTACAAAAATTTCAAAATCATTCTGATGTTAAAATACTTTATATCGTTTTTTCAAAAGAATATATTTTACAAAATTATGCATTAATCTATCAAAATGAAAATATTATAGAAAAGCGTTTATTTAGTGAAAAAGAAGAAATAAACACTCTTATTTTAAATCATCAAAAACTTAAAACTCAATGTGAAAATTTAAATCTTCCTTTCATAGAAATTCAAAAAGACTATGAAGCTGAATTAAAAAATGCAATAGAATTTTTTGCCTAAAAGTAAGTAAATAGTTATATAATATCTAAAAAATTATAAGGATTAAAATGCATTTTACTCAGCAGCAATTGCAACGATTAATGCTTCATTACGCAGGGAAAATAGCTAAAGATAGAAAAGAGCAAAAAATAAAATTAAATTACAATGAAGCTTTAGCTTATATATGTTATGAATTAATGGAACTTGCAAGGAAAAATTTAAGTGTAAGTGAATTGATGAGCATAGGAAAAACTTTACTTACAAGTGAAGATGTGATTGATGGTGTTGCAAGTATGCTTGATGAAATTCAAATAGAACTTCCTTTTGAAGATGGCACAAAATTAGTTACTATACATGAACCTATAGCAAATGATGATAAAATAAAAGCTGGAGAGATATTTTTATCATCAGAATTTATTGTGCTTAATGAAAATAAAACTTCTATAGAAATCAAAGTAAGCAATAAAGGTGATCGTCCCATACAAGTTGGCTCGCATTTTCATTTCTTTGAAGTTAATCGCTTTTTATCTTTTGATAGAGAAAAAGCTTATGGAAAAAGGTTAAATATCGCTTCAGGAACAAGTGTGAGATTTGAGCCAGGTGAAGAAAAAACAGTAAGTTTAATAGAATTTGGTGGTTTAAAAAAGGTTTTAGGTTTTAATAATCTTTGTGATGATTTTATCAATGATGAAAATAAAACTAAAGCTTTATCAAAAGCAAAAGAGAAAGGATTTCTTTGATTAAGATTAGCAAAAAAGACTATGTAAATATGTATGGTCCAACAACTAATGATAGAGTAAGATTAGCAGATACAGATTTAATTTTAAGAGTAGAAAAAGATTATACTTTATATGGCGAAGAAGTTAAATTTGGTGGTGGTAAAAATATCAGAGATGGTATGGCTCAAAGTGTGAGTGAGGGAGACTTTCCGGATTTAGTTTTAACTAATGCTTTGATTGTTGATTATACCGGTATTTATAAAGCAGATATTGGGATAAAAAATGGCTATATAGTAGGTATAGGAAAAGCAGGTAATCCTGATATACAAGATGGAGTTGATCCTAGCTTAATTATAGGCACAAATACAGATATTATTGGTGCAGAAGGTTTAATAGTAACTGCAGGTGGTATTGATACTCATATACATTTTATTTCCCCAACTCAAATTGAATGTGCCTTATATAGTGGTGTTACTACTATGATAGGAGGTGGTATAGGACCAAGTGAGGGAACAAATGCTACAACTTGCACAAGTGGGGCTTATCATATACATTCTATGTTAAAAGCTATGCAAAATTACCCTATGAATTTTGGCTTTTTAGGTAAAGGAAATTCAAGTAATAAAAATGCTTTAAAAGAGCAAATTATAGCTGGTGCATGTGGCTTAAAAATTCATGAAGATTGGGGTGCTACTTCTAGTGTGATTGATGCTAGTTTAAATATAGCTGATGAAATGGATATACAAGTAGCTATCCATACAGATACTTTAAATGAAGCAGGTTTTGTAGAAGATACGATTAAAGCTATTAATGGTAGAGTTATCCATACTTTTCACACTGAAGGTGCAGGTGGTGGCCATGCTCCTGATATTATTAAAATGGCAGGTTTTGAAAATGTTTTACCTGCAAGTACTAATCCTACTATGCCTTTTACTAAAAATACCATTGATGAGCATTTAGATATGCTTATGGTTTGTCATCATTTAGATAATAAAATCAAAGAAGATGTTGAATTTGCAGATAGTAGAATTCGTCCTGAAACTATAGCAGCAGAAGATAAACTTCATGATATGGGTGTTTTTAGCATTATGAGTAGTGATTCTCAAGCTATGGGACGCGTAGGTGAGGTGATTTTAAGAACATGGCAAAGTGCTGATAAATGTAAAAAAGAATTTGGTGCCTTGAAGGAAGATAATGATTTAGACGATAATTTCCGTATTAAACGCTACATAGCAAAATATACTATAAATCCTGCTATTGCACATGGGATTGATAGTTATGTTGGTTCTATTGAAGTAGGAAAATTTGCTGATTTAGTGCTTTGGCAACCTAAATTTTTTGGAGTAAAACCAAAGCTTATTTTAAAAGGTGGCTTGATAGTAGGTGCAAAAATAGGCGATGCTAATGCTTCTATCCCAACACCTGAGCCTATTATCTATGAAAAAATGTTTGGTGCAAATTTAAATGAAAATGCTTTACATTTTGTTTCTAAAGCTTCTTTAGATGCTAATATACCTGAAAAATTAAGCTTAAAAAGAAAATGTGTTGCAGTAAAAAATTGTAGAAATATCACTAAAAAAGACTTGAAATTTAATGATAAAGTTCAAGATATAGAAGTAAATCCACAAACTTATGAAGTAAAAATAAATGGTGAGCTTATTAGCTCTAAGAGTGTTGATTTTTTAGCTTTAGCTAGAAAATATTTTATGATTTGATGATTTTACTTCAAAATAAAATAACGCATTATGATTTAAATAAAGAATGCGATTTTTTAGAGCTTAGTTGGTTTGATACTTTTAAAAAGATATTAAGAACAACGACTTTAAAAGGACTAGATGTCGCTATAAAAATGCCTGATAATAAAGGTTTAAATCATAATGATTGTTTATATGATGAGGATTTTTTGATTTTAGTGAAAATCAAACCTGAAAAGGTTTTAAAAATTCACATAGAAAATGAATACAACCTTGCTTTAATAAGTTATCAAGTGGGCAATATGCATTTAAATTTATTTTATAAAGATCATAAACTTCTTACTTTAGAGCAAAACTCTATCATAAGGTTTTTAGAAAAATTTAATATAAAATACGAAAAATGTGAGGAAATTTTAGAGCCAAAATATATGCTTGATATGCCAAGTTTTATCCAAGTTGATCCAAATTTTAAACTTATTAAAGAATAAAGATGAATAAATTAAATTTTTTACTTTTACAAATTAGTGATTCTTCTTTTCCTATAGGAGCTTTTTCACATTCTTTTGGTTTAGAATCTTATGTGAATTTTGCTTATATAAAAAATATAGAAGATGCTAAAAAAGTTTTAAAAACTCAGCTTTATTCTAATATTTTGTATTTTGAACTTTTAGCTTTGAAAATAGCTTATGAAAATGCAAATGATGTAAAAAATTTACTAGTCTTTCAAAGAAAATTTTTATCAAGTATAGTTGTAAAAGAACAAAGTCAAGCTTATGTTTTTTTAGCTAAACGCTTTGTAAAAAATGTCAATCTTTATGGATTATCAAATCCTTTATTAAATCAATACATTAAAGAAAATCAAACTCCTATTTATCCTTTTGTGTATGCTTTATTTTGTAAAGATAATGAGCTTGATTTTATGTATGAAAGTTTTTTATTTGCTTTAATGAGTAATTTTATTAATATTCTTGTGAAAATTGTGCCTTTATCGCAAAATGAAGGGCAGATTTTACTTTTTCAACTACAGCAAGATTTTCAAAAGGTTCTTTCTAAATTACAAAATTTAACTTTAAAAGATTGGTGTGAAAATCACAATATCTTAAATGATTATTTGGGTATAAAACACCAAAATTTAGCATTTAAAATTTATATTTCTTAAAAGGGTTATAATGGTTAAAATAGGCATAGGTGGTCCTGTAGGTAGTGGTAAAACAGCTTTAGTATTAAATTTATGTCAAGCTTTAAAAGATGAGCTTTCTTTGGCTGTGATTACAAATGATATTTATACAAATGAAGATGCAAATTTTTTAATCAAACAAGGCGTTCTTGAAAAAGAAAGAATCATAGGAGTACAAACTGGAGGTTGTCCTCATACAGCCATTAGAGAAGATGCTTCTTGTAATCTTGAAGCTGTTGAACTTTTACAAGAGCGTTTTAGTGATTTAGATCTTATTTTTATAGAAAGTGGCGGAGATAATTTATCGATGACTTTTTCACCTGAACTTGTGGATTTTTTTATCTTTGTTATAGATGTTGCCCAAGGAGAAAAAATTCCACGCAAAGGTGGTCCTGCTATTTGTAGATCTGATTTAATGATTATCAATAAAATAGACTTAGCTCCTTATGTGAATGCTTCTTTAAAAATCATGCAAGAAGATACTTTAAAAATGCGTGGAGATAGACCTTTTATCATGAGCAATCTTCAAACTAAAGAAGGTTTAGATGAAATCATTGCTTGGATTAAAAAATACACACTTTTAAAGGATTGATTTGTTTGCTCAAAAGAGTGTTTTTAAACTTACATTAGATACTATCAATGAAAAAACTATCATAAAAAATTCTTTTTTCACACCTCCTTTTAAGCTTATGAGGAATTTTTATGATAAAAAATTAACTAGTATATATGTTTTAAATTCTAGTGCTGGAATTTTCAAAGAGGATCATTTAAGTTTTGAAATCATATGTAAGAAAAGTACAAACACCGCTATACTCACACAAAGTTATGAAAAGGTATATGATACTAAAGATTCTTTTGCAAGTAAAAATATTGATTTTACTCTTGAAGAAAATGCAAGCTTTTTTTATATGCCAAAGCCACTTTTGCTTCAAGAAAATGCAAATTTTATACAAAATACAAAGATCAATCTAGCTTCTTTTTCAAGATTAGTTTATGTTGATTTTGTCATTTTTGGTAGAGTGGCTATGGATGAAAAATTTGCTTTTAAAAATTATGAGAGTTTAACTCAAATTTATAGAAATGATACTTTAATTTTAAATGATAAAATTAAAATCAATCCTTCTTATATGAAAGAAAATGAATTAAATTTTTTTGCAAATCATACGCATTATTTGAGTATTTATCTTTTTGGATACGATGAGTTTTATGAAGAATTAAAAGCTTCATTTGACGATATAAATCAACTTTTTTATGAGGGTTTGTGTATAAAAATTCTTAGCAATGAAAGTGAAAAATTACTTTTACTTCAAGATAAGCTTTTTAAATTTTGTCAAAATAAAATATAAAATATTGTGGTATTATAAAAGTTTTAAAAACAAATTAAGGATTATAAATGCGATATGGTGAAAAAGAAATCAAAGAATTTAGTGTAGAAAATATGGAAGTTTGGCCAAATGATGCAAAAAATGATTATGTGGTTAAAATCACTTTACCTGAATTTATGTGTTGTTGTCCGCGTAGCGGGTATCCTGATTTTGCTACAATTTACTTAGAATACATTCCAAATAAATTAGTAGTAGAACTTAAAGCAATCAAACTTTATATCAATACCTTTATGTATAGAAATGTTTCGCATGAAGCAAGTATTAATGAAATTTATAATACTTTAAAAGAAAAACTTGATCCAAAATGGATAAAAGTAGTAGGCGATTTTAATCCTCGTGGTAATGTGCATACTGTGATTGAATGCAGATCTGATTTAGTAGTGCCACAAAATTAAATTTTTATTAAAAATAAAAAGATATATTAAGTCTTATTTTAAGGAGTAAAATATGAAATTAAAATTATTTTCTTTAGTTGCAAGTGTGGCTTTGATTTCAAATTTGGCTTTAGCAGATGAAAATTCAGGTTTGCTTTTAGGTATTGATGCAGGATGGTTTCATACTAAGGTAAAATCTGATTTTGAACATACTAAAAATAATAAAAAAATCAATGGTGATTTAGAAGGCGATGTTCCTGTTTTTGGTTTAAGAATAGGTTATCGTTTTAGTGAAAATCATAGACTTTATGGTGCTTATAATTATTCAAGTGAATTTAGTGATGTAATCAACACCACAAGATTAAAAATTGATGGAGAATTTACTACACATAAGTTTTTGCTTGGTTATGATTTTACTCCAAAAATCTTTGAAAAAACAAGAGCAGTTTTAGGTGTATATGGCGGTTATGCAAGAACGGATATGACTTTAAAAACAAGTTTCTTATCTTTATCTCAAGACTTTGATGGTTATACGTATGGGGCAAAAATCGGTGCTTTGTATGAGTTAAATCAAGCAAATGAAATTGAGTTTGGTTTTAAAGCTGAACAAACTCATTACAATACAAGAAATTTCAGCACTACTAATTCATCAAATTTTTATGATCCTAAACAAACAAATTATGGTTTATATCTAGGATATACTTATAAATTCTAAGGAGAATATATGCCAAAAGATGCAAATGGAACTGAACTTAATGCAGGTGATAGTGTAAGTGTTGTTAAAGATTTAAAGGTTAAAGGCGCAAGTACTACTTTAAAGCGTGGCACGACTATAAAAAATATTAAGCTTACAAACAAAGACACTGAAATTGAAGCTAAGGTAGATAAATTTGGTGTGATTGTTTTAAAAACTGAATTTCTTAAAAAAATATAAGTAAAAATTCCCAATCAATCTTGGGAATTTTCTTCTTGATAAACACAATGTTTAAAAATAAATTGATGTTCCTCAGGTAAGTTTTCAAATAAAGCATTTGCGAGTTGTCTTATCTCCCAAAGGGCTGATTTTGAGCTTCTTAGAGTAATAAAATTTTGCAAACTTCTTGCATTAATAGTTAAAGTTAATTCTGTTTTATAGCTTTCTGGTAAGCAGTATTTTGCTATGTCTAAACTAATACTATTTTGTAAAATCAAACGCAGATTTTCTAAAGCTTTGATACTTGCATTATCTACCACTTCATTTCCGGTTAATACCAAGTATCTTTTAGCATTTTCAAAGTCATTTTCTTTAAATTCACTTTCATTTCTTAGTTCTTTTAAAGTATATCTTGTGCTTTTGACACTAGGACTGGTGTGGCGGTGTCTTGCAACTTCTTGTAAGCATGCTCTTGAAATACCTTGTATATAAAAAGTATAGTTTAAATGCTCTAAGGTTGAAGCATGTTTGAATTTATTTCCCACTCGATCGATTAATTCTTTATCTTTTTCGCCACCACAATCGCCTTTGTCAAAACTTTGCCAACATGTTCTTGTTGCATGAGAGCATACAGAAAGTGGAGTATGATTTAATAATGTGACTTTCATCGAAAAATTCCTTCAAAAATAATTGAATTTTACACAAATGTTTATAAAAATAAAATTTTTTATTCGTTATAATTTCAAAAAAAGAAATAAGGCTATTTTATGAAATTAAAACAAACTAAGTATATTTTTGTAACCGGTGGTGTTTTAAGCTCATTAGGAAAAGGTATAGCAGCAGCTTCTATAGCTACTATTTTAAAAAATTCGGGTTTAAAAGTAAGTATTTTAAAAGCAGATCCTTATATTAATGTAGATCCTGGTACGATGAGTCCTTTAGAGCATGGGGAAGTTTTTGTTACAGATGATGGAGCTGAGACAGATTTAGACTTAGGACATTATGAGAGGTTTTTAAATGAGAGTTTATCTCAGGATAATAACTTTACTACAGGAAGAGTTTATCAAAGTGTTATAGAAAAAGAAAGAAGAGGAGATTACTTAGGAAAAACCATACAAGTAATTCCTCATATAGTTGATGAGATAAAAGATCGCATTAAAAAGGCTGGAGTTGATAAAGATATTTTAATTGTTGAAATAGGTGGTACAGTAGGAGATATAGAAGGCTTACCATTTTTAGAAGCTATTAGAGCTTTAAAGCTTGAAGTGGGTAAATACAATGCTATTAATATTCATTTGACTTTAGTGCCATTTATCAAAGCAGCAGGAGAGCTTAAAACAAAACCAACTCAACATAGCGTGGGAGAATTACGCCGTATAGGTATAAGCCCTGATATGATTATTTGTAGAAGTGAAAAATCTTTAGATAGAGAGTTAAAAGATAAAATCGCAATTTCATGTGGAGTTGAAAAAAACTGTGTTATAGAAAGTGTGGACGCAGCTAGTATTTATCAAATTCCACTAAATTTCTTAAAACAAGATATTTTAAACTCTATTGCAAGTTTATTAGATCTTCAAAATTTAAAGCCAAATATGAACGAATGGGATTCTTTAGTAAAAAGAGTCATCGCTCCAAGTAATGAACTTAGCATTGCTTTTGTAGGAAAATATGTAGATTTAAAAGAAAGCTATAAAAGTTTAACAGAGGCCATTATCCATGCAGGTGCAGCACTTGATGCGAGAGTAAATTTAAAATGGATCGATAGTGAAAAATTAGAAAATGCAAATATCGAAGAAAGCTTTAAAGATGTAAGTGGGATTTTAGTAGCAGGTGGTTTTGGTTATCGTGGAGTAGAAGGAAAAATCAAAGCCATACAATATGCAAGAGAAAATAAAATTCCATTTTTAGGAATTTGTTTGGGTATGCAGCTTTCTTTAGTGGAATTTGCACGCAATGTTTTAAAACTAGAAGATGCAAATTCTCATGAATTTAATCCAAATTGTAAAAATCCTATCATCTTTTTGATTGATGAATTTATTGACGCAAGTGGAGAAAAGCAAATTAGAACAAGTAAAACTCCACTTGGTGGAACTATGCGTCTTGGAGCTTATGAGTGTCATATTAAGCCAAATACACTTTTAAGTAAGGTTTATGATAATCAAAAAAGCGTAAAAGAACGCCACCGCCACCGCTATGAAGCTAATCCAAAATACAAAGAAATGTTTGAGAAAAACGGACTTATTATAAGCGGGGAAAATGAAGGTTTGGTTGAGGCTGTGGAGCTTAAAGATCATCCATTTTTCTTAGCAGTGCAGTTTCATCCTGAATTTACTTCACGCTTAGTTAGAGTTAATCCAGCTATTTTTTCTTTTATCAAGGCATCTTTAACAAATCATGCTAAATAAAGCCAAAATAAAAGAAATTTTACATCAGCGTTTTATTAACGATACACATGTAAAGCTTTGTGATTTACCTATGCCATCTTGTTTAAAAGATGTCTATAAGGGTGCTTTACGTATTAAAGAAGCGATTGAAAAAAATCAAAAGCTTGCTATTGTTGGGGATTATGATGTAGATGGGGTGATTTCTTGTGTGATTTTATCTGAATTTTTTGATGATATTGGTTTTGATTATGTAATAAAAATTCCAAATCGTTTTAAAGATGGATATGGTCTAAATGAAGAAATTATCAATGAACTTGATGGGGTAGATTTAATCATTACTGTAGATAATGGTATAGCAGCATTTGATGCAGCAGAGCTTTGTTTGCAAAAAGGAATTGATTTAATCATTACTGATCATCATATGCCTCCAGCTACTTTACCAAAAGCTTATGCGATTATCAATCCTAAACAACAAGATTGTGATTTTCCTGATATTGAAATTTGTGGGGCTCAAGTGGCTTGGTATTTAGTCGCTGCGATAAAAGAAGTGTGTAAGATTAATTATAATATGTGTAAATTTATAGAGCTTTTATCTATCGCAATTATCGCAGATATGATGGAGCTTAGAGACTTAAATAGAGCCTTAGTTAGGAAAGGCATAGAGTGCATTAATGATTCAAAACGAGTGGCATTTAAAGCGATTAAGCAGTATTTTGGTAAGGATAAATTTGAACTTGATAATATCAGTTTTTTAATTGCACCTTTGATTAATAGTGCAGGTAGAATGGATGATGCGATTATTTCTTATAAATTTTTGCATTCTAAAAATATCGATGAGGTTATGGGTTATTTAGAGCAAATCATTACTTATAATAATAGCCGTAAAGATGAAGAACGCGAGCTTTTTAAGCAGTGTTTAGAACAAGTTGATGAAAATGATCCTGTGATTATTGTTAATGGACAAAACTGGCATGAGGGTGTTTTGGGTATAGTTGCAAGTCGTTTAGCAAAGCATTTTAATAAGCCAGCCTTTGTTTTTTCAGAATGTGAACAAAAGGCTAAAGCTAGCGTTAGAAGCGTAGGTAGGATAGATATTTTAAATGTTATAGAGCAAGCTAAAGAATTTGTTTTAAGCTATGGTGGACATAAAGGTGCAGCTGGAGTTTTAGTTGAGCTTGAAAAATTTAGTGTTTTTAAAAATAAACTTTATGAAATTTGTCAAAATATTCCTAAAGATGATTTTTACAATACAGATGAAGTTTTGGGTAGTATTGATCCAAATGAAGTTGATTTTGAGCTTTTAGAAATATTAGATTTTTTTGAACCTTTTGGACATAAAAACCCAAGACCTTATTTTAAATTTGATAAGCTTTTTGTAAAAAATAAAAGAAGACTTGGTAAAGAGGAAAATCATATGAAGCTTATTTTAACACAAGGAAATAAAACTTTAGAGGCTTTATTTTTTAACTTTGACTATGAGCCAGAAATTGGGGAAAACATCGATTTTATAGCTAGTGTTTCAAAAAATAACTTTAGAGGTTTAATTACTCCTCAACTTACTATTAAAGAAATTCTTAGATAATTTATTAACTTATTCACATATTTTTTATTTATAAATTTGCTATAGCATAAATACTACAAAGGAGTAAAATGTTAAAAAAGATTTTATTATTAGCAGTGTTTTTTAATTTTACTTTTGCTTTTGATACAAAAATTTTTATAGGCGATACTTATATACCTGAAAATTTTTATAAATACGACAGGGATTTTAAAGCTGCAGCTAGAAAATATAATATACCCATGGCTTTACTTAAGGCTATAGCTTTAACAGAAAATGCTGCATATAAGCATAATATCATCGGTAAAAATAAAAATCAAACAAGAGATTATGGTTTAATGCAAATTAATAGTATTCATTTAAAACGCTATGGAATTGGTGAAAAAGAGATTGTAAAATCTAGTGTAAATATTGACACAGCAGCAAGATTGCTTCATGAGATTATACAAAAGCATGGTTTTAGTTGGAATGCCATTGGAAGATACCATTCAGCAAATGATAAATATAAAAATATTTGGCTTGATAAAGTAATGAAAAATTTAGTTGCTATAGTTTTAAAGGACAGTAAAGATCTTTTTGTAATGGAAAAATTTAGAGCCTTTAAGCTTGCTTCTCTTTTGATAAATGTAGATAAAGAACAATATAGAGTTTTACTAGCAAGCAATAATTAAAACAAGAAATTATAAATTTTCTTGTTTTAAAGCTTCTGCTTGATAATAAGCGATTAATGGCTCGATGATTTCATCAAAAAGCCCGCCTTCTAAAATCGCATCAAGTCTATATAAAGTAAGATTTATTCTATGATCACTAATTCTATTTTGAGGGAAATTATAAGTGCGTATGCGTTCACTTCTATCGCCACTTCCAACTTGTGATTTTCTTGCCTCACTTTCTTTAGCTAAGCGTTCTTGTTCTTGCATTTCAAAAAGTCTTGCTTTTAAGACTTTCATGGCGCTTTCTTTGTTTTTATGTTGGCTTTTACCATCTTGATTTACTACAACTATACCTGTTGGAATGTGAGTGATTCTCACAGCACTATCTGTGGTATTTACGCTTTGACCACCATGACCGCTACTACGCATTACATCGATTTTTAAATCATTTGGATTGATTTGAATTTCAACATCATCAACTTCAGGCATAATAGCCACTGTAATAGCTGAAGTATGAACTCTACCTTGAGATTCTGTTTCAGGTACTCTTTGAACTCTATGTGTGCCACCTTCGTATTTTAGCCTTGAATAAGCTCCATTTCCTTTGATAAGAATGATAATTTCTTTAAATCCACCTACGCTACCTTCACTTGAACTTACAATTTCATATTTGTAATCACGATTTTCTGCATAGCGTATATAAGCTTTTACTAAGTCCCCAACAAACAAAGAAGCTTCATCGCCACCTGTGCCTGCGCGAATTTCTAAAAAAATATTTTTATCATCGTTTGGATCTTTAGGTAGTAAAAGAATTTTTAATTCTTCTTCAAGTTGTGGCTTTAAAGCTTCGAGATTTTTAAGTTCTTCTTTTGCAAGTTCGCCTAGTTCAGGATCAGATAAAAGAAGTTTGTTTTCTTCTATATCATCTAAGGTTTTGAGGTATTCTTTTGCTTTTTCTACTATGGGTTCTAAATTTTTTTGCTCTTTAGATAGAGCTGTCATTTTAGAAATATCATTAGAGATATTAACATCGCTAAGAAGAGTGTTTAACTCATCAAAGCGTGCTAAAAAAGGTTTGAGTTTATCAGCTAACATTAAAAATTATGCTAATTTATTTACCAATAATGCTAATCTGCTAACACGGCGTGATGCAGTTTGTTTTTTCAAAAATCCACGACTTACCATAGCGTGAATGCTTTTATTAGCTACTTTTAATGCATTTTGTGCAGCTTCTTTATCGTTATTTGCTGCTGCTTCGCGAACCGCTTTTGTAATGTTTTTTAATCTTGTTCTATAAAATCTATTTCTTTCAGTTCTTTTGATAGTTTGTCTTGCTCTTTTTTCAGCAGATTTATGGTTTGCCATAATTTTCCTTTTTTATATAAATTAAATTGCTAATTATACAAAATTAAAATTAAATTTTAATTAATTTAAGTATTTTTAAAGTATTAATTTAATACCTAATATCATTTGTTTTTAAAAAATCACGTAGTTTTTCGTACTCGCCATTTTCCAAATAACGATATTTGCCAGCTTTTAACATGCCAAGATCTAATGCTCCAAATGCCACTCTTTTAAGATCCATCACTTCTAAATCAAAATGTCCAAAAAAGCGTCTTAGCTCTCTATTTTTGCCTTCATTAATGATTACTTTTAGTTTCGTATAGCCACCGCTTGAGCCAAAAATTTCAAAGCCTAAAAATGGAGCAAAACTCATTGAGGTTATTTTAGTTTTAGCGTGAGCCCCTTTTTTTTCATTTTGAATTTCTAAGCCATTTTGCATAGCTTCGATGACATTTTTATCTATATTACCTTTTACTTTTAAGTAATATTCTCTTTCTAAATCACTATGCATAAGCGCATCTGCTATCACAGGCGAATCAGTTAATAAAAGCAATCCCTCACTTGCAAAGTCAAGCCTTCCTACACTAAGCCAAGTGCTAAATTGTCTTGGTAAAGTATGATAGATAGTTTTTCTACCTCTATCATCTTTTTTACTAACTATTTCACCTTTTTGTTTGTGATAAATGATGACTGAAAATTGTGTTTTCTTATGGAGTTTTTTACCATTGATAAAAACTTTATCCTCAGCATTTACACTATCACTTAGCAAGGCTGTTTTTTTATTGATTTTTACTAAACCTTGCTTGATTAGCTCATCAGCCTCACGGCGAGAATATTTGCTATTGTGTGAGATGAATTTATTAATTCTCATAATTTTACCTTTTTCTTTTTATCATTCATTATGTAAAATTTTGTTATTTATAAGCATTTCTTTAAGTTCAAAAGGATAGCCTTTTATTTTTTTATCCCAACTTTGTAAGTAGATGTCTAAAATATATTTTATTGATTCTAGCTCACTTCTATTTGAAAAATTTCTATTTTTAGACCAATCGCATTGAAAGGGTAGATTATTTCCATTTGGTACTAAATATTGAATTCTTTTTAAAGAAGTATAAAAACAGTCTTTAGTATTATTTTTATTAATTACCAAAAAATAATAATCATAACCAATCTTAAGCTCTTTAGCTAGCATTTTATGAAATGCATCCCATGAAATAGGCATATTTTTTATGCCACTTAATGCATAACCCATTCCTAATTTTGATGAGCAGTTATCTGCAGCATTATTATCTAAATCTGAAATTTTAATATTGATATAGATTTCCTCTTTGTCTATGATACTAAAATCATACCAAGATCTTATATATGGTTTTTTTATATTTTTAAAGTTTTGATTTAATGTTTTTAGAATCTCATCTTCATTTGTTGCAGAATTAATTCTACCATCTTCGTTCTTGTTATCTAATACAATAGGATTGTTTTGTAAAAAATTAACAATATTCTCTAAATATTCTATCATCAATTAAAGCCTCCTTCAAAGATTTTTGACCAAAAATATATCTTCCACCTGTTACAAAACCCATTTCTTCCCAATTTATAGAGTTAAGTTTTTTTGTAATCTCATTTAAATCTAGAGAAAATTTTGGAAAAAGAGCTAAAACAGAACCATCCCATTTGTTACATTTATTTATAAAGAAAGGATTTTTATTTCTAGTTTTACAATTTACATAAATTCTAGGTTCATTTTCTCTAAAATTTATGGTTCTACCCCAAGTCCACCAATTATTTTCATTAAATTTTTTTATACCTCGTTTCATTAAATCATCTTTATAAATTTCTAGAGCTTTATCATATTTTTGATAAATCATTTTTTTTAATTCCCCTGTTTTTGCAGTTTTAGAACAAACAAATTCATCTCCTAATTTATGTAAAAATAATTCATCTTTACCACTTACAGCTCCTACCTTGATATCAAAAAAATCACCTAAAGGTTTTGTGTTTAAAATACTGCTAAAAGATATAATTCCGTTGTTAATTAATAGATACTTTTCTCCATCAAATGTTTGTGTTTTATATATAAAATTACCTTTTTCGTATCTAAAAATACATACATTGGGACAAGCTTCTTTAAATAATGAAGCATCTCCATAGTCAAAAAAATGTGTGATAGTTCCATTTTCTAAAAGAAGTTTATTGATGCTTCTAGCAGAAGTTAATTTTATAAAATCTCTTGGAACAATGAATATTAATTCTCCGCCTTCTTTTAGGTGATAAAAGCATTTTTCTATAAAATAAAGATATAGGTTTGCTTCGCATTTTATATTTGTTTTGTGTTTTATATTTAAAAATTTATTATCTACATAGGGTGGATTCCCAATTATAGTATCAAATTTTTCGTTAATTGAATAATCGAAAAAATCCATATTTAAAACTTTTGAATTTTCGACTAAATTTGGATCTATTTCTATAAATATTGAATTATCGTTTAAACATTCTTTAAAAGCTAAATTACCACAACTTGGTTCTAATAATCTACCTTTATTTTGTATAAGTGAAATACATTTATTTACAAGTATTTGTGGTGAAAAAAATTGTCCTAAATATCTATTTAAACCAGAATTTGTAATATTGTTTTTAATCATATAATTTAACTCAAAATAAGTAAAAGCTATATAAAATAGCTTTTACTTGTTGTTTTACATCACAAAAATAGTTGGTACTATAGTCGGATATTTTTTGATTTTTCTAAAAATATGCTTTCTTAGTACTTGTCTAATTTGAGCTTCTAAAACTTTTGGATTATCTAAAATTTCATCTTTTACATTTGGGAAAAATTGACTTAAAACATCACTCATTTCTTTTGAGAATGCTCCATCTTGTTTATCAGCTACCAAGCCATAACTAAATACTCTTGGTTTATTAATCAGTGTTTTACTTGCTTTATCAAGCTGAGCAATGATGACAACTATGCCACTATCTGCTAGTTTTTGTCTATCAATTACTACATCATCTGCGATTTGTTTGTTGATTTGATTATCTACAAAGACTTTTCCTGTTTTAACTGTTTTTACACGTTTGATGTATTTTTGGCAAAGCTCTACTTGATCCCCATCACTCATTAAGTAGATATTTCTTTCGGGTATGCCACATTTTAGAGCAGTTTCTTTGTGTTTATTGATATGATTATACTCTCCATGCACTGGTAAGAAAAATTTAGGTTTTACCAAAGTTAGCATGAGTTTTTGCTCTTCTATACTAGCATGTCCGCTTACATGGATTTCGCTAAATTCTTGGTAAGCTACTTTAGCCCCTGCTTTTAAAAGAAAATCAAGCACAGCAGAAACATTTGCTTCATTACCTGGTATTGCTTTAGCTGAAATGATAACTTGATCGCTAGGTTTGATTTTGATAAATTTATGCTCATCAGTTGCCATTCTATATAAAGCACTCATAGTCTCACCTTGACTTCCTGTGGTGACAATTAGCACTTCATTGTCTTTATATTTGCTTACTTCATCAGCATCAATGAAAATTTTTCTATCAAGTTTGATATAGCCAAGTTCCATAGTGGTATAGAGATTTCTTTCCATAGAGCGTCCTATAACACACACTTTTCTGCCGTATTTTAAACCATAGCTAATAGCTTGATATACACGGTGGATATTAGAGCTAAAGGTGCTCATGATTACCCTGCCTTTAGTTTTGGCAAAAATTTGATCAAAAGTAGGTCCTACAGAGCTTTCGCTTTTTGTATAGCCTTCTTTATATGAGTTTGTACTATCACTTAAAAGACAAAGCACACCTTCTTCGCCATATTGAGCTAAACGACTTAAATCCGTTGGATAGCCATCAATTGGTGTTTGATCTATTTTAAAATCGCCAGTGTGTATGATGGTTCCTGCTTTAGTTTTAATAGCTAAAGCACAAGCATCGATGATAGAGTGGGTTATGTGAATCCATTCTAAGTTAAACTCACCTATTTCATAAATTTGTCTTTTTGTTATAGGTCTAAACCATTTACGCTCAGCTTTTAAACCATGCTCTTCAAATTTATTTGAAATCATACCTAGTGCTAAAGGTGTTGCGTAGATAGGAAATTGAAATTCTTTGAAAAAATACGGCACAGCACCGATGTGATCTTCATGAGCATGAGTGATGATGATAGCACGAATTTTGTTTTTAATCTTTCTTACATAGTCAAAATCAGGTATGATAATATCTACTCCATGCATGGTTCCATCTGGAAAACTCATACCTATATCAACGATAATCGCATCGTTGTTGGTTTCAAAAACAGTGATATTTCCACCGATTTCTCCAAGCCCACCTAAAGGCGTAATACGAATTTTATGTTCGCTTGAGTTGTTGTGTTTTAAAGGGTGAAGTCTTAGCTCGTGCATGATTTTATTAGCTTCTATGCTTTTGGCAAGTTCTATTTGCCATTCTTCATTACCACTTAATTTAGAAGGTAAATTTCTATTTTTTTTCTTTTTCTTTTTTTCTTCACTAGCTTCAGTTTGAGTATTTTCTGCTTTTGTTTCGTTTTTAATTTCGCTATTTTGATCTTGATTTTGTGAATCTTTTTTTCTTTTGTTTCTAAATTTATTAAATCTTTTAGTTTTATTTTGCTCTTGAGTTTTGTTTTCTTCGCTCATAGTCATCCTTTAAATAGTCATAAATTTTAAGGTATGAATCAACGCTAATTTCATGAGCTCTTGAGGTAGAAGAGAGATTTAGTGCTTCAAATGCTTTTAAAATTTTTTCTTTTTTATTTTTAAAATTAGATAAGAGTTGTTTTCTAGGATTTTGAAAACAAGCTCTAAGAAATTCTTTAAAAGCTTCTATATTTCCACATTTTTGCTGATAATGAGTGGTTTTTATTAACTTCATTACAGCTGAAGTAACTTTTGGCGGAGGATTAAAGCTTTGTGGCTGTATATTAAAAAGCATTTGTCTTTGACATATTAATGCACAAAGCACCCCTAAAGCCGAAAAATTACTTTCTTTTTCATTTGCACAAAATTTCTGTGCTACTTCTTTTTGCACCATTACTATAAGCCCAAGGCAATTTTGATCTTCTAGGGCTTTTAAAATCAAATTTGTAGCAATATAATATGGTAAATTTGCTACTAAAAAGTACTCTTTATCGCTTAAACTTCCTTGATCAAAAGCATCACTTGCATTTTGATGGATAAGCTCAAAATTTCCACCTTCAATCTCATTTTGAAATTTTTTATTTAAAATAGGAATCAAATCTTTATCAATCTCATAAGCTCTAATATGAGCTTGTGGGATTTTCAAAAGTTCTTGCGTTAAATCACCTAAGCCAGGCCCAATCTCAACTATATTTTTAGTATCTTTGGGTATGGCTTGGATGATTTTATCTACCACGCTTTTATCACATAAAAAATTTTGTCCAAAATGTTTTTTTGCTTTTATCATAAATTTATTCTATCTAAAAAATATTAATTATAGCATTATTTTAAGCGCTAATTAGATAAAATTTGAATTATTTTTTATAAAGGTTAATTTTTGAAAAATCTTATAGTATGTGCAGGAGGAAATGAGGATTTTAAATTTGCACAAAGTATAGGCATAGGTTTGGTTAATTCTGCTTTTTCTCTAGGTAAAATTTTAAGTCAAGTAAAAGTAGATAGAGTGATTTTTATAGGTACATGTGGAATTTACCAAGAAGGAAAAATTTCAGACATTTATGAAAGTTCTAATGCTGCAAATTTAGAATACGCAGATTTATTTGATAGTTTTTATACACCTATAGCAAATGAGATTAGATTAAATGTTTCACATGAAACTATGATTAATTCTTCAAATTATATTTGTAAAGATGAAAATATCGCCCAAGAATTTTTTAAAAGGGGTGTACATATAGAAAATATGGAAGCATATGCAGTGCTTTCTTGTGCAAAAATGCAAGGGATAGAAGGAATTTGTTATTTATGTGCGACAAATTTTTGTAATGAATTTGCACATGAGGATTTTTTAAAAAACCATCAAAAAGCAAAAGAATTATTAAAAGATTTTTTGTTAGATAAAAAACTTATATAGGAAAAAAATTGAGTGAATTAAAAAATATATTAGATTTTACTAAAGAAGAATTAGAAAATTTAGTTCAGCCAAAATTTAGAGCAAAGCAAATTTTTGAATGGTTGTACAAAAAATATGCAGATGATTTTTTACAAATGTCATCTTTGCCAAAAGATTTTAGAGCGCACTTGCAAGAAAATTTTCATTTTTCACCTTTAAAATGTGTAAAAGATGAAAAAAGCAAAGACGGGAGTATAAAATATCTTTTTGAGCTTTTAGATGGTAAAAAAATAGAAGCTGTTTTGCTACCTATGAAAGAAGAACTTGTAGATGAAAATGGAAAAATCATCAAACATGCAAGATATACCATTTGTGTTTCCTCTCAAGTGGGGTGCAAAAGTGGGTGCAGTTTTTGTCTTACTGCTAAAGGTGGCTTGAAAAGAAATTTGACTGCAGGGGAGATAGTAGGACAAATTTTGTGGATTAAAAAACATAATAAAATACCTTATGAAAGAAGGGTTAACATAGTCTATATGGGTATGGGAGAACCTTTGGATAATCTCAAAAATGTTTCTAAGGCAGTTAAAATTTTAGCCGATAATGATGCCTTAGCGATAAGCCCTAGAAGACAAACGATAAGCACTAGCGGTTTAGCAAAACAGATCAAAGAGCTTGGAGAAATGAATTTGGGTGTACTTTTGGCTATTTCGCTTCATGCTGTAAATGATGAGCTTAGAAGCGAATTAATGCCTATTAATAAAGCTTATAATATAGCAAGTATTATGGAAGCAGTGAGAAATTTTCCTATAGATCAGCGTAAAAGAGTAATGTTTGAATACCTTTTAATTGATGGGATAAATGACAAAATAGAACATGCAAAAGAACTAGTCAAACTTTTAAATGGCATAAAAGCTAAAGTGAATTTAATACTTTTTAATCCACACGAAGGAAGTTTATATAAAAGACCAAGTGTTGAAAATGCGGTTAAATTTCAAGATTATTTAAGCGCCAAAGGTGTTACTTGTACAATAAGAGAAAGTAAAGGACTTGATATTTCAGCTGCATGCGGACAGCTTAAAGAAAGGCAGAGTAAACAATGACTTTTTTAGATATAGCACAGCTTATTTTTATAAGTATAGTAGTGATCATAGGACTTGGTGGGATTATTTATGTATTAAAAAATGAAGGGAAAAATAATGATAGATAAAAAACAATTGTTAGAAAATCAATTATTTCAAAATAGATATATAAAGCCAAATATTTCTTGGTATTTCTCTCATTTAAATGGTAAAAGAGGATTTGCTAGAATTTTTAAAGTTCCTTATGCTGCTTTGATGAAAAAATTTTATTTAAAAAAATACTTCGAAAAGAGGGTTTTAGAAGGTAAGGTGGATATTCCTTATTTAGAATTAGTTTTAACTACAAGATGTACTTTGCGTTGTGAATCATGTAATAATTTGATGCAGTATTTTTCACCATCAAATCAATATACTTGTACTTTAGAGGGTATTATAGAATCATTAGATCTACTTTTATCTAAGGTAGATTCTATTGCAAGAGTTAGAATTATAGGTGGAGAGCCTTTGTTATTTAAAGATTTACCACAATTGATTGATTATTTAGATGCTCAAAAGAAAATACTAACTTTTTCTTTAGTTACCAATGCAACCATTGATTTTAAAGATGAATTGATGAAAAAGTTAAAAAAATCTAATAAGATTAGAAAAATTACGATTTCAGACTACAAAAGATCGCCAAATTTAAAAATTCCACTAAAACAAGAAAACATTTTAAGAAAATAAAAGAAAATAAAATTCCATTTTCTATGGACTCTAGTGGCGAAAATTCTACTTGGAGTGATCCTGAAAAAATTTATAAACGCGGTAGAAGTAAAGAAGATATAATCAAAAATTATCGTAATTGTCAAATGCCATGCGTAAGTTTGATGACATCTGAGGGCTTAGAAAATAAACAATTAGCACCTAAAGGAGCTGTTTTTGTTTACCCTATATCAAGTTCCTTATCGCGTTTAAAAGGACTTGAAGAATTTAATGGCGATTTTTTAAACTTAGAGGATTCTAAAGAAAGATTTTTTGAATTTTATTCTCAAGATTTTTATAAATCTTGTGATTATTGTAGAGATTATGGTAATCCAGCTAAGCAAATTGCAGTTGCAATCCAAACTGATAAGGTTTTAAAATTAGAAAAAGATTAAGATAAATTTTTCAAAAACTCATCTTTTATATCTTTTTGAGATTGTATCAAAAATTTTTGATTTTTATATGTAAATTCTAAGCTAAAAGAATGCAAAAGCAATCTTTTAGCACCTGTAATTTGAGCTCTTTCGATATCGCTCATTTTTCCATCTAATATTTGCTCTATTTGTATTTTTTCTAAACCATATAAAGGTTCACCTAAAATTTTATGTTTCACATGAAACAAATGTAGTCTTATTTGGTGTTGTCTACCTGTTAGAGGTTTAGCTAAAACTAAACTAGCATCTAAATTTTCAAAATATTCTAAAGTATAAAATTGTGTTAAAGCTTCTTTGCCATTTTCACAAATATGCATCCTAGTTTTGACTGCATCATAGTCTTTAGTCAAATCCATGCTTTTATCTACTATAAACTCTTTTTTAGTTTTTCCTTTTACTAGAGCAAGATAGCTTTTTTGCACTAATCTTTTTTCAAACATAGTTTTTAACTCAATTTGTGCATTTTTATGTTTTGCTATGAGTAAAAGTCCACTTGTTTCTTTATCTAGTCTATGAGCCACGCAAGCTTTTTCATCCCATAAATGCCAAATTTCATCACAAAGACTATAAGCACAATTGCGCCCATTAGGATGAGTTAGCACTCCACTTGGTTTTTCTACGATGGCAAAATCTTCATTTTCAAAAACTATTTCTAACCCTTTGGGGTTATTTTCATATACGATTAATTCTACTAAACCATTTAAAAATTTATTTTTTTCTTCTACCAAATTTCCATCACAAAATAGTCTTTTTTTATCAATGAGTTTTTGTGCTTCACGCATAGAAATTTTCAACTCATCCATAAGTAGTCTAAATGCCTTTTTTCCATTATTTGCTAGTTTCTTTTTTATATATGCCATTTAATAACTTTCTTAGGTAATTTATAATAAAATTCAAGCTATTTTTTCATAAAAAATTATATAAAAAAAGGTCTTGAAAATGGTTGAAAGATATAGTAGAGAAATCATGGCTAAAAAGTGGGACATGCAAGCAAAATATGATGCATGGCTAAAAGTAGAATTAGCTGCTGTGAAAGCATGGAATAAACTTGGTCTTATTAAAGACGATGATTGTGAAAAAATTATAAAAAATGCAAAATTTGATATAGCAAGAATAGATGAGATAGAAAAAACTACCAAACATGATGTTATCGCTTTTTTAACTAGTGTAAGTGAAAGCTTAGGTGAGGAAAGTCGTTTTGTACATTATGCAATGACAAGTTCAGATTGTATTGATACTGCAGTTGCTTTGCAGATTAAAGATAGTTTGGAACTAATCTTGCAAGATTTAGATCAAGTTTTAGCAGCGATTAAAACAAGAGCATATGAGCATAAAAATACCTTAATGGTAGGAAGAAGTCATGGAATTCATGGAGAGCCTATAACTTTTGGTTTAGTTTTGGCTATTTGGTATGATTCGCTAGTTCATGCAAAAGATTTAATTATTCATGCAAAAGAAGTGATTAGCTATGGAAAAATCAGTGGTGCTATGGGAAATTTTGCTCATGCTCCACTTGAATTTGAAGAAGAAGTTTGTAAAAATTTAGATCTTAAACCAGCACCCGTTTCAAACCAAGTTATACAAAGAGATCGTTATGCACAAGTTATCTCGGCTTTAGCTATTTTAGCTTCAAGTTGTGAGCAAATTGCTGTTGCTATCCGCCATTTTCAAAGAACAGAAGTATATGAAGCTGAAGAATATTTTTCTCAAGGACAAAAAGGAAGTTCAGCTATGCCTCATAAAAGAAATCCTGTTTTGAGTGAAAATATTACCGGTCTTTGCAGGATGATAAGAGCTTATGTAACACCTGCTTTAGAAAATGTAGCATTGTGGCATGAAAGAGATATATCACATTCTAGTGTAGAAAGATTTGTATTACCTGATGCTTTTATCACGACTGATTTTATGCTTTCAAGATTATGCGGTGTGGTAGAAAAGCTTTTGGTATATCCAGAAAATATGATGAAAAATTTAAATTTAACTGGAGGGCTTGTATTTTCTCAAAGAGTATTGCTTGAACTTCCATTTAAAGGTATAAGCAGAGAAGAAGCTTACAAGATTGTTCAAAGAAATGCTATGAAAGTTTGGGCTGATTTGCAAAATGGTAAGCCTGCTTTAAATGAAAAAGGTGAGAGTTTGTTTTTATTAGCTTTATTAGCTGATGAGGATTTGAAAAAGTCTTTAAGTGAAGCAGATATTAGAAATTGTTTTGATTATAATTACTATACAAAGAACGTAGATAAAATTTTTGAAAGAACTTTTAAATAATAAATTAGGGGTTGTGAGTGAAAGTATTAAAAAGAAATGGTAGAACTGAAGAGTTAGATGTTTCTAAGATTAAAAAATATACCACTGATGCGGTGGCAAATTTGGAAAATGTTAGCCAAAGTGAGCTTGAAGTAGATGCAAAAATTCAATTTCGTGATGGTATAACAACAGAAGAAATCCAGCAAACTTTAATTAAAACAGCAGTAGATAAAATAGATATTGATAGACCTAATTGGACCTTTGTTGCTGCAAGATTATTTTTATATGATTTATATAAAAAAGTAAGTGGTTATAATGGATATAAACATTTAAGAGAATATCTTGAAAAAGGTGAAAAAGAAGGTAGGATTTTAATAGGCTTAAAAGAAAAATATGATTTAGATGATCTTAATGCTTATATAAAGCCAGAACGCGATTTGCAATTTACTTATCTTGGTATAAAAACTTTGTATGATAGGTATTTGATTAAAGATTCTAAGGGTATGCCTATAGAATTACCACAGCAAATGTTTATGGCTATTGCAATGTTTTTAGCACAAAATGAGCTAGATTCTCAAACTTGGGCTAAGAAATTTTATGACTTAATCTCAACTTTTGAAGTAATGCTTGCAACCCCAACTCTTTCAAATGCAAGAACCACAAGACATCAATTAAGTTCATGTTATATAGGAAGTACGCCTGATAATATAGAAGGAATTTTTGATTCCTATCAAGAAATGGCATTATTGTCTAAATTTGGTGGTGGTATAGGCTGGGATTGGTCTAAGGTGCGTGCTATGGGTGGAAGTATAGATGGGCATAAAAACGCAGCAGGTGGAATCGTACCATTTTTAAAAATCACTAACGATATAGCAGTAGCTGTTGATCAACTTGGCACTAGAAAAGGGGCGATTGCAGTTTATATTGAACCTTGGCATATGGATATTAATGACTTTTTAGATTTGCGTAAAAACTCAGGTGAAGAAAGAAGAAGAGCGCATGAGCTTTTCCCTGCTTTATGGATTAATGATTTATTTATGAAAAGAGTAAGAGCAAATGATAAATGGACGCTTTTTGATCCTGCTGACACAGCAAGCTTATGCGATTTATACGGTGAAGAATTTGAGAAAAAATACGAAGAATTTGAAAAAGATGAAAACATAGCTAAAGAAATTATAGATGCAAAAGAGCTTTGGAAAAAAATACTTTTATCTTATTTTGAAACAGGTATGCCATTTTTATGTTTTAAAGATAGTGCAAACAAAACAAATCCAAATTCTCACGCAGGGATTATAAGAAGTTCAAATTTATGTACAGAAATTTTTCAAAATACAGATCCAAACTATTATCAAATTAAAATCGTATTTGATGATAAAACAGAGCTTCATTTAGATGAGGATGAAGAGCTTACAATAGATGGGGGATATAAAAAACTTGCTAAGAAAGTTTCTACTTTGGATAGTATTAATGGTAAAAAAGTCTATATAGTCGAAAAATATAAAAACGAAGGAAAAACCGCAGTTTGTAATCTTGCAAGTATAAATTTAAGTAAAATTAACACTAAAGAAGATATCCAAAGAGTAGTACCAACAGCCATAAGAATGCTTGATAATGTGATCGATTTAAATTTTTATCCTCATGTAAAGGTTAAAAATACCAACCTAAAATCACGCGCTATAGGGCTTGGTGTAATGGGTGAAGCACAAATGGTGGCTGAAGCTCAAATTTATTGGGGTTCTAATGAACATTTTGAAAAAATCGATCGTATTATGGAGATGATTAGCTATGAAGCTATTTTAGCTAGCTCAAATTTAGCTTTGGAAAAAGGAAGCTATCCTGACTTTGAAGGATCAAACTGGAGTAAAGGTATAGTGCCAATTGATGTAGCAAACGAAAATGCTAAAAAGCTTACTGCAAGTGAAGGTTTATTTGATCAAAGTGAGTGTGATTGGGAAAAATTAAGAGAAAAATTAAAAAGAGATGGTATAAGAAATGGTTATTTAATGGCCATAGCGCCAACTTCTTCTATTTCTATTTTAGTGGGTACTACTCAAACAATTGAGCCTGTATATAAAAGAAAATGGTTTGAGCAAAACTTAAGCGGTATGATACCAACTGTGGTGCCAAATTTAAGTACTAATACTTGGCAGTATTATACTCCTGCTTATGAGCTTGATCAAAAAATCTTAGTAAAAGCAGCAGCGATTCGTGGTAAATGGATTGATCAAGGTCAATCATTAAATATCTTTGTTTCTTTAGATAAAGCAAGCGGTGGATATTTAAATGAAATTTATCAACTTGCTTGGGAATTAGGTGTTAAATCAACTTATTATCTAAGAAGCGAAAGTCCTGATAGTCAAAAAGTAAATGATGATGTGGTTGATAGAACTATAGAATGTGAAGGTTGTCAATAAAAATGGAGAAGCAAAATGCATACAAAAAACTCACTACCGGAACTTACGCTTAGGGGTATAATACTAGGAAGTATTTTAACGATTATTTTTACCGCCTCAAATGTATATTTGGGGCTTAAAGTCGGTCTTACTTTTTCTACTTCTATTCCTGCTGTTGTGATTGCAATGGCTGTTTTAAAAATCTTTAAAGACTCTAATATTTTAGAAAATAATATGGTTCAAACTCAAGTTTCAGCCGCAGGTACGCTTTCGGCTGTGATTTTTGTTATACCGGGTCTTTTTATGTGTGGATATTGGTTTGAATTTCCACTTTGGCTTACTTTTATGCTCTGTCTTTGTGGAGGTGGATTAGGCGTGCTTTTTACTATACCTTTGCGTAGAGCTATGGTAGTAGAGAGTAAATTAGCTTATCCTGAAGGAAGAGCTGCTGCTGAAATTTTAAAAGTAGCTAACAAAGACCAAGCTGATAAAAAAGGAAAAGTAGGCTTAAAAGAAATCACACTTGGCGTGGTTTTTGCTTCTGTGATAAGTCTTTTTTCAAGTGGTTTTAAACTACTTTCAAGTGGAAGTAGTTTTGCATTCATTTGGCAAAAAATGACTTTTGGCTTTTCTATGGGTTATTCAGTGGCGCTTTTGGGTGCTGGATACTTAGTAGGTATAGCCGGAGGTGTTGCATTGCTTGTGGGTATGGTGCTTGCTTGGATGGTTTTTGTGCCATATTTTTCTGCTAAAGAAAGTTTTGATGCGAGTTTAAGCGCACTTGATATAGCTAATCAAATTTGGGCTCAAAAAGTACGTTTAATAGGCACAGGAGCTATTGCTATAGCAGCATTATGGACTTTAATAGAGCTTGCAAAGCCTGTATATGATGGCATGAAAAATATGCTTAAAAAAACCTCATTAAACCTCTCACAAGATCCTAAAGATATGGATTTATCTTTAAAAGCTATGCTAGGTTTATTTGTGCTTATGTGTATAGGTTTGTTTATTTCATTTTATGCTTTTGTGGCTGATTCAAATTTAGCAAGTGGTTATCAAATTCTTTTTGCCTTAGTAGGAACTTTAGTAGCTATTTTCATAGGCTTTTTTGTAGCTTCTGCTTGTGGATATATGGCAGGTTTAGTGGGTTCATCATCTTCTCCTATTTCGGGTATAGGACTTATTGGGATTATGATTTCTTCTTTGATTATTTTACTTTTGGGTTATCAAGTAGATTTATTTAGCGATCCTTTGATGTCTAAATTTGCCATCGCTTTTGCTATATTTACTACTAGTGTTATTTTAGCAACTGCTGCTATTTCTAATGATAATTTACAAGATTTAAAGACCGGCTATTTAGTAGGTGCAACTCCTTGGAAACAACAAGTTTCTTTGATTATAGGTTGTGTATTTGGAGCTTTGGCTATCGCTCCTGTTTTAAATTTATTATATCAAGCTTATGGTTTTGTGGGTGCAATGCCAAGAGAAGGAATGGATGAGGCAAATGCACTTGCTGCACCACAAGCAAATTTGATGAGTACTATAGCACAAGGCATTTTTAATGCTAATATCGATTGGAGTTATATTATAGCAGGAGCTTTTGTGGGCGTTGGTATAATCATTGTCGATCGTTTATTAAGAAAGAAAAATATGTCTTTGCCACCTTTAGCTGTGGGTATAGGTATATATTTACCACCTGCTGTTAATATGCCTTTATTTGTAGGTGGCTTATTGGCATATTTAATCAAAAAGCGTTTAGAGCAAAGATATGCTAAAAATGCTCATAAAAAAGAACTTATTCAAGAGCATGAGCAAAAAGGAACCTTATTTGCCTCTGGTTTGATAGTGGGTGAGAGTTTATTTGGAGTATTAATAGCTGGTTTAACTGTACTTTCTATTAGTAGAGGTGGGACTGAAGATCCGCTTGCTATTGCAACTTCATTTAAAGATGATGGTATTATAGGTTTTGTAGTTTTTGTAGCGATTATGCTAATTTTTGCAAGAAGAGTGCTTAAAAAATGAATTTAGATTATTATTATGCTTTGATTTTAGGAATCATTGAGGGTCTGACAGAATTTTTACCTGTTTCATCTACAGGACATATGATTTTAGGTGCTGAAATTTTGGGTTTAAATATAGATGATTTTTGGAGAAGTTTTTTTATCATTATTCAGCTTGGTTCTATACTAGCGGTGATTTTTATTTTCAAAGATAAACTAACTCAAAAACTTGATATTTGGTTAAAACTTGCTGTGGGCTTTTTGCCCGCAGGTGGAGTAGGTTTTATAGCATATAAGTTTTTAAAAGAAATATTTAATGGCTATACCGTGGCTACTATGTTAATCATTGGCGGGATTATTTTTATCATCATAGAACTTAAACATAGAAAAAAAGACTACACAATCCACTCTTTAGATGAGGTAAGTTATAAACAAGCTTTTTTGATAGGTTTAACCCAAGCTCTTGCTATCATACCAGGTACTTCAAGAAGTGGAGCAAGTATTATAGGCGGCTTATTGCTTGGGCTTGATCGCAAAGTTGCTTCTGAATTTTCGTTTTTGCTTGCTATACCAACTATGATTATAGCAACAGCTTATAGTATTTATAAAGAACCACAAGTTTTAAGCAATATGAATAATTTCATTCCTTTAGCCATAGGTTTTATAACAGCTTTTGTAGTGGCTTTTGTGGTAATTAAAATATTTTTAAAATTAATCAGCAAAATAAACTTTATACCTTTTGGAATTTATAGGATAATTTTAGGTTTTGTATTTTTATACCTTTTTATGAGTGGTGCTTTAGATATATCAAGAACGGGTGTTTGAAATATAAAAATATCCTTTATTTAAAAAAAGTTTAAGTTTTTCATAGCTAAAATTAGTCTTATATTTTAATTTAAGCTCACAAGGTTAGTGAGTGTTAAGGGTAGAAATGACAAAAGATATAATTGCATATGCAAATAATGAAACTTTGATAGATACTCAAAGTTTTAACAATGATACAAATTTAACTCCGATTTATTTTGATAACTCTAAAGAAAGTTTAGAAGTTATCCGCCACTCTTGTGCGCATTTAATGGCTCAAGCGATTAAAAGTTTATATCCAGAGGCTAAATTTTTCGTAGGGCCTGTGATAGAAGATGGGTTTTATTATGATTTTAGAGTTGATAGTAAGATTTCAGAGGAAGACTTAAGCAAAATCGAAAAGAAAATGAAAGAACTAGCAGAAGCAAAACTAGACATCACAAAATACGAACTCTCAAAGACTGAGGTTAAAGAAAAATTTGCTAATGATGATTTAAAACAAGAAGTTTTACTAAGAATTCCTGATGGAAAAGTAAGTATTTATAAGCAAGGTGAATTTGAAGATTTATGCCGTGGGCCTCATGTGCCAAACACTAGATATTTAAGATTTTTCAAGCTTACTCGTGTAGCGGGAGCGTATTTGGGTGGTGATGAAAAAAGAGAAATGCTCACAAGAATTTATGGTACTGCCTTTGCAGATAAAGAAAGTTTAAATGAATACTTAAAAATCATTGAAGAAGCTAAAAAAAGAGATCACAGAAAACTTGGTAATGAAATGAAGCTTTTTGCCTTTGATGATGAAATAGGTGGAGGGCTTCCTATATGGCTTAGCAATGGTGCAAAATTAAGAAGTAAATTAGAGCATTTATTATATAAAGCACATAGATTAAGAGGCTATGAGCCTGTGCGTGGGCCTGAACTTTTAAAAGCTGATGCGTGGAAAATTAGTGGACATTATGCAAACTATAAAGAAAATATGTATTTTACGCAAATTGATGAGCAAGAATACGGCATTAAGCCGATGAATTGTGTAGGACATATTAAAATTTATCAAAGTGATGTTAGAAGCTATCGTGATTTACCTTTGAAATTTTTTGAATATGGCGTGGTGCACCGCCATGAAAAAAGTGGAGTTTTACACGGGCTTTTTAGGGTAAGAGAATTTACCCAAGATGATGCACATATTTTTTGTATGCCAAGTCAGATAAAAGAGCAAGTTTTAGAAATTTTAAGCTTTGTTGATACTTTGATGAAGGCTTTTGAGTTTGATTATGAAATGGAAATTTCAACGCGCCCAGCAAAAGCAATAGGTGATGATGAAATTTGGGATATAGCTACAAAGGCTTTAAAAGAAGCTTTAGATGAGCAAGGTTTAAAATATGGCATTGATGAGGGCGGTGGGGCTTTCTATGGTCCAAAAATCGATATAAAAATCACTGATGCACTAAAAAGAAAATGGCAGTGTGGAACTATACAAGTAGATTTTAACTTGCCAAGCCGTTTTAAACTCGAATACACAGACGCAGATAATGAGAAAAAGCAACCTGTAATGCTTCACCGTGCTATTTTAGGTTCTTTTGAAAGATTTATAGGAATTTTAGTAGAGCATTGTGCGGGTGAGTTGCCATTTTTCATAGCACCAACTCAAGTAGCTATAGTGCCTATTTCACAAAATCACCATGATTATGCAAAAGAAATAGCAAGAAAACTTTTAGAACTTGGCATTGATAGTGAAGTGTATAATAAAAATGAAAGCTTAAATAAAAAAATCCGCACCGCTGAAAAAGCACATGTGCCTATGATACTTGTTTTAGGTGATGAAGAAGTAGCAAACAAAAGTGTGGCTTTAAGAGATAGAAGAGCAAAAGAACAAAAAACAATGACTTTAGATGAATTTATAACCCTAACAAAGGAGAAATTAAGTGAGGTACGCTTTTGAGTAAAGAAAAAGAAGTATTGCTAAATGAAGAAATTCAGGCAGATGAGATCAGATGTATAGGTGATGATGGCAAGGTTTATGGCATTATTAGTAGTGATGAAGCGCTAGATATAGCAAATAGACTAGGGCTTGATTTGGTGATGATAGCCCCTGAAGCCAAACCACCTGTATGTAAGATAATGGATTATGGAAAATTCCGTTATCAACAAGAAAAGAAACAAAAAGAAGCAAAGAAAAAACAAAAAGTTATTGATATAAAAGAAATCAAACTTTCTGTGAAAATCGCTCAAAATGACATTAATTATAAAGTCAAACACGCAAGCGAGTTTTTAGAGCAAGGCAAGCATGTGAAATTTAGAGTGTTTTTAAAAGGTCGTGAGATGGGCTCTCCTGAAGCAGGGGTAGCTTTGCTTGAAAAAATTTGGCAAATGGTTGAAGATATAGCAGATAGAGACAAAGAGCCTTTACTCGAAGGACGCTATGTAAATATGCTAGTAACTCCTAAAAAGAAAAAATAATCACAAGCCTTTTTAAGGCTTGTATTTTAAACTTATGCTAGAAGAAAATCCACAATTTTTAAAAGAACAAATCATAACTTATCTTGGCAATAAAAGATCTTTGCTTGAGTTTTTAAATCAAGGCTTTAAATTCGCACAAAATGAGCTTAAAAAAGACAAATTTAGTTTTTGTGATGTATTTAGTGGCTCTGGGGTGGTTTCGCGTTTTGTGAAGCCTTATGCGAGTTTTATCATGGCAAATGATTTGGAAGATTATTCTAAAATCATCAATGAGTGTTATTTAAGCAATCAAAACGCACAATTTTTACAAGAATTACAAAAACATTATGCTTTTTTAATTTCTGATTTAAAACTCAAAAAAGGCTTTATAAGCAAGCTTTATGCACCAAACGATGATGAGTATATCCAAAAGAATGAAAGAGTTTTCTACACGCTTAAAAACGCTATGTATTTAGACTCTGTGCGAGAAAAAATTTCAAGCTTGCCAAAAGAAATTCAAAAATATTTCATTGCACCACTTATTTATGAAGCAAGTGTGCATGCAAATACAAGCGGGGTTTTTAAAGGCTTTTATAAAGATAAAAATGGCATTGGTAAATTTGGAGGAAATGGAGCAAACGCACTTAGTCGTATAAAGGGTGATATATCTTTAAAAATGCCTATTTTTTCAAATTTTACTTGTGAGTATGAGGTTTTTCAAAAGGATGCAAATGTTTTAGCTAAAGAGCTTGATGGCTTTGATGTGGCGTATTTAGACCCACCTTATAATCAACATCCTTATGGATCAAATTATTTTATGTTAAATTTAATTGCTAATTATAAAAAGCCAAAGGAAATTTCAAAGGTTTCTGGCATACCAAAAGACTGGAACCGCAGTGCTTTTAACAAAGAAAAAAAAGCCGAAGATGCTTTGTTTGATTTGATAAATGATTTAAAAGCCAAGATTGTATTGCTTTCTTATAATTGTGAGGGTTTTGTAAAAAAAGAAAATTTCACAAAAAGACTTCAAAGTCTTGGAGAATGTTTTGTGCTTGAGCAAAAGTATAATGCCTTTAGAGCTAGTAGAAACCTTTCTAAACGCTCTATGCATATACAAGAACAACTCTATATATTAAAAAAACGCTAATCTTGCATGTATGTATTTAACTGCTCAAAAAGTTTTTCTTTTAAAGCGATAGGTTTGTTTATTTTAATATATGGTATCCAATATCTTATTAAATTTAAAAGCTCATCATCATAGGTATAAAATGCCTTGATGTAAATAAAATTCTCATCCTCATCTATAAATTCGTATTTAGTAAGGGCATTTTTTCTTAAGAAATATTCTTTAGCTTTTTTATCAAGTTTTAAAATAGCTTCTTTGTTTTCTTTACTAATCCAGTTGCTTTGATCTTTTTGAATTTGTTTTAAAAACTCTTCTTTTGGGGTAAAAATTTCTTTCTTTTCCACTCTTAGTTGTGTGATTTTAGAAAAAGTAAAGGTTTTTAAAGTATCGTTTTCATCTGCTAAAAGATACCATATGTGGTCAATATTGATGAGTTTGTATGGATTAGCTTTTCTGTGTTTTTCTTTGTAGTAAAAACTAATGGGATATTTTGCTATGATAGCTGCGCTTAGTTCTTCAAAAACTTCTCTATCAAGTGTTTCATAGTTTTGGGTTTTGACTAAAAAGGCTTTATTGATTTTTTCATTAAGCAAGTCGTTTAAAAACTCTTTATCTAAACTAGGATAAAGCCTACCTATACCGCTTAAAATAGCAAAATTTTGTATATCTTTAAAGCTTAATTTTCCTAAAACATAGCCTTCTAAAAAGTATTTTCCATTTTCTTTTTTTATAGGGATAAAAGCAAGGCGCTCATGCAAGTCTCTTTGTATAGTGCGAATGCTGACATTAAATTCTTGTGCAAGCTCTTCTAAGCTAAAACGCTCACCATTGTTTAAACACTGCAGTATAGAAACTAAACGCGTAGAAAGCTTGTCTTTTTCCATATACAACCTTTTTTTTGTTTATTTTAGCAAATCTTTGATGTTTTGTTTGATTGTTTTTGGATCATTTTCATAAGTAGCTAAAAGCTCTTGAATAAGCTTTAAAAGATCATCAAAATCATCAGGACTTTCTTTTTTAAATTTAAGCACTCTATCTAGGATGATAAAAGCAGCTTCGGTTTTGTCGTTTTCTTTTTCATAAAGCTCTTTTAACTCTAAAGCAAACTTAGTGTAGGTATAAGCTTGCTTTGGCTTTGAGATGATGTTAAAGATGTTTGATTTATAACTAAAAAGCAATGAAAAAAGTTGAGGTAGTTTGTTTAGCATGGTTTATTGTATATATTGCAATAAAATTGCTATTATTGCAATCCCCAAAGATGTAATAGAAACTATTTTTAACATATTATTATCTAATAGATTTTCGTGTTTTTTTATTACAGTTTTTATGTTTTCCAATTCTTGCATAATATCTTTCGATAAATTTGCTATTTGGTTTTCATATTTTTGCATAAATTCATTTTGTTGCATTGATAAATTGTCGATTTTTTTTGAATATAATAGTAAATCTTTATTAAGTGAGTTTATTTTATTTTCTTGTAACTCAATAGTTTCGGTGAAGTTTTTTTGTTGTTGTTTAATTAGATTTACTTCATCTTCATTTTTTTCTATTTTTATTTGAATTTCTTGAAAATGTTTTGTATGATCTTGCATTTGATTTATTACAATATCTGTAAGTTCATTATATATTTTTAAAATTTCATTTGTATCATAAGATAATTCTGTAATGCTAGTCCTATAATTTTCATTTGTTTTGGAAATTATTAATTGTAGATCGTTGATTGTGTCATTTATAAATTCTACGCTATAACATGTGAGTTTTATAACTTCTTGAATTAAATCATTTTGTGCTTCAATAGCCTCTATATTCATCATGTTTAATTCTATTAGAATATTTATTTTTTTAATCTCTTCACTATCAATAAAATTTCCAACAAAAGGTATATTTTTTGCCATATTTTCCAAAAAAGTATTTTTAGTATTTTTAGCTAATTTTGCAACTTTTTTTGCCTCTATGATTTTTTTAGAAGCTTTGTGAATTTTATTATTAAGTATGTTAGCTACTTCTTGCGAATTTGCATTCTTATTAGGTGTATTTGTTTTTGTTAAACATTTATGTGAATTTATTATACTAATTTTATGTTTACTTTTACTATAACTAATCATGCAATTCCTTTAGATTAAGAATCTTTTTCTTCAGATTAGATATTTTAGTTTTTCTTTCCTCGTTCATCTTTTTATAAGTATTTAGCTCTTGAGTGAGATTATTTTGCAGCATTAAATTCTTTTCTTTTATAGAATTTATTGCATGTGTTAAAAAAATATATGCATCATCTAGCATAAGCCATGTTTGAGCTATTTTACAATTTAAAATAACACCACTTTGAGTAACAAGCTGTAATCGTAAATTTCCTATTTTGGAGTTGTTTTTCCATTTATCCATATAAAAAATAACAATAGTGCTAACAATAGCTCCAAAAGCAGCACTTATACTTAATGAAATTGCATCACCTATAGTTTCACTTGTAAATGGTATAGGTAAAGATAATAAAACATTAAGCCCAGGTATAGTTATAAGCCATTTATTTATCGCCTCACTTCCTAGCATTGTGAGTGAGGCGATAATACCTGCTGTAAAAATTTTAGCGGCCTCAAAATATATATCTTCTTTAGGCATATCTTTTGGAGGATTTATAATAATTTTTATCGCATTATATAAAGAAGTAAAGCCAGCACGAATAACTTGAACTATTCTTTTTAAAGTTGTAAATATGGTATTTACAGCAAATACAACTAAATTAGATAAAAATGCTTGAATTCCTGCCTCTAAAGAACTTGCAAAAATATTTTTCCATTTCTTTTTGATATCATCCCAAATGTAATGGATTCTATCTTTAAATCTTTTGAATATATCACTAAAACTCTCGTTTCCAAATTCTTTAAATGTTTTTCTAATTTCTATCATTAAGCTTTTGAAAAAGTCTCTTAAAATCATTCCAAGTGCTGAATATACAATCATTTTTGTAGAGTCTTTAGCTCCGGTTATCAAAGCTTCTTTGTAAGGTTTTAGGCTTGTATAGTAAATTTTATCAATTTCACTATCAATATGTTTTTTTTGACGATTATATTCTTCTATAAATTTTTCACCATCAATTTTACATTGCATATCCAATAATCTTTCTATATTTTTTTGATCTTTTAAGGATAATTTTCCATTTTTTGTTTCTTTTTCGGTTAATATTTGTATTTTTTCTTCCATTTTCTCTAAAGTTTTAATTGCACTATTATCTCTTTTAAAATTATTTATCTTAGCATCTGTTTTTTTTAGATTTTGAGGTGTATTAGCTAAAGATACACCATCAGCATTAGCTAAAATTCTTGCACGATCTTCATGAATTTCTTTGGCTGAAACAACATGATCTAGCTGAGTATTGTCTTTTGGCTTAATCATCTTTCCAGTTGCATAATCATATAATCTTCCCTCTTCTATTTCTTTTTTTAGTTTATTATTTATTTTATTGTATTCCTCATTATGATATTTTTTTGAACAGTATTTTTCGCGTTTTTCATATTGTTGCTTATCGTTTTCGTTGGCATATATGCCTTTCCTAGCATTATGTGTGGTACTGACATTACCACCATCTTTAGAATCTAGAATAATAGCAGCTAATCCAAAATGACTTGTTATGGTATCAAGTGCATTTTGGGTGCATTGCTCAAAAAGTTTTTTACTTTGCTCTTTTGGTAGTTGTGTTTCTATGTTTTTTAGTTCTTGCAAGGCTTCTTCTAAGTTTTGATTTATATTAATTTCAAGTTGTTCTCTTTGTGATATCTCTTTCAAATCATTTTCTAAAAGTTCATAATCGTTTGTAAGTTCTTTATTATCTATCATAGTGGTCTCTTTTATAATAGTTTTTAGTTATTTTGTTTCATATTATAACTTTGTCGTAGATATGCTATTTGAATAACAGCTGGTATAGTTACTCTATAAGCAGGTCCTGCTATATCTATTGCAGTCCACATCCCTGTTATTGCCCATCCAATAGGACCAACAAAAATACTCATCGCTTTTGTTAAACTCGCATTAACTACAGCTGACAATCCTCTGCCTAAAATTAATTTTGATATGGCATTTGCAACAATAACTATTAATTGATAGCTTTTGAAACCACCTTGTTTTATTAAAAATTGCATTGCTGCCATTGTAGATTGTTTTGTAAAAGTTGATAAATTTAAATTTAATTCTTGAGAAATTTCCTTGATTTGCTCTTTGTTCATTTGGTCTAAAGAATTTTCTAAAATTTTCATAAAAAGATTTATTTCTATTATCTCTGTATCGGAATTTTTATTATAATTAACTTTAAGTTTATCGGCTACATCGCATAAAATTTCTTTATAAAGTACACCTTTTCCCATTCTTAAAATATTTGCAAAAGTATTTCCTCCAAAACATTGAAACTCATCTAAAATTAAGTCTAAATACTGTTTATGATCAGGATAGAATTTTTTATATAGCTCATTTACTGTTATTAATTCTGTAAATCTTGTAGCATTATCTTTGTCATGTGTAAGAATACTAACAAAATCATTTAATTCTTCGCTACTTAAGTTTCTCAAAAATTCCAAATCTTTGTCATATCTATATGCCATCTTTTTCCTTTCAATTTAAATTTTGTTATTATATCAATACCCCCCCCCCGTATTGTCAAGGTTTTGTTTAGTATTGTTTACTTTTAATTATCCTTGTAAGTATCATTACGCCGGCTAAAATTATCGTATAAGAAACTACTATATTTATAATTCCGTATTTTTCTATTAAAAATAAACTTGGTAATATAACGCACCATAATATAAATATAAATAAAGCCCAAAAGGCTCCGCAAACTATAGCCCACATAGCAGTAGCTATCATAGCTATAACACCGACTATTATTGCCATTTGACTCCTTTATTAGGTTTTATAAAATTAATAAAATCATATTAAACCCTTGTGACAGGTTGTGTCATATAAAAATTTAATTTTTCTAAAGCATAGTTGTAGTAAAATGATAGCTTTCTTTTATGAAAAAATTTATCCAAAGGATACACATGCCAAAAATGAAAAGCGTTAAAAGTGCTGTTAAACGCTTCAAAGTAGGTAAAAATAAAATCAAAAGAGGTGCTGCTTATAGAAGCCACATTTTGACTAAAAAACCTGCTAAAAGAATGCGTGATCTTCGCACTTCTAAGTATGTTCACTCAACCAATGTTAAAGCGGTTGAAAAAATGTTAGGAATTTAAGCTCGCTTAAATTTAGTTTTTGACGAAAGTCATTCAAACTCCCCTTATTTAAAGGGCAAGATTCGTTTAACGAACGCCAATTTGTGAAAGGATAAATATGGCAAGAGTAAAAACAGGTGTTGTAAGACGCCGCAGACATAAAAAAGTTTTAAAACTTGCGCGTGGTTTTTATAGTGGTCGCCGCAAACACTTTAGAAAAGCTAAAGAACAATTAGAAAGAAGTTTGGTTTATGCGTATCGTGATAGACGCCGCAAAAAACGTGATTTCCGTCGTCTTTGGATAGTGCGTATCAATGCAGCTTGCAGACTAAATGATATTAGTTATTCAAGATTTATAAATGGTCTTAAAAAAGCAGGCATTGAGCTTGATAGAAAAATCTTAGCTGATTTAGCGATGAATGACGCAGCTGCTTTTGCTAAAATAGCAGATGCTGCTAAAAAAGCACTTTAATCTTACTGCAAGGCTTTTTATAAGCCTTGTTTTTCTCTTTACACTCTTTTTAAATCCTCTTTTTGCTAAAGATATTTTACTTTTTAAAGTTTATGATGAAAAAGCATTTAAAGATGTAAATTTAAGCCATTATTTCATGAGCGAAAAACTCGATGGCGTAAGGGGTCTTTGGAGTGGTAAGTCTATGCAAACAAGAGCAGGAAATGCTATAAAACTCCCTTCGTTTTTCACAAAAAACTTTCCTAAATTTGAGTTAGATGGAGAACTTTGGGTAAAAAGAGCTTCTTTTGAAGAAATTTCATCTTTAATACGCCAAGAAAATCCCGATGAAAAACTTTGGCAAAAAGTAAGTTATAATGTCTTTGATGTGCCAAATGCTTGTGAGGAATTTAAGCTTGATCCTTGCACATTAGAAGCAAGATTAGAAGTTTTAAAAAAGTATTTAGCTAAAAATCCAAATGATTTTATAAAAATCATCCCACAAATTCGCATTAAAGATAAAAATCATTTAAAGCAATTTTACCAAGATATCATTTCGCATAAAGGCGAGGGTATAATCATAAGATTAAACAACGCACCTTATGAAAAGAAAAGATCAAACAATGCTTTTAAACTAAAACCTTTTGATGATACAGAATGTGTTGTAAAAAAGCATTTTGAAGGTAAGGGAAAATTTGAAGGTAAAATGGGATCTTTGCTCTGTGAAGCAGTGATTGAGGGTAAAAAAGTAAGTTTTAAAATAGGTTCAGGTTTTAAAGAAAGCGATCGCTTAAACCCTCCTCCAGTTGGTGCTATAATCACTTTTAAATACAACGGCTTAACCAAAAATGGCAAGCCAAAATTTGCTAGTTTTTTAAGAGTGCATGAAAATAGCATTTTAAGGTAAAAGTAAATTTTAACTTTTCTTTAAAAAGGCGCTAAAACAAAGATAAAGCACAAAAATCACACAAGCACTTGCTATAATGCAAGCTCCACTTGCAAGATTATAATAAAAACTTACAAAAAGCCCTATCACACAAAAACTTATGCTCAAAAGCGTAGAGATGATCATCATTTGACCAAGCTTTTTAGAAAAGCTCTCAGCGATAAATGCAGGTATGCTAAGTAAAGCTATCACAAGTATAAGCCCTACTACTTTGATACTTATAACGATACAAAAAGCCATCATCGCGATTAAAAGATAATGAAAAAGATTAGTTTTAACCCCTCTTAAGCTTGCAAATTCTTTATCAAAGCTTAGAATTTCAAATTGACGATAAAAAAGCAATACTAAAATGACAAAAATCACATCAATTACTGCAAATAAAACTATATCTTGTGTAGGTACAGACAAAATACTACCAAATAAATACCCCATTAAATCACCATTATACCCAGGAGTTAAGTCTATGAGTATGATACCAACAGCCATTCCAAAAGCCCATATAACACCGACTATATTATCACTCCTAAAAGGATATTTTTGTACTAAAAATGCTACAAGCAAGGCTAAAAAAAGAGTAAATAAACTCGTGCTAACTAATACTGGCAAACCAAAATAAAATGCTATACCTATGCCCCCAAAAGCCCCATGTGTAATGCCTCCTGCCATAGAGCTTAAGCGGTTGATCATGATCAAAGTTCCCATGATCCCACAAGCAATGCTAGTTAAAAATGCAGCCAAAAAAGCATTTTGTATAAAAGAGCTAGATAAAAGTTCAAGCATGGTTTTTTCCTTCACAGCAACACTGCTCCAAGCTAAGCTCCACATCACAAAAATGCGTGTGATTTTGGCTTAAATGTGCTAGTAAATGTGCCTTTTTTTCAGGGGTGTTTTCATGCAAGAATAATTCTTTATTTAAATATGCGATTTTATTTGCATAAGCTAAGCTTACATTTAAATCATGGCATATTACTATCACACCAACCCCGCTTTCGTGTAATTTTTTCAAAAGCTCAAAAATCTGCACCGAGCCTTTGGTGTCTATGCTTGCAGTAGGCTCATCAAGGATCAAAAGCTTACATTCACTTGCTAGGGCTCTTGCTATATAAACTCTTTGTCTTTGGCCTCCGCTTAGTTCGTTGATTTTTTTATCCCAAAAATTTCTCATACCTACTTTTTCTAAGGCTAGCAAGGCTTGCTCTTGATCTTTTTTGGTATAAAAACCGAAGAATTTTTTATCCACTCTTCCCATCATCACTACTTCTAGTACGCATACTGGAAAGTTTGGATTAGCTAAAGTATTTTGTGGGACATAACCTATATCTTTTAAACTCAAGTTTTCAAAGTTTATATTTTTATGACTATTTAGCAAGCCTAGTATGAGTTTTAAAAGTGTAGATTTACCCCCACCATTTGGTCCTACTATGGCTAAAAAGTCTTTGCTTTCATAGTTTAGGTTGATATTTTTTAAAACCTCATCTTGATTATATGAAAAGTTTAAATTTTTAATATTGATTTTTATCATTGTAAAACGCTTGCTATGTTTTTTGCATCTTTTAAAAGCTCATTTTTATAATCACTTGGCAAATGATCAAGTTCTATGATTTTAAGATCATAATTACTCGCCATAGCTTTAATGGTATTGTTATTAGCTCCTTTGGGTACAAAAATAGCTTTGATTTGCTCTTTTTGTATGAGTTTTGCAAGCTTGGCTAAGTCTTTTGGCTTAGGCTCTTTTCCTTCTATTTCTACAGGAATTTGACTTAGATGATATCTTTTTGCAAAATACCCCCAAGATGGATGATAAACTAAAAAATGCTTGTTTTTTGCATTTTTAAATAAAGCTTGTATTTGTAAATTTAATGTATCCATTTCTTTTAAGAAATTTTCTAAATTTTGCTCATAAAATGCTTTATTTTGTGGGTATTGTTCTATAAGCGCTAGGGTGATATTTTTAGCATGAGTTTTTGCTAAAAGTGGATCAAGCCATGTGTGAGGATCATCTCCATGATGATAGTGTCCTTCATGTGCATGCTCTTGCAAAGGTATAAAATCAATGCCATTTTGAGTAGAGATGATTTTGGTATTTTTGAGATTATCTTTAAGTTTTAAAATCCAAATTTTTTCAAATTCCAAATTTGCCGTGAAGTAAATATCGCTTTTTTCAAGTTTTAAAATACCACTTGGTTTAAATTCGAAAGTATGCTCATTTGCATTAGGCGGTATGACTATATTAATATCTAAAGTGTCTTTAGCAATTTGCTTTACAAAGTAAGCTTGTGGAGCTATACTAACACTTACCAAATCTTTAGCATATATACTTAAAAATGAAATCAAACACAAAAACAATACACGCATAATTTTCCTTTCTAAAAACAAAAAAATATTATACTATATTAGAAAAAATAAGGAGTGAAGATGAATTTATGGAATAAAAAAGCAAAAAGCTATGCAAGGTATAATCCTGATTTAAACGAAATTCAAAAAGCTACTTTTGCAAAACTTGGATCCTTGCGAGGTAAAAGCGTGGTAGATATAGGTTGTGGGAGTGGTGTTTGGACTTTGCATTTAGCACAAAAAGCAAAAAGTGTTTTGGGTGTAGACAGCTCTAGTGCTATGCTTGAAATTTTGCAAGAAGATGCAAAAACTCATGCTATATCAAATGTAAAAACACTAAATTTGGACTTTGAAAACTTTTATAAAAACAATAATACAAAATTTGACTTAGCCTTTTTGAGTATGTCCCCTGCTTTACAAAATGAAAAAGACTATAAAGCTTTTTTAAGCTTAGCTTCTAAAAAAGTATATTTAGGCTGGGCGAGTAGGCGCAAAAGTAGCTTTTTAGATCCTATATTTGAGCGTTTTAACACGCATTTTAAAGGTTTTTATGAAGAGGACTTGCAAGGTTTTTTAAATGCGCAAAATATCCCTTATGAGAGTGAAATTTTTAACGAAACTAGAGTAGTAAAAAGAGACAAAGAAAGTGCGATAGAAAATGCTTTGTGGCATTTGAGTATGAATGGTGTTAATGCAAACAAACAAGAGTTAGAAAGCTTTGTAAAAGATGAGGTAGAAGAGATTATAGAAGCTAAGATAAAACTTTTGATTATTGATTAAATTTCAAGGCTAAATAACCTTGAAATTTAAAGTTTTTCCTGCCATAAATGGCACTACATCGCCGTATTTTTGCGCTACTTGCCATTCTTGTTTTTCTAAAGTGATGATTTTATCTTTTTCAAATTTAAGATTATGAATTTTACAAGCATTATCTGAAATAAATTTTTGTAAATTTGCTTCATTTGAATGTTTTTCAAAAAGTTCAGCTAGCACAGGTAAAATCACCGGTGCGCTAAATACTCCAGCTGCACATCCACAACATTCTTTAGTGTGTAATGGATGAGGTGCGCTATCACTTCCAAACATAGCCTTTTCATAACCACTAAAAGCAAGCTCACATAAAGCGTCTTTGTCTTCATAGCGTTTTGCAATAGGCTTGCAAAATAAATGCGGATCCATCTTACCACCCACTACATCATCAAGGGTTATCATTAAATGATGTAAAGTGATAGTTGCATATAAATTTTCATAATCTTTTAATAAATCACACAAAACCTTAGTGGTAATATGTTCCATTATGATTTTTAATTTTGGGAAGTTTTTAGCTAATTTTTCATAGATTTTAGCAAAATTTGCCTCTCTATCCATTACAAAATCATTTGTTTCTCCATGTACAAGTAAAGGCAGGCCAAGCTCACTCATAGCATTTAGTGTAGGTTTTAACTTTTCTATATCAAAGCTTGAAATTCCATTATCTGAGTTGGTAGTGATACCTGCAGGATAAAGCTTGATAGCAAAAAGCTCATTTTTAGCTTTTTCTAAAAATTTTTCATCATAGTCTTTAAAAAATAAAGTCATCAAAGGCGTAAAATCTTCATTTTTACATGCTTTTAAAATGCGTTCTTTATAAGCTTTGAGTGCAGTTGTTTCGGTAAGCGGGGTAATTAAATTTGGCATGATAACCCCTGCTTTAAAGTCTTTTGCGCTAAATGGGGCTACAAGTTCAAGCATACTTTCATCACGTAAATGTAAATGCATATCCAAAGGGTTTTTAAGTGTCATTTTATCTCCTATTTGAGTTTATATAAGCCGTTTTTGAGTTTTTCAAGTAAAGCTTTTTCTTCTAAAAATTTAAAAGTAGAAATGATGGTAGGTTTGCTGATATTTAACCTTTTAGAAAGTTCTTCTATATTTGCAAAGACAAAGCCATCTTCATTAGCATGAAGGGCTAAAAATTCTAAAATTTCAAAGCGTTTTTTACCAAAGATTTTCGCACATAGTGTTTTTACTTTATCATCCATTCTCTAACCAAATCAAAAAGAATAAAACTCCAAGTAATTATAGCTAAAACCACGCTAAAAAATACCCCAGCACTCGCACAATCTTTTGCTTTTTTAGCTAAGATGTGAAATTCGCTGGTGCAAAGATCCACACAAGCTTCTATGGCAGAATTTAGCGCTTCTACGATCAAAATTAGCACCAAAACAAATACAAGCACAAAATGCTCTAAAAAACTCACAGGTAAAAATAAGCTTGCAAAAATCAAAGGTAAAATAATGGCAAATTCTATCCTAAAAGCCATTTCATCTTGGAGTAAAAATTTAATTCCACTAAAGGCATAGCTTGCATTTTTAAATAAAGAATACTTTGGCTTCATTAAGGATTTTCCTTTAAATTTTTGCTAAATATATCATAATTTGCCTCATATTCTTTGCTATTTATACCAAAATACCCGAGCAAACTTGAAAAAAGATTATCTTGAGAAAGTTTATAGTCTTTTTTGCTTTGTAAATCTTGGCTTAATTTACTATCTTTACTCCAAAATATCATCGGTATGTGTTTTTGTTCTTTTGGTGCTATTAAATAAGGCATACCATGAAGATAAATTCCATTTTCACCCAAGCTTTCTCCATGATCTGATAAATAAAGCAAAGAAGCTTCTTTGGTAGGATTTTGCTTAAGCATATCTATAAGGCTTTTTATAATAAAGTCTGTATAAAGTAAAGTATTATCATAGGTGTTTATGATTTGTTCGTGTGAGCAGGTGTTAAGCTCGTTTGTATCACATGTTGGCATAAATTTTTTAAATGCATTTGGGTAGCGTTTATAGTAAGTTGGTCCATGTGAGCCTTGTAAATGTACAACGATAATTTTGTTTGAATTTATATTTTCAAGTTCTTGTTTTACAAGTTCAAGTAAACTCTCATCATAATCTTTTAGAATTAGTTTGTGTTTTATACGATCACAATTTCCTTTGCAGCCTCCTGAGTTATTACCAAACCAAATACTTTGTACTCCAACCTTTTGTAAGACATCTAAAACATTTTCTTCATATAGTCCATCTTCAAAATTTACTCTTTTGTGTCTTGAAAACATACAAGGCAAACTTCTTGCAGTAGCAGTCCCACAAGAGCTTACATCACTAAAATACACTAAATTTGGCTCATTTTTAGTATAAAAATTCGTATCATTGATTTTGTAAGTGCCTAAAGAATAATTACTTGCCCTAGCAGTTTCACCTATGACTAAAATCATAAGTTTAGTTGTATTAGTATCTTTTAAACTTGCATCATTTGAAATGATAGTTAGTTCTTTTTTACCTGCTAGCTTTTTCTTTGTAAATTCTATGCTTGAGTATATTGGGTAAAAGGGTAGATTATACATTCTAACGATATTGTGTGATCTTAAAAAAGGTAAAAGTGTTTTTGAGCTAAGAGCTACTAAAGCAAAGCAAAACACCAAAGAAGTTAAAAACAATACACTTTTTTTGAAAAAATATTTTTGATAATCAATCTTAGTAAAAATCACAAGCAAACTAGGAAAAACCACAAAGGCTAAAATATACAAAGCAAAGGAAAAATTAAAATAAGAAAAAAATTCCCTATTATCTGTTTCAACAACATTTTGTATCATATGATCATCGATTAAAACCCCATAATTACTAACAAAATAACTACAAATAGCACAAGTGCTAAGTAAAAAAATGCTTAAAATTTTGGCGATGTAGGGAAAATACACCAAAGACAAAACACTTAAAACTAAGAAAAAATAAATTCCAAAAAATACACTAAAGAGCATAGTGTTTTGATCTATCTTTTCATATACAAACTCAAACAATGGAAAGTTAAATACCATGATAAAAACCGCATTAAGCAGGGTAAATTTTGTCCATGAAAGTTTTAGGTGCATTTTTTTCCTTTAGAATAAAATAAAAACTTAGTCTATTTGAATAAAATTAATAAATCGCATATAAAATAGCAACAAAAGAAGATTAGTAAAGGGATTTTATGAAATTATTATCATGGAATGTAAATGGCCTAAGGGCAATTTGTGATAAAAATGCACTTGATTGGATTGAAAAAGAAGAAATTGATTTTATAGGTTTCCAAGAAATCAAAGCACACGAGGATAAATTTCCAAAAAGAATTTATGAATATCCTTTTAAACATATGTATTCAAATAGCGCTAAAAGAGCAGGGTATTCAGGTGTAATGAGCTTGTGTAATTTTGATTGCGAAGTCAAAAAATGTGAGTTTTTTGATGATGATGAAGGCAGGGTTTTAGAGCATAGCTTTAAAAATGTAGTTTTGTTTAATATCTACTTTCCAAATGGCCAAAAAGATGAAGAGCGTTTGAACTTTAAAATGAAATTTTATAATGATTTTTTAGTGTATTTAGATAAACTTTTAAAAGAAGGTAAAGAAATCATTATCTGCGGAGATGTAAATACTGCTCACCGTGAGATAGATTTAACCCACCCAAAAGCCAATGAAAAAACTTCAGGTTTTTTACCGATTGAGCGTGCTTGGATAGATGATTTGCTAAAATTAGGCTTTATTGATACTTTTAGACATATAAATGGCGATGTTAAAGAAAAGTATTCGTGGTGGAGCTATAGAATGAAAGCAAGAGAAAGAAATGTAGGCTGGAGGATTGATTATTTTTTCATTTCTAATGGCTTAAAAGATAAGCTCAAAAATGCCTTCATAAGAGATGACATTTTTGGTTCAGATCATGCTCCTGTAGGGATAGAAATAGATATCTAAGATAAATGTTCAAATAAAATTTTAACCGCTAGTAAAATTAAAATCGTACCACCTAGAAATTCGGCTTTACTTTTGAGGTAAGTGCCGAATTTACTACCGATTTTTAAAGCTAGAACACACATTATGAAAGTGATTACACCTATACATAACAATGCTATAAATAAATCTACCTTTAAAAAGGCAAAACTTACCCCAACAGCAAGCGCATCGATACTAGTGGCAATAGCAAGAGCTATCATGGTTTTGAAATCAAATAAATTTGAATTTTCTTTACAACTATCCTTTTTGAAAGATTCTTGCATCATTTTACCACCTATAGCACCAAGAAGAATAAAAGCAATCCAATGGTCAATTTTTTCTACAAAAGAACCAAAAGAGGCCCCTAGAGTGTATCCAATAGCCGGCATTAAAGCCTGAAAGCCACCAAAATATAATCCAACTATTAAATAATGTCTTATTTTTAATTCTTTAGCACTAAAACCCTTACACAATGAGACCGCAAAAGCGTCTGCTGCTAAAGCAAAAGATAAAACAATTAAACTTAAAATATCCATTTTTTTCCTTGATTACTTAATAGGATGAAATTATATATTTTTATAATAAAATAACAAATTAATTATTTATTAAGTAAAGTATAGATATAATTTTTATTTTATACTGTAAGTGGCCCATTCGTCTAGCGGTTAGGACATCGCCCTTTCACGGCGGTAACACGAGTTCGAGTCTC
>NZ_NFOE01000021.1 GCF_002179635.1 Campylobacter jejuni | reverse complement strand
TTTATTGAGATAATATTTCCTAGTCAATTAGAACTCAATGATAAACCTTTGGAAGATGTGAGTTATACATTTGCTCCGGCTTTAAGAGGGATAAGGCAATTTTTTAAAGATACTGAGTATTTAAAACCTAGAACATTGACTAAAGATGAAGTGTTGCAGATAGTGGATAAACTGCCAAAAAATGTTCGAGATAAACGCAGAAGAATAGTTGAAAATAAAGAGGAATTAGACAAATTATGGAAAAAGTTAACTAAAAACTCTGAAGAGTTAGAAAATAAAGTAGATAAAAAATACGGTCAACCGATTTATATGAGAAAACTAGATGATCAAACTATTATACAATATAAAAAAACTTCTAAAAGTGGGGGCGAGACCATAGAGATAAATTCCAACAAACCAAGAGGAAATCTTAAAACAATACATATAGAAAATGGGATAAAAAATGAAATATAGATATATAAAATGGGAAGAAAATGAAAAGTGCGCTATTTTTTTTCCTGATATGGATTTTGATATATGGAAAAAAACCCAGCTTTTAGAGAATGATTATGCTAATCCAGCTTTAGTTATAGCATCTCATTTAAAAGATAAGGTCGGTATTTTGGAACTATTTGAATATTATATTTTGCTTATTTGTGGAAAAAGCATGGGTGTCTCGAGGTGGGAATGTAATAATTTAATTTTATTAGATACTTACAGCATTGATAATCTTAGCAGCCCATTTTCTTTAAATGCACCCAAACCTACCTATATAAGTGAATATATTAATGTCTTGGGGCAGCTTTTTCTAGCAGGATATATAGATTTTG
>NZ_NFOE01000048.1 GCF_002179635.1 Campylobacter jejuni | reverse complement strand
TTTTCTATTTTACCTTTTCTTTGTTTTAGCAAGTCTTTTAAACTAGGATTAGCTAATTGATAAGGTAGATTGTGTAAAAGTTGGGTAATGCCTTCGAAGGAGTCTAGTGGGGAATTTCCTTTTGTATCTGTTATATATTTAATGGTTTTTAGTGCAATAGAATTGGTATTTAAAATATTTTCTTTGAAGTTTTTTTCATAATAGTTGGTTTTAATATGAAGATTGTATAATCTTAAAAGAGTGTTTATACCTTTATTTTCTAAAAAATTTACTAGATTGTTAAAATTTACTTGGCAAAACAAAACCACCTTTTCATTTCTTATTTCTTCACTTAAATCTAAATAATGAAAAACTAAATAAATAATCTCTAATTCTTCTTCA
>NZ_NFOE01000027.1 GCF_002179635.1 Campylobacter jejuni | reverse complement strand
TTACCTTTAAAAACTGCTTCTCTAAAATTATTTTCTATGTTTTCTTGATTTGTATACTCAGCTAAGAATTTTGTTTCTATAAACCTAGCTTCACTGTCAAAGCGTACTATGTTAAAATCAACCCTAGTTTTAAATTCTGTGCTATCAAAATAGGCATTATTTTTAAAAACTGCTTCTCTAAAATTATTTTCTATGTTTTCTTGATTTGTATACTCAGCTAAGAATTTTGTGTTTACAAACCTAGCTTCACCTTCAAAGCATGCCATATTAAAATTAACCCTAGCTTTAAATTCTGCCCTAGCGAAAGAAGTTTTACCTTTAAAAACCGCTTCTCTAAAATTATTTTCTGTGATTTCTTGATTTGTATATTCAGCTAAGAATTTTGTGTTTATAAATCTAACTTCACCTTCAAAGCGTGCCATATTAAAATCAACCCTGGCTTTAAATTCTGCCCTAGCGAAAGAAGTTTTACCTTTAAAAACTGCTTCTCTAAAATTATTTTCTATGTTTTCTTGATTTGTATACTCAGCTAAGAATTTTGTTT
>NZ_NFOE01000099.1 GCF_002179635.1 Campylobacter jejuni | reverse complement strand
GCTGTTTGACCATCTTGAGCAGCTTGAGTAGCTTTAACTTTAATAGTATCAAGTATTTTTAATTGCTCATCCATAGCTTTATCAGCGGTTTGTAAAATACCTATAGCATCATTACCATTGTTAATAGCTTGACCTAAAGATGCAGCTTGATTTCTCAAAGAGTCTGCTATAGCCATACCAGAAGCATCATCTGCAGCTGAATTGATTCTCAAACCTGAACTAAGTCTTCCTAGAGATTTATCTAACTCTCTAGCTGTGATAGTTGAATTTGCATGTGCATTCATTGCACCTATGTTGGTGTTTATTCTAAAACCCATTTTAAATCCTTTCAAAATATTGCTTAGCCTCTTAAAAGCAAATAGCGTTCCAAAAAATATAAAACTTTTTTATACAAAAATATAAATCTTTTTATTTTCTTTCCGATTTAGCTTAAACGACAGCATGAGGGTGTCGAATATATTTAAAAGGATTTAAAATGGGATTTCGTATTAACACAAATGTAGCATCTTTAAATGCTCAAGTAAATGCAGGTATGAACTCAAGAGCGTTAGATAGCTCTTTAGCAAGACTTAGTTCAGGTTTGAGAATCAATTCAGCTGCAGATGATGCTTCTGGTATGGCTATAGCAGATAGCTTAAAAACTCAGGCCAATACTTTAGGTCAAGCTATTAACAATGCAAATGATGCAAATAGTATGCTTCAAATAGCTGATAAAGCTATGGATGAGCAATTAAAAATACTTGATACTATTAAAGTTAAAGCTACTCAAGCTGCTCAAGATGGTCAAACAGC
>NZ_NFOE01000071.1 GCF_002179635.1 Campylobacter jejuni | reverse complement strand
GGTGTATCTTGTTTTATAGCATTATCTTGATCTAATTCTCCAAAGTAAAAAGGATTGTTAGGAAGTTCACTTGAGCCTGTAAGGAGGGTAGAGTTTAAAAAGATTTTTGTATCTAAACTTTTAAAATCTATTTGATATTTTTCTTCTATGTCCTTTATATCCAAAACACTTCTATCTTTTGCAAAAATATCACAATGATTATCATAAATATGGATTAAATTTGACATAGAGATGAAAGAAGTATTGTTAGAATTATCTTGCAAATCTTGTAAATTTACTTTATCTAAGAATATGATTTTTATATTATTTGTCTTTAATACTATGGTATTGGTATTTTTATCATAAAATTGCTCTATGTTAAATACTTCGTTTAAAATTAAATTAACATCATTTTCCTTAGTATTAAAGCTTTGGTTATTTAGATTATCTTGTAAGGAAATTTCTTTATCTAAATAGGCTTGGATATCTTTTATTTTTTCATTTCTTTTTTCTTTTAAAATATTGATAGATTTATAAAGCCTTTTTCTAGCATCAAGATAGGTATCATTTAGATTTTCTTTATCTAGGATGAAGATTTTTGTGAAAGTAGAATTATAGCCTAGATTGTTTATAGCGCTAGCTTGGGTGAAAAGATCTTCTTGATTATAATTTATAGCTATGGAATTTTCACATTGATATAAGGCTTTTAAATATGCTATGGATGAATTTTTATCTATTGTGTCTATTTCATCATTGTTTATAAAAGCAAGCCTTGTTATAAATAATTCTCTATCCATTTTTTTCTAAATATTTAAGATAAATAAATATTATATCAAATATATTAAATTTTTGATAGTCTTTAAAGATGTTAATACATCACATACACACCCGCCATTAATATAGGATTACACACAAACCCTATAAACCAACTTAATTTTTTGCTTTTTTCTTTTATGCTATAACATTTAAATAAATAAGCTTGTAATAAACAAGGAAGTATAAA
>NZ_NFOE01000046.1 GCF_002179635.1 Campylobacter jejuni | reverse complement strand
AAAATGATAGGTAGACTAGCTACTACTATCATTATGAAAAATGGTTTATGTATAGGTTAATTAAAGAAAGGATAAACAATGAGTGAAACTTATGAGATTTATACGCCAGATGGATCAATATTAAATGTAGAAAAAGATACAAATAAAATATTATTTACAGCAAAAAGCAATGGCACATATACTAAACAACATTCGCAAGCTCTCTTTGAAGCTGATCGTATATTAAGAAACTCCCCCTATAAAGACTATCAACCCAGATATTTAGATCCTAATCTTTACACAGGACAAAGTTCTACTTTGCTTGAATTTAAAGATTGGCAAAGTATTTATTTAAAAGATCC
>NZ_NFOE01000006.1 GCF_002179635.1 Campylobacter jejuni | reverse complement strand
TTTTCTTTTTTTATCTAATATATTAATATCTAAATTATCACTACTTCCTTGAAAAAGTTCAAATTGCTCACACTCTTTAAGCTCTCGTAGCTTTAGGGCTAAAGGCTGATCTTTTTCAAATAATGCTTGAGTGTTTTTTAAAAAAAGTTCATTCATTGGGGTTACCTTGGTTATTTTTTTGTTCTATATCGGCCAAAGCTCTTTCTAAAATCATCCTTTGTTGGTATAAAATATCAATAACTTCTTTGATATATCTTTTATGGTTGATGATATAGGATAATGTATTAACAAGCTTTTCTTGATCATTTTGTGTTTTTAAACTTTGTAGTTTTATAAAATTAGGCTCGTTTGCAAAAATTAAAGTATAGAGTATATCGCTCATACTTTCCCAGTTTTTTTGTGAAAACAATAAAGATTTAAAAGTTTTGATGTATTCTTGAGCAAGATTGATTTGAACATGATCAAGTTGTTTAAGAGCATCTTCTAAAGTATAGTTGTTTGCTATAAAATTGATTTGCTCTATAATAGGGTTTAATTTTGTTAATATTAATTCACATTGGGATGCAAAAATTTGGTTAATTTGGATGTGATTTTGCAAGGTTGAAATTGTAGATAAAATATATTTTTTATAATCATTTGAAAGACTTACAGAAGGAAAGTTTTTATTTGTGTTTTGTTTGTTTAAAATTTCATCACAAAGTTCTTTAAAAGATTTTTCTATACTTCCTTCTATCCTTGCTCCACCTTCTGTGGCATTATAAGTGGTGATAAGGTGTTTATTATTTTGTATATCTTCCTCATAAGCTTTTTTATAAAGTTCCCATACACAATGGGTGTAAACTTCTTCTTTTCCTCCATAAGCTAATGTTTTTATGAGTTCATAACGATGTGTATCTGTTTTTTCACCTAGTAAAAATTCTTTAGGATGAGAATTTAGGTTTTTATCATAAGCTAAATCTTGCCCTATTAAAATGATATTTGTATAGCCTAAACCTATAGCAAAATGGTATAAATAATTAGCTACGCTTGAAAATTTTGTATCTGTATAGCCATAATCATCAAGCTTAAAACTATGATTAAAATTACTAGATGCTAGGGTAATAATGATGTTTTTTTGATGATCTTGTAAAGTTTGGATGATACTAGGATTTGTCGTGTCTGTAAGAAGAAAAATTGCATTATTGTCTTCATAATAATCTTTAAAAAAAACATTAGAATCTATACTTTTTTCAATACAACCAATATAATCAGGTTTGATATTGTGTTGGTGTAAGATAGTATAAGATCCATCAGCACAAAATATAGTAACTTTATTTTGAATTTGTTTTAACAAAGGTAGTTGTTTTATAAGACTAGGTCCACTTGCTACTATAATGGCATTTTTGCTTTTAGATTGGTGTTTTGTTAACAACTCTTTGGTGCTTGGATTTGTTAGCATAGGATAGAGATTTTTTGTGAAAAATTCTAAACCTTCTAAACAAGAAGAGCTTGAATGCATAGCATTTTTTATATGCTCTAGTGCTTGAATGCATGTATTTTCTATGTATTGACTAAAAAGAGTTTTTTTGAATGAAAATAGCGTAAAAATTTCATGGTAAAATAAAATGTTTTGACTTAAAAACATCATCTTAGCATTTGAAAGATGAAAGTCTTGAGTGTGATAGATTATAAGTTGGTTGTTTTTAAGAAAATTACTAAAATCATTATTTTGAAGTATGTGATAAACTATCTCTAGATCATCTTCAAAGATAATAATATTTTTTAAGTTTTCATTTTTAAAAAGTTCTAAGATATACTCTCCTATACCATATATAAAAAGTATAGGGTGGTTTGAATAATTGTTTTGAATATTTTCTAAAAAAAGTTTATTTCCAATAGGTTTTTTGTGATTTTTGCAAGTTAAAATTTTAGTTGCCAAATTTTTTTCAATATTTAAGATATTTTTTTGTAAAAAATTCATTTATTTTCCCTTGAAATGGCACTATAAAAATTTATCAGTGTTGATTGAAGAATTTCAAACCACTCTTCTTGTTTTAAAATCCACAAGATCATTCTTGTTTTTTTATCTTCTTGGCTTATTGCTGGCATTAAATAAATTTTTGCAAGTTCTAATTCGACATTTTTTAACGCAGGAACTAAAACTTCTCCTAATAATGCAAAATCTTTTTCAAATGAAATTTTAAACTCATGAATTTCTTCATTAAACTTTAAAATTTTTGAAAAATCCAATTCTAAAATACTAAAACTTTTTTTGATATCAGAAGTAATGTCTTGTAAATGGTCTTTAAAATTTTGAATTTGTTCTAATATATTTGTATTCAAAACCCCCCTCAAGCACTCATCAATCTTATCTTTTTTATCTTGAATTTCTTTTTCGCTTAAAGTTTGTGGTTTTTCAAGCAAAGGCT
>NZ_NFOE01000041.1 GCF_002179635.1 Campylobacter jejuni | reverse complement strand
TCACCTAAAGACTTTTGAGTTCTTTCTGCTAGATTTCTAACTTCATCAGCAACAACAGCAAAGCCACGTCCGTGCTCACCTGCACGAGCAGCTTCAATAGCAGCATTTAATGCAAGTAGGTTAATTTGATCTGCAATATCACCTATTATAGAAGTAACATTTTTAATCTCTTCACTTTGAGCAATTACTTCACTAGTTTTATGGGATACATTTTGCATAGAAGAAGTAATTTCTTCTAGTGCTGCTGCTGTTTCTTCTAAAGAAGAAGCTTGAGAAGATGAAGAATCTGTTAGATTTTTAACAGCACTTTGTAATTTACCACTTTCATCTGCTAATAAAGAAGCAAATTCAGAAGATTGTCTTAACATACCTACGATTTCTTGACCTAATACATTAGTAGTTACTTCAACTCCACCTTTAGCATTTTTAACTTCAGTAGTAAAGTCTAATGCTTTATAGCTATCAAATACTCTATTAATTTCATTCATATTAGAACCAACTTTTTGTTCTAATACATTCAGCATTTCATTTAAAACATTTTTTAATTCTACTAATTGAGGGTTAGCAGGAATTGCAGTAATTCTTGCTGTTAGATT
>NZ_NFOE01000042.1 GCF_002179635.1 Campylobacter jejuni | reverse complement strand
TATTATGCTCTTTAGCATAAGCTAGTATTTTAGCTCGAAGTTCTTGCGGAAAATTATATCTATATATGGCAGGAATTCTTGGATCACATAATCTATCTAACACATTTCTTTTATAAAAATCTTCCAATTGTTCAGGTGTATAATAATAAGGTGCATTAGGATAGCCTTGTGGAGGAGTTAGGGCTGCTAGTTTGGCATGTAGTATTAAAAGATTATCAAACAATCTAGCTGATTCTTTACTTCTACTGTCACGAATATCAGAGGAAAAATTCATTCTATTACCAAATGTATAAGCATTAGCTTCTTCATCGAATTCTTTCCTACTCTCTGGAGTAGAATCTATATCCCTTGGATCTTTTAGCTTGCCTTGTCTTACTTTCTCATCTAAAGCCTTAATACTACCGCCATCACCATCATAAGCAAACTGATATTCGTTTAAATCAATAATCCAATCCACTCCTATAAGTTCATCTAAGAAAGGAAGCATACCAAATTCATCATAAGGAGGATTTTTAGAAAAATCTTTTAGCATTTTCTCTCTTAAAGCATTAGTATGGCCTCC